>CALXFT010000025.1 GCA_944387635.1 uncultured Oscillospiraceae bacterium | reverse complement strand
GTGCCACCACTGGCCCCCGTAGCTCCGCCGCTCACGGGAGGGCCCCAGAACCGTCAGGTCTCCGAAGACCCGGCCGGTCAGGTCGTAGGCGTTGGCCTCACGGGCCGAGTCCTTGCGCAGGCAGCCGCAGCTTAAGGACCCCCCGGAACGCAAAGAACGCTCCAGAACGTAACGCTCTGTGCCGCAGGCGCAGCGGCAGAGCCATTTGCGCTCCCCCTTCGGGGTAGTGATCGAATCGTTCAGCACCGTCCAACGGCCGAAGATCTGGCCGGACAAGTCGCTGGAAGTTTTCATAGGGCAGTCTCCTTTCCGCTCCCCCGGTGACGGCAGGCCGCCAATGGGGTATGATTCAAGTGTCACCGTTTCGCCGCGGATTTATGCGAACGCACGGCTGAACCGTCCCTTTGGCACGCCGCCGTATGGGAAGCTTCCGAATTTGCCTTTGGAAACAGCCCGCCCGAATCCCGGGCGGGCTGTTTTGCTTTTCTCATTGCCCGGATGAATTCCGTGAATCCTGGGCTTATTCCTTCTTGCCGCGCTTGCGCAGGAGAACGATAACTGCCACAATGCCCACGGCGCTGACGGCCATGATGCCGATCATCAGGACCATGTTGAACTCGTCGCCGGTCTTGGGGCTGTCGCTGTAGTTGAAGCCCTCTACGGTGAAGACCCAGTCTACCTCGCCTACCCGGTTGGCGTACTCGTTGCCCAGCTCGATGGGTACATCCAGCTCAACGGTCAGCTTCAGATTCTCGTTCTTCTCCAGGCTTCCAAGGTAGACGTTCTTGCTCAGGCCGTCCAGTTCCTCGGGGGAAGCCTCGAAGATCAGCTTGCTGCCGTTGTAGACCCGCATGGTCAGCTTGGACAGGAAGTCCTTCATCTCCACGGCGTCCTTGCCGTACTCGGGGTCGGAGGCAACCATGGTGTTGGAGGAGTTGCTGTGGGTCCTGGCCCGCAGGTAGACCTTTACATAGTCAAACTCCCTGGCCTTGTTGGTGACGGTGACGGTCTCGGACAGCTCGTCGCCGGGCATGACACCCTTAAAGCCGCCGAAAAGGTCCGTGCTGGAGTAACCGCTGCCGGGGTCAAAGGAGAACCCCTGGGTCTTGCCCTTGAAGGTCACGCTGCCGCCGGCGGCCATGGCGCTGACGGGCAGAGCCGCCAGAACCAGGACCAGGGTCAGAAGGAGTGCAAATACACGCTTTTTCATGTTCTTGTTCCTCCTTCCCTATCAACCCACGCGCAGGGTGCCGTCATCTTTGACGGTGACATGACTGCCCCAGGCCAAAGTCACAGGATGCATTCCACTGCCGTCAACACCGTCCGCCTGAATGGCCTGCGACAGGATCTCCACATGGAGGGTGTAGCCCTTCTGGGGAGCCGGCTGCTTAGGCTCACAATCTGTGAAAAGCACGCCGGTGGATGCACTCGCGCCTACAGGCGTCGTATAGTAGTAGAAGCCGTCGCTTCCCTGAATCCAGCCATCTTCGGTGTACCTAATATCGTAGTCCTCATCTTCCACAGGCTGTTCGCCCAGGACGGTTCCATCCGCATTTTCCCAGGTGACGATCACCTTGGCGCGGATGTAGACGGGAACATTGCCGGTATTCTTCACAGCAACATCCTTCTTGACGTTGTCTTCGAATTCCTCGGTGATATCCGGCGTCACACTGCCAGGGGTGAACACGTTTTTCACAGGATCTGTGCTGGTAATCAGGTATGCCAGAGACCCGCCCACCATGCCAATGAGCAGAGTAAGGATGCTGGCCATGACAACAAATCTGGGATTCAGTCTGCGATGTCTTCTGCGCCGCCGGGGAGCGGAGGCCGCAGGATTTGTATTACCATATTTTCCTTGATACATAGCTGCCGCCTCCTTTCTCATTCACCGGTGGCCGTCTGAACCGCATCGAACACATTCTCCAGGCTGTCGCTGCCGTCGAGCCAATGGTCATCGGTTCGCTTATTCTTGAATGTCACTGTAGGATCCTCGGGGCCAACCTTCACGGTCTGGCTGACACTTCCGACGATGTCATACCGCCAGCTCCAGTCCGTGATTTCCGTAACGGTATAGTTTCCGCTAGGCAGATCCTTAATGGTCACGGACCCGTTGCCGGGGACAATCACTTCCATCTTGAACGCAGCATTGCCCTCACAAGTGATCACAAACAGGAAGGACTGATCCACAGAACCTTCGGTGATCCTCTTCTGAATGGTCAGGTCGCCGCTTGCCTCCTCGAACTTGGCATAGTATGTAGCAGCCACGTTCTTATCATTTACCTTTGCGGGGGTGAAATGATTATCGCTCACCAGAGCAGAATCAACCGGGATGGTACAATCTTCGTCCGCATACCAGCCCACAAAGATGTAATCTTCGGAAGCAGCCGCGGCCGTAGAGCCCTGGGCTGTACCGGACTTTACCTTGACCGTTTCAGAGACGGGATCCACCGTGCCGCAGCCATCGGGTCCTACCACCTCATAGTTGATGGTGACCTCCTTCTCTTCGTAGTAGAAGACAATGATGTTCTTGACAGGTGTCTGGTCTTCCTCGATCTGGATGTTCAGGGTCTTGGAAGTATCTCCGACCACCTGGTAATCCTCAATGTCCACGGCGCTCTCAGATACTATCTGGCCGAACTTGCCGGTGCCGTCCTTGGGAGCGTGCAGGGGCGTATTGGTGCCGTACTCCAGATATTGGACTTGGTAGGGATATTCGTTTCTGACGTAGTACAGCTTCAGATCCAGACCTTCCGCAGTCAGCTCACCACTCTGAACGGTTTCATCCACCGTGGCATCAAAGGTGAATCCAGGGATGGTCAGTTCTTCGGCGGTGTAAGTCTGTCCGATCTCGCCTATAATTTCGGAAGAGACGTACTCGGTCCAGGTTCTGTTGCCCTGGGCGTCAAGGGCCAGATTCTCGGTGTAGTGCGTGATCTTGTAGTAGGCGTGCACGTTGTCCTCGGTGTAGTAGAAGGTCAGGACATTGTCAGGGTGAACCCGAACTTCCGCACCGTCTACGGTGACAGTGATCCATTCCTCGGCCTCCGCACCGGTGACAACCAGACGCTTCTGGTAGGCGTCGGGCATGTAGCCAGAGATGGGCTTGAACTTCTCGGTGACTACAGCCTTGCGGTTGTCCGCAACCACCAGCTGTTCCTCCAATTCCTCGCCGGTCTCTGCATTGACATACCTGACAATGTAGGGTACGGCATCCTTCTGTACATACCAGAAGGTGAAGACATTGGTGTCGTTCTCCTCGGTGGCGTCGATGTCGATGGTCAGGGAGTGGCTCTGAACGAGGGGGAAGTAGCCTTCCTGATAATCGGCATACAGCTCCTCGCCGCCCTTGGCTTCAAAGGTCTTTGTGATGCCCGCCAGGCCGGAGCCGGTGGTGGGATCGGCGATCTGGGTGTCGGTGTTCTGAATCTTGTAGTAGATGGTGTAGGGCTTCAGGACGTTGGAGCTCCACTTGCCGTACAGGTCCAGATCCTTGTTCACCGGCATGTTGGCGGGGTCAAAGGCCTTCTCCACACCGTCTTCCAGATAGAACCAGCCGACGAAGGTATAGCTGCCGTTGGTGGGAGCGGTGACTTCCTCCATCAGACTGCCGTGGAGGACGGTCTGCGGAGCAGGGGTTTCAAGGGCAGTGCCAGCGGTGTAGGCGTCCCGGTCCAGGTAGAAAGTAACGGTATGGGAGACTGGGACCCACTTGGCATAGAGCAGGATGTTGTCCGCAGGCATGGTGTGATCTGCCAGCTTATACTCAGCGCCTGTGCACTCAGGATTCAAATACCAGCCGCCGAAGGTGACGGAACCGGGCTCATAGGCACTGGGTACTTCGGGAACGTAGGAAGCATAGGTGCTCAGGGGGGCTTCGTACTTGACGCTCTCTTCCCTGACGTTGGAGTAGCCGTCATTGAAGGTCAGGGTATAGCTGTTACGGGAGTAGTAAAATTTTGCACCAATACAGCTTTCCCCATTTCCCGTACCGCTGACATAGGTGAAGCCTTCAAATTCATAGTGGTCTTCGTCGGAAACGTAGTAACCGCCTACGCCGCCAACTTCAAAAAGCTTTACAGAGTATGTTCCCGGAAAATCATTTAAAGCTTCACCCCAATAGGTCATGCTGCCATCTTTACCACTATCATACTGGTGATAATAAGTTGCGCTGTTCTGAGGCATAACACCAAAATAGTTGGTATATGGACCAGAACCATTATCATTAAGCGTCCAGAAAGTACTGCCGGCATCATTCGCAATGTCAACATACTCGGTGGAAATCTTGGAACCCCATTTGGCGGTGATTGTCTCCGTTGTCTGATAACCCCACCTACTATTATAGTTGTATTTAAAGGTCAGAGTCTTCTCAACGCGATCATAGTAAACATTGACCACACTGGAACCATCGGCGGCAACGGTGACAGTGTCGGATTTGACAAAGGTCCACAGATTGGAATCCAGTCCAGCTCCGTTCATGTAGCACTCGGAGTTGTGGGTATGCTCAGGCACGGTGCAGATCTGGGTGTAGCATTCACCGGTGTAGTCGGAGTGGGTATGCTCATCCTTTGTGCAAATCAGCTCTTTACAATCACTTGTATGGCTGTGGGCTGGCAGACCGCAGGTGTAACAGGAATCGGTATGGGTGTGGTTACAACTGAGCGAAATTTCTTGTTCATCATAATTAATCCAATATCCCAAAATCTGATAATGCGCGCAGTACCAAGTACCATTTAAACGGAGATAATAGTGTGTAGTACCAAACCGACCCGTATAATCGTGAAAACCATCAGTCGTGATATTAGAAAGCTCATAAGGCTGCTCCGTCTCACGGAGTGTATAAGATCCAGCGGAATAGCAGTCCAGTGTATGATGGGTACAGTCCAGAGTACAATTGCTGTGGTCATGCTCTGTAATGTCGCATTCAATGGTGTAGCAAGTGTCTGCATCATGGGTATGCTCTTCCTTCGTACAGGTAAACGCATAGCAGGCTTCCACATGGGTATGCGGTTCCACTCCGCATATCAGGGAACCTGTTTCACTGTAGGTAAACTTCGTGCCGGGCTTTATCTGGACATTAGCGGACTTAATATAGGAATACTCCTCATCGTTGGCGTTCTCGCCCCAGAAGACAACGGTGACGTTGGCGGTGGCGTCCGCGGTCCAGATGGCATGATAGGTCCGATTTTCGGCAGGCATCTTCGCGGGCAGAGTTTCCGCAGCGGTGTCTCCCGCAGTCTGGGTCCAGCCGCTGAATGCGTAACCGGCCTTGGTGGGGGTATTCACAGTGCCCAGAGGGGCATCGTACCGGGCGTAAATGGGCTCGGTGCCGTAGCCGCCGTCCAGATCGAAGTTCATGAGGTAGTAGTACCGGTCATAGTACACTTCCACCACCGTGGATCCATCTGCGGCGATGTTGGGCCGTTCGTAGAGCAGGGCGTAGAAGCCTTCGTAAGTCTTGCCCACTTCCGGGACCTGGGAGTTGGTCAGGCCCTGCTTGGTTTCGCTCTCAGCCAAAGTGTACTGATCGTCATTGAGGTTCTGCTGGTAGTGGTTGACGGTGTAGTTCACATTGGTGGGCTTGTAGGTAACCGTGTAAGTCACATCCGCCTGAATGGACGTAATGTCGATGGTCAGGGTGGTCTGCTCCACATCATTCACATAAGCCAGATAGCCCTGGATTACCGGGAAGGTGACCGTAGTGTTGAAGCTGGAGCCAGCCGCCAGAGAGGCAGTGTAGGAATCGTAAGCCGTGTCTCCGTTTTCAAACTGGTAGTTGATGACAACGCTGTAGTTGCTCAGAGGATCATCGGCGTAGGTGCCTGCCTCCATGGCCAGGCTCATGGTGGCCATCGGGGCATTCTTAAGGGCGTTCAGGGCGTCCAAAGCGGCGTCATACTCGGCCTGGGCAGCGTCCTTGGCGGCCAGGGCCTGGTCATAAGCGGCCTGGGCGGCGTCCAGCTCTGCCTTGGCGGCATCCAGCTCGTCGCTGCCATCCTCTGCCGGAGGAGCGCTGTACACACCGGCCTCAGAGGAAGCAAGGATCTCCTCCTGGGGCGCCACTTCCGCCTCCACAGGAATTTCGGGCTCTCCGGGAACCTCAGGCTCCGCAGGAATCTCGGAAACCTCAGACTCCGCAGGAACCTCGGGGACCTCAGACTCCACTGGAACTTCGGGAACCTCGTCCGCAGGGGCTTCTGTCTCCGGGGGAACTTCCTCAGCGGCGGAAGCGGCCAGCAGCTCATCGTAGGCCTTTTTAGCAGCATCCAGCCGGACCTGCGCGTCATAGAGAGCCGCAACGGCCTGGTTCAGCTTTTGCTCAGCGGCTTTGAAATTGGCCTCAGCCTCTTCATAGCCCTCAGGGAGCTCAACCGCGGGCTCTTCCACAGGAACGGTCTCCACGGTGGTGCCGCTGAGAATGACGGGATCCGCCGCTTCCGCAGGGGTAGTCAGCTCAGGCTCCGTATAATCCATGGTAACGGTAAAGCTGTCAGAGGCCTCACCGTTTACAAGGCAGCGCAAACTGGCCGCGTCCTCCTTCAGAAGGCTGGCGATCATGGCGTATGTCACTTCCAGAGACTGGCCGGTCTGGCCCTGGATATTGACCCACAGATCATCGCTGACCTGAATCTGCCACTGGTAGGAGGCCGGTTCCGGATTCTCCCACTGGACGGACAGGGTCAGGCTTTCATAGATGTTGAGGATATTTCCGTCAGAGGAAACCAGTGTAATGCTGTCTTCACCAAAGGCAAGCACAGGGAAAACAGACAACAGCATTGCCGCGCAGAGCAACAGGGAAATCACGCGCTTTTTCATAAAGGGTCTCCTCCTTTCTTAGGAATTGCTTTCGGGCCAGCCCTGGGCTTCCCATACGGTTTCGCCGTTGTTGGCGACCTGGGTCGCCTGGGCGAAGATGTCGATGTTCAGGGTGCTGCCCTGGTAGGGGTTGCCCATCTGGGGCAGGAAGGTCACTTCCTCCAGCAGGGCCTTGGTCTCAGCGCCGGGGGCTACGGGCTCGGTGTAGTAATAGTAGCCGTCCTTGGCCACCCACTTGCTGTCCTTGCCGGTCAGCTCGATGGGGTGTTCCCCGGTCATGACCTCTCCGTTGGAATCCTTGACCTCCATGTCCGCCCGGACGCGGACCCAGGCCTCAGACAAACCGGTGTTCTTCACCGTCACACGCTTGGTCACGGACTCGCCGGGCATGACGCCGGTGACGCCTTCCGACGGGAAGGGCTTGCCATCGTCGGTGGTCTCAATCAGCTCGATGTCCACGCCGCCGGTGGTGATCACGTTGTGCGCCGTACCATCGGAGGTAAAATAGGCCAAAGTGCCCACTCCCAGCAGGGACAGGCAGATCACGGCCACGGCTGCAAGCAAAATTTTACGTTTCATTGGCTTCACCTCTATGAACATTGTTTCCTATACTTTCTTGTTATACTCTGACCATGCAGGGCATAGGAAGCCATTCAAAGGCGTCCCCTTGAACCGTTTCCTATGCGCTGCATATTTCGCGCCCTTGGCTCCCCTTTGGAGGGGGCGGCACCGGCGAGGCAGGGCCGGCGCCTGAGAGGTTCTTACCGCAGTGCATTTTTCTTCCATATCAAAGAGGCGGCAGAAGTTCTTCTCCCTTCTCTGTCAAAAATCAGAAATTTTGACAGTTCCCCGCGGCGGCGGGCCAGACCGAAAACTCTGACATTCCGCCGGTTTTGTCTTCACTCCCGCGGACGCGCTTCACTTACCCCAAAGGGTAAACCAAGGGCGCTCTGAAGATTTTTGGTCTTTCCCAAATCCCGGACCGCCAGGGCATAGGGAGCCATTCAAAGGCGTCCCCTTAAATGGCCTCCTATGCCCCGCGCCCCGAAGGGCGCAGGGGTTGAGGTGCTTGGGATCAGCACAGATGTTACGCAGGATGCTGTTTACGCGCCAGTCGTGGAGAACAGAGCTTTATAAGCAACGTCGATACCAGCAATCTCAGCGGCCTGGATGGCGTAAGCAGTGAAGTTCATCTTGAAGGTTGCCATATCCGTATTAAAGTCGGACTTGGAGACACCATCAATTTTGTACGCATCCTCGCCGTCGAACATGGAGGCAGTGACAGTGGTAGGCATACCGAAGCCAGTCATGAAGGTAACCTTTTCGCCAGCAGACAAAGTGTCGTCCTCAGAGCCAATGTAGCCCAGAATTACGCTCAGCGTTTTGGGGTTAGTCCCGTCTTCAGCACCGGAAACAGCTTCCTTAATCTCGTCCAGGTTCATAATCTTCCATTCATTATGGTTGATACCCTGGAACCAACGATTAACAACAGCCTCCCGCAGATCATTGTCCTCAGCCAGAGCATTCATAAACGCGATAAAGCCGGGGTAAGCACCAGACAGGCCGTCAACTTTGTTCTTGTAAGCGTCAACACCCATCAGGTTGATCAGGCTGACGTACTTGTTCAGGTCCATCTTCAGGAAAACATAGCAATCCTGGCTTTTTCCATCCACAGTAATGGTGGGGTCCTTGGGAATATCCACACCGGGCATCAGATTGCCGATATCACCGGGCCAATTGGGCTCTTCCAGCTCAATGTTCACGTTTCCCACGGTAAACTCATTCTTCACCGCTTCTGTCGTGTCGGTGAAGTAGGCCAGGGTGCCGCCGATGGCAGTCAGAGCCAGAGCGAGAACCAGGCACAGGGACAGCAGTTTCTTCTTCATGTGTGATTTCTCCTTTTGATTTTGGATTGATATTCTGCAAACCGCTCGTCAGCGGTCATGCATAAAGTTATGTACCAACTTTAGTTGGTCTGAGCAGGTTTGAAATCAAGGGGCAGCTGATCAAAAGCGGTGGTTAAATCATCGATGTTTTCGGACTGAATCGCAGCGGCGGTGAAGGTGATGGTGGGAGCATCCGTCATCTTACCGACCATTTCCTTGGTCACCTGTTTGCTTACCATAACATTGTTATTCTTCAGGATGGACTTGGTAATGCCATTCTCTGCCTCACCAGCAGAAATGGTGCAATACCAATAGCCTTCCTGATCGGGAACAACGGCCCAAACGCTTTCATCCACGGTGTAGTTGACAATCTTCTCTCCGTCAACAGTGTTATTCGCTTCCTTTACGCGGATAAACAGATAGCAAGCTTCGCTGCCAGCCTGCACACGGACGAAGGGATCCTTGGGCAGGGTGTCGCCGGGAACAAAGTTATAGGAATTTGTCTGAACTTCGCTGTTTTCATCCAGATAATATTTACCAGTTTCTTCATTGGTCATCAGTTTATGTTCCCGCAGGTCGATGTTGATATCGCCCACGGTAAAGGTATTGACCACATCGTCGGTCTTGGCCGTCAGCCAAGCCACGGTGCCGCCTACGGCTGCGCCGAAGATCAGAACGAAGGTCAGCAGCAGAGCTGCGGTTCTCTTCTTCATTTTCAATGTCATCCTTTCTAAAGGGTTATTTCCAGGGAGATCAGATCAAACGTATTTATGCGCCGAAAGCAGCTTTCCAAGCATCAGCGGCATTGCCAAAGCCGTCGGCCTGCACAGCGTAGGCAGTGACATTAATGACAGCGTCCACATAGTCGGACAGATACAGGACACCATCCTCAGGAGTCTCGGGCTTAGTGCCTTCAACGTCGCCGCTGATCTTAAATCTATTGAAGACAACAACGTCTTGTTCAGCTTTGACAACTTCCTTGTAGGCATAGACATTCGTAATGCCGTCCACCGGAGTCCAGCCAATTGCCTTCATCTGATCAGCGATGGTATTGGTGGAATCCTCAATGGCAGCAATGCCATTGTCGACCTTAATAAACAGCCAGCTGTCTTCACTGCCCTTATCCACATGGACGGTGGGATCCTTGATGTACTCGTGTCCGGGTACCAGCTTGTACTCGTTTGCCTGAACACGGTCTGCCAAGGTAGCACCTTCAACCCAGACATTGCCACCATTGTCCAGCTTTTCACCCTTTGTATTCACCTTGGCTTCGTCCAGGGAGATTCCAACCTGGCCCACGGTGAACGTGTTTTCCACCGCGTCTGTATCGGTCAGGTAAGCCAGGGTGCCGAAGATCGAGGCAGCCACCAGCATCACCGCGCACAGAGACAGAAGCAGCGCTTTGCTTTTGGTTTTCATAGAAAATCCTCCTTCAGTTTGCTCATGTATATTGGCAGCCACGCGGCTTGCCTTCAGGTTCTGGGCCGCTCAAATTTTCCGGTCCGGCGGCGGGACCTCTTGGCCTTGGGGTTCTTCTCAGGTTCCTCTTCGGAGAACAGAAGATCCGGCAGGAAGGTCAGCACCAGGAACACGGCTCCGGCGGCCAGGGCCATGTAGCTGCCCGGGGGCTGCTGGATGAAGTTCGCCACATAGCCTAAGTAAGGAATGGTGAACACCGGGGTGCCGATGACGTTCTTATAGTGGACCAGGGTGCTGTCCACATTCTCGTTGGCGTCGCCCTTGGTCTGGTAGCGCAGAACAGTGGGGTCCTGCTCGTCGGGGACAATCTGCACCACCCGGTGGGTGGCCACGGTCTCCTCGTCCAGCATGAAGGTGATCACGTCGCCCACTTCGATGTCGGTATAGTCCACTTCTTTGACATAGATCAGGCTCCCGGTGTGGTACACCGGCTCCATGGATCCGGAGAGCACCGAGAAGACCTGAAGCCCGAAGATCCGGACCCCCGCCAGCAGAACGGCCAGAATAGCCACCAGAATGACCAGGACCGTGGTGACCGCGTTCCAAACCCTTTTGATCTTTTTTCCCATAGGGGCTTCCTTTCGGGACGGCCCTTCCACGGGGCATTTCAGGCGGCGCGCCAACGCCAGCCCGGCCCTTCCTCACATAATTCTCATTATGTAGTGAAAAATGCGGCAGACAGCGTTTGCCGCTCTATCTGCCGCCTATAGACTTATAACTTTTGGGCTTGTCAAGTAGACCCTCACGGCTTTTTCTTAAAAAAGAGCTGAGAGGGTCTGCGTGTGCTGCTTTGTCGAAATTTTCCTATGTAAAATCCATGGCATAAGGATAAGGAAAAAGCTGAAAATAGCCTATTCCGCTCTTGACATTTGGATTCAATGACGTTATAATGTTTTTAACAATTCACAAAGAGTTACAGACGGCCGCTACATAATGAGAATTATGTGGTGGTTTTTTCTGTCCTTCTCTCCCTGTATCCCGAGCTAGACCACCAGGCCCAGCCGCTCGATCTTCCGCAGGTGCTCTTCTCCGGTTGACATAATATAGATACGGGTGGTATCGATGCTGCTGTGCCCCAGGATGTCCGCCAGCTTGGCAATGTCCTTCTCCATGCCGTAGAAGGTCCGGGCAAAGAGCTTGCGCAGATTGTGGGGGAACACCTTTCCAGGGGCCACGTTGGCGGCCAGGCACAGGCCCTTCATCTGGGTCCAGATGGCGCTGCGGTCCAGAGGGCGGCCGTTCCTGCTGACGAAGATGGGGCCGGACCGGATCTTCTGCTTGCCGGCATAGCGCAGCAGATAGCCGCGCAGCTTCCCGGGGATCAGGATGGTGCGGGTCTTGTTCTTGCAGCGGATGATTACCTGCCCCCGCTTCACCGCCTCCAGGGTGAAGTACTGGATCTCCGACACCCGGACCCCTGTGGCGCAGATGGTCTGGAGCAGGTAGTACAGTCTGGGCCGGCTCCGGGCGGCCTCCAGGAGCCGCAGGTATTCCTCCCGGGTCAGCTGCCGCTCCTGGGCGCAGTAGGTCTGACGCTGCTGGCGAATGCTGCGGGTCTTGCAGTCCTCCCAGCCCAGGAAGCGCAAAAGGCTGTTCAGACTGGCCAGCATGGAGTTGATGGACCGGACGGCATAGCCCCGGCGGACCAGGTCCTGTTTATAGGCAATGACCAGCTCCTTGGTCACGACCCGCTCCCCGGCAAAAGCCAGAAACGCCCGGACGTCCCGCAGGTACTTCTCAACGGTGACCGGGCTCTTCTCCTCCCGGCGCAGATGGTCCTGAAACCGGTCCAGATAAGACTGGGTGATGATTCTGTTCATAGGAGACCTCCTGAATGGATTTTTGGGGATTGCAACAGAATTATTTTATCCCATTGGCAAAAAAATTTATACGCCAGCCCCAAAAACACAAAAGCCCCGAAGCGGAAAGCATCCATCCGCTTCGGGGTATGCATTATTATTAATAGATGCTTATCGACTTGACTCAGCCTGCGGCCCTGCGGGCCGCCTTGGCTCGCCCCTTGGCTCCCCTTCACAAGGGGAGCCAAGGGGCGCGCAGGTTTCTGAGCCGATACGTATCCTCTGCAATTTCTGCTGTTTAAAGTCGATAAGCATTTATATATAAAATGTAGGGGAGGCGTTTCGCCTCCCGCGTTTTCGCACCGGCAGACGGGACGGGAGACCCGTCCCCTACGGCGGAATTACGACTCCCAATTGACCGTTTTGGCGGGCAAGGAAGGCGTCCTTCAGCCGTTCGATGTAGGCGAAGGGTTCCTCCGGGGACAGGGGGACGAAGGTCCCTCCCGTTTCCCCGCCCTTGGGGATCAGCTGAAACTCCGGCTCCCCTTCCCCCAGACGCTTTGCCGGAATCCTGGTGTCCAGGCCGAAGCCGTCGTCCATGGGGACCAGGACCCCCAGATTTTCCTGTTTTCCGTTTACGCGCGCAATCAGGCGGCAGATCACATCCCCGCTGAGCCGGCACCGGCATATGAATCGAAGATACAGTCCCTGCCGCAGCACCTGGACCTTCCCGGCTTGACCGCTTCCAAAGTAGACCGCATAGTTTCCTTCCATAGTCACGCCCCCTGCCCTATTCTATGGGGGCAGGGGGCGCGGTTATGCCGGTCATGTGGTCCGATTTCCGCCGGGCAGGCCGAAGCTGACCGCAATGGCGTCGTCTACCATGGCCATCTGCTTCTCGTCCAGGCGGCCCATATGTTCCCGCAGACGGCGCTTGTCAATGGTGCGGATCTGCTCCAGCAGAATAATGGAGTCCTTGCTCAGGCCCACACTGCCGCCGCTGATGTTGATGTGGGTGGGCAGACGGGCCTTCCCGGTCTGGCTGGTAATGGCGGCGGCGATCACCGTGGGCGAATGGCGGTTGCCCGTATCGTTCTGAACGATGAGGACCGGCCGGGTCCCGCCCTGCTCGCTGCCTACCACCGGCGACAAGTCAGCATAGAAAATGTCGCCGCGTCTGACTGATGCTTCGTTCATGGTCTTCACGCTCCGTGTATCATTCCCTGCGCTACCGGATCAGTTCCCTATGTAACGAGGTTGGAACTATTCTCCCACGAACACAGGGATTTTATACGGCAGCGTCCCGGCAGCCGTCCTCCAAAATCCCCTTCGAAAGGCAGCCGCACAGCATTCTATGCCCGGTTTCCCGAAAATGCTACACAATGGACCACCCCGCGACGTTCAGCGACAGATACCGCCGCCCGTCGTAGAGGATCTCCGCCCGGACCGGCACATCCTGCTGATCCAGCCAGATGTCCAGGTGCAGGGCGTCGTCGTCGAAACTGTCGTCTATGGACAGCCGAAGCAGCTCCCCCTCCATGCCCGCTGAAGTGAGATTGCCGCCGCGCAGGGTCCTGAGGAAGATCCAGGGGGCCAGGATCGGGGTAATGTGACCGTCTGCCATGGGCAGAAACTCCAGAGCCGTCCCGTCAAAGGTCACACGGCCGTCCCGGACGGTCCCGGCAATGTCCCGGATGGACTCCGGCGCGGCCACAGTGAAGGACAGATCCCCCGCCCCGTCGGCCTGGCAGGACAGGGAAAACTCCGTCGTGCCGTCTCCGTAGTCCGCCGTCACCTGAGCCTCAAACTGACACGCGGAGCACTGCAGGAGCTTCGCCCGCAGGTCCATGGCCCGCTCCAGCTCCCCCGACTCCCCGCCGCATCCCGACAGCACGCACACCAGCGCCAACACCAGCCCGGCTTTCTTCATAAACCATCCGCCTTATTTCAGTAGTCGCGGAAGCCTCTCCAGCATGTCCGTAGGCAGCATGGCGTACTGCCCCAGCTCTTGGGCGCACAGGTCCCCCGCCGCGCCATGGAGCCAGACGGCGCAGGCCGCGGCCTTCAGAGCCGGGATTCCCTGGCCCAGGAGGCCCAGAATCATGCCCGCCAGCACGTCACCGCTGCCGCCCACTGCCATGCCCGGGTTCCCCGTGGGGTTGCGGAAGCCGTGCAGTCCGTCGGTGACACAGGTACCCCGGCCCTTCAGGACCAGGGTGCAGTTCCACAGGCGGGCAAAGCGAGCGGCGTCGGCCATTTTATCCCGGCCCACCACGCCACCGAACCGGGTGAACTCCCCAAGATGGGGGGTCAGGATGGTGGGATATTGTCTTCCACGCAGTATATCCTTATGCGCCCGAAGCACATTTATGCCGTCGGCATCCACCACCACGGGGCAGCGGGCATGCTCCAGAACAGCGCAGACCACGGCAAGGACCCCCGGAGACTGGCCCAGGCCGCAGCCGATGAGCACCGCGTCCGTCTGGTCCAGCCGGGCCAGGACCGGTTCCACTGCGGACTCGGCAAGCATGCCGTCCCGGTCGGGAAGGGGGAAGACCACCGGCTCGTTGAGCTTCACCGCCTCAATGGCATAGATGCTCTCCGGAACCCCCAGGAAGACCAGCCCCGCCCCGCAGCGCAGGGCGCCCATGGCGGCCAGGTACGCCGCCCCGGTGAATCCCCGGCTGCCGCACAGGAGCAGGACCTTGCCGAAGGTTCCCTTGTGGCCCTCCGGGTCCCGGTCCGGCAATATGGAGAGGACCTTGTCGTGGTCCAGTTGGAAGATTTGCATGGGCGCTCCCCTTTCCGGAAAATCAAAGGCCGTAGAGGCCGGTGTACTTCTTCGTCAGGTAGTCGGTGTAATATTTCGGATCGAAGGGGCCGCAGACCTGTTCAAACAGAGCCTTGGGCTTGTAGAAGCTGGCATGCCGGTGGATGCGATCCCGGAGCCAGAGCGTGACTTTGCTCAGGTCTCCCCCGGCCACATCGGTCCAGATATCGCCCAGGTCCTCCTCCATCTTCGTCAGAAGCTGGGGACCGTAGGCGCTGCCCAGGGCGTAGGAGGGGAAATAGCCGATGCTGCCGCCGCTCCAGTGGCTGTCCTGGAGGCAGCCCTCCCGGTCGTTGGGAACCTCCACCCCCAGGTACTCCCGGTACAGTTCCTTCCACCGCCGGGGCACGTCCCGGACGGCCAGGCTACCGTCGATGAGCTGCTTCTCAATCTCATAGCGGACCATGATGTGCAGGGTGTAGGTCAGTTCGTCGGCCTCCGTGCGGATGAGGGAGGGCTGGGCCTTGTTGACGGCCCGGTAGAACATGGTCTCGTCCACCCCCTCCATCTGTTTGGGGAACAGCTCCCGGACCTTGGGGAAGATGGCGTGGATGAAAGCCTCGCTTCTGCCGATGATGTTCTCATAGAAGCGGCTCTGGCTCTCGTGGATGCCCATGGACACGCCGCCGGACAGGGCGGTGTAGTTGTAGCAGTCGTCGGCGCCCAGTTCATAGAGGGCATGGCCCCCCTCGTGGATCACAGAGAACATGGAGCTGACCAGATTGTCCTCGTAGTAGTGGGTGGTGATGCGCACGTCCTTGTTGTTGAAATTGGTGGTGTAGGGGTGCTCAGTCTCGGCAATGCCGCAGTGGCTGCGGTCGATGCCCATGACCTCCATAAGGTAGTCCGAAAAGACTCGCTGATCCGCCGCCGGGTAATGGCGGTGCAGGAAGCTGTCGTCAATCTGGGGGGCGCTGCGGATCTTCTCCAGCAGCGGAACAACGGTCCGGCGCAGCTGGGCGAAGAAGGGGTCCAGGGTCCGGGTATTCAGCCCCTCCTCATACTCGTTCAGCAGGGCGTCATAGGGGGCCATATCCGGATTATAATAGCCGGCAAAGCGGCGGTTGCAGTCCACGATCTTCTGAAGATAGGGGGCGAAAGCTTCAAAATCGTCGTCGTTCTTGGCCTTCTGCCAGACGTTCTGGGCGTCGTTGAGCAGGACGCTGTAGTCCACATACTCTTCGGCCGGAATCCGGTGGATCTGGTCGTACTGCTTGCGGACCTGCTCCGTCTCCCGCCGCTGCCGGGCTGTCAGGTCCTCCCGGTGGGCCTCCAGGAAAGCGAGCAGCTCCCCGTTGTCCGGAGCCGTGAGCAGGTCATAGACCAGCTGAGAAAGAATCCGCATGGTCTGGCCTCTTCCCTCCCAGGTATCCTTAGGTGCGGCGGTGGTGGCGTCCAGGTAGAGGACGCCCATGGCATGGTTATAGGCGGCCATGGTCCGCTGGAGCTTTTCCAGCGCGTCCAGGGCTTCGGTTACCGATGTGTAGGACATAATGGGTTCTCCTTCTATTATAATATGGTTTCTGATGTAACCATATCACAGCGGACTTTTTTCGTCAAGCGGATTCTACAGGTGAAAAAAGGCTTGCATATTCCGGGCCGATGTGATACGATAACTCCGATACGAAAAAAGCAAGGATCGGGCCGCCTTACATTGGCTTATTCCCCTTACAGCGAAAGCGGGACGGTGGGAGCCGCTTGGGTGCAATGTGGGGCTTTCTCCCGGGAGCTGCCGCCTGAACGAAAAGTAGGGACGGACGTGTGACCTCGTTATCGGTCTTGGATGTGTCTGCATCCGAAAAGTGCGCTCATTTTCAGCGAATCGCGGGTGGTACCGCGGAAGGCTTGCCTTTCGTCCCGCGTTCTGGAAAATGGGCTTTTTCATTTTCCCAGTAAGTTACCTTTCAGGAGGAGTCAAAATGAAAGAACAATTGGAGCAAATCAAAAAAAGCGCCCTGGACGCGCTGGAGTCCGCCGCCACCCCGGCCGCTCTGGATGAGCTGCGGGTCCGGCTGCTGGGCAAGAAGGGTGAGCTGACCGCCGTGCTGAAGCAGATGGGTAAGCTGTCCCCCGAGGAGCGGCCTGTCATGGGTCAGCTGGCCAACTCCGTCCGGGCCTCCATCGAGCAGAAGCTGGAGGAGCGGAAGGCTCAGATCGACAGCGCCGTTCTGGAAGCCAAGCTGGCCGCCGAAGCCATCGACGTGACCATCCCCGGCCAGGAGGTCTGTCTGGGCCATCAGCACCCCATGAACCAGGTGCTCCAGCAAATCAAGGATATCTTCGTGGGCCTGGGCTATCAGGTGGTGGACGGCCCCGAAGTGGAACTGGCAAGCTACAACTTCACCCGTCTGAACATTGAGGAAGGCCACCCCTCCCGGGACCGTTCCGACACCTTCTACTTCACCGACGACGACAGCGTGCTCCTGCGGACCCAGACCAGTCCCATGCAGATCCGCTACATGGAGAACCACAAGCCCCCCCTGTGCATGCTTGCCCCCGGCCGGGTCTTCCGCAAGGACGAGGCCGACGCCACCCACTCCCCCATGTTCCATCAGATCGAGGGCCTGGTGGTGGACGAGCACATCACCATGGGGGACCTGAAGGGCGCTCTGATCACCATGATGCGCAAGATTTACGGCGTGGATTCCGTCACGCGGTTCCGGCCCCACCACTTCCCCTTCACCGAGCCCAGCTGTGAAATGGACATGCAGTGCCACAAGTGCCACGGCACCGGCCAGATCGACGGCCAGGTCTGCTCCACCTGCCACGGCGAGGGCTGGATCGAGCTGCTGGGCGCGGGCATGGTTCATCCGGACGTCCTGCGAAACTGCGGCATCGATCCGGACAAGTATTCCGGCTTCGCCTTCGGCATGGGCCTGGAGCGCACGGCCATGGGCCGTCTGAAGATCAACGACCTGCGCCTGATCTTCGACAACGACGTCCGGTTCCTGAACCAGTTCTAAGGAGGAAAGTACAATGAAACTCAACAGAAAATGGCTCAACGAAGATTACGTTGACCTGCGTCATGTTTCCGATAAAGAATATGTGGAGACCATGACCGTCTTCGGTCAGAAGGTGGAGACATACGAGCGCATGGACGCCGAGATCCGCGGCGTGGTGGTGGGCCGGGTGGACTCCATGGTCCGCCATCCCAACTCCGACCACATGTGGATCTGTCAGATGGACGTGGGGCAGGAGGCTCTGGTTCAGATCGTCACCGGCGCGCAGAATGTCCATCCCGGCGACCTGGTTCCCGTGGCCCTGCACAACTCCTGGCTCCCCGGCGGCGTCCACATCACCAAGGGCAAGCTCCGTGGAGAACGCTCCAACGGCATGCTCTGCTCCTTCCAGGAGCTGGGCCTGACCCAGAACGATTTGCCCGGGGTCTTCGCCGACGGCATCTGGATTCTCAACGATGAGGACTGCCAGATTGGCCAGGACATTAACCTGGTCATCGGCAACGACGACACTGTGGTGGACTTTGAGATCACCAACAACCGCCCCGACTGCTACAGCATCATCGGCCTGGCCCGGGAGTCCGCCGCCGCCTTCGGCATGGAGATGAAGCATCATGAGCCCCTGGTCAAGGGCAGTGACGCGGGCCAGATCTTTGACTATCTGGACGTGGAGGTCCCCGCCGAGGCCCTGTGCAAGCGTTACTCCTCCCGGATGGTGGCCAACGTGAAAATCGCCCCCTCTCCCAAGTGGCTGCGTCAGCGGCTGCGGGCCAACGGCGTCCGGCCCATCAACAACATCGTGGACATCACCAACTATGTGATGCTGGAGTACGGTCAGCCCATGCACGCCTTTGACTACCGCTACGTCTCCTCCGGGAAGATCGTGGTCCGGGAGGCCCTGGAAGGCGAGACCCTGACCACCTTGGACGGCAACATGCGCAGTCTGAAGGCCGGCATGCTGGTCATTGCCGACGACAATAAGCCCATCGGCCTGGCGGGCATCATGGGCGGCGAAAACTCCGAAATCTTGGACGACACCACCATGGTGGTCTTCGAGTCCGCCAACTTCGACGGCACCTCCATCCGCCAGACCGCTCTGGCTCTGGGCATGCGGACCGAGGCCTCCGGCAAGTTCGAGAAGAACCTGGACCCCATGATGACCATTCCCGCCGTGCAGCGGGCCTGCGAGCTGGTGGAGCTGCTGGGCTGCGGCGATGTGCTGGACGGCACCATCGACGTGATCAATTACGTTCCCCAGACCAAGGAACTGCCTCTGGAATGCGATAAGATCAACCGGCTTCTGGGCACCGACATCTCCCGGGAGGACATGGTCCGCTATCTGCGCCTGCTGGAGATCCCCGTGGAGGGCGACACCATCCACGTACCCTCCTTCCGGCCGGACCTGAACCTGACGGCAGACATTGCCGAGGAGATCGGCCGTTCCTACGGCTATAATGAAATCCCCATCACCGAGTTCAAAACCTCCACCCAGGGCGGCTATACCACCGAGATGCAGCTGGAGACCAAGGCCGGAAGCCTGTGCCGGAGTCTGGGCTACAGCGAGATCATCACCTACTCCTTCGTCTCCCCCGCCATCTTCGATCAGATCCGGCTGCCCCAGGATTCCCCCCTGCGCGATGCCCTGCGGATTCAGAATCCCCTGGGCGAGTCCACCTCCATCATGCGCACCACCGCCCTGCCCTCCATGCTGGAGATCCTGGGCCGGAACAACGCCTACCACAACAAGGCCGTGAAGCTCTATGAGCTGGCCAAGATCTACCTGCCCGCCGAGGGTCAGGTCCTTCCCCAGGAGCCCAAGATTCTGGTCCTGGGTACCTACGGCACCAATGAGAACTTCTTCACCCTGAAGGGCGAGATCGAGGCGCTCTTCGCCGGTCTGCGGCTGAAAAAGCCCCGCTGCACCGCCGTGAAGGACAACCGCAGCTACCATCCCGGCCGCTGCGCCAGCCTCTCCATCGACGGTGAGGAAGTGGGCGTTTTCGGCCAGATCCATCCTCTGACCGCCAAAAACTACGGAATGGACATGGACATCTACTGCGCCGAGTTGGACTTCACCAAGCTCATGAACTACCGGCTCCCCGACGCCACCTACACCCCCCTGTCCAAGTATCCTACGGTCAGCCGCGACCTGGCGCTGGTATGCCCCGAGGCAGTCACCGCAGCCCAGGCCGAGGACGTAATCGCCGCCGCCGCCGGGAAGCTGCTGCGCAGCGTGAAGCTGTTCGACATCTACCGCGGTCCCGGTGTGGCTGAGGGCCGCAAGAGCATGGCCTTCTCCCTGGAGCTGCGCGCCGACGACCGGACCCTGACCGACGCGGACTCCGAAGGCGTGGTCAACAGGATCCTGACCGCCGTGAAGGAGCGTCTGGACGCCGACCTGAGATGACCCCGTTTCCGCCGTATGCGCGGATTCACAAAAAATTCCACTTTCAGGACTTTACACTGCCGGACATTTCGGTTATAATGACTATATTCTCAGAGATAGGAGGGTGAATACCATGATGGATCAGAGCACACAAAAGTTTACCGTACCCACGGAAGACAAAGAGAGCATGCGGCGCATTCTCCGGACTGTGTATGAAGCCCTGACCGAAAAAGGCTACAATCCCATCAACCAGATCGTCGGGTACCTGCTGACCGAGGACCCCACCTACATCACCAACTACAACGGCGCGAGAAGCCTGATCTGCAAAATCGACCGTGATGAACTGATGCAGGTGCTCATCCGTGACTATCTGTTCGCGGAGGATTGACCCAAAGCCAAGAGGCTTTTGCTTTCCGCAAAGGCCTCTTGTTTTTGCCAAAGCTCCTTCCACGCCCTGAAAGGTGGGCGAATGTACCTTGACAATCTCATACTGTTTGCTTCCGTCTCAGGCATTTTTCATTTCATTTAAAGAAAAAGTCGCCAAATTCTGGGGAATCTTTGGATTTCCTTAAGAAATGCTTGACTTTATCGTAACAACATGTTACAATCTGATTACATTTTTGCACAGGAGGTATCTTTCATGGCTGACGAACGTGCAGTTCTCATGTATAAAGGACGTCCGCTGATGCGCAAGGACAACATTGTGTATTACGGCTCTATGGCTGACAGCCACATCGTCATGCTCCAGATCCTGGAGACCAAAAAGGTCGGTGATCTGGACCTGGCGACCCGTGTGTCCGTTCAGCTTCAGCTGACCGATCCCGCCGCGAGAGGCCGGGACCGGATCGCGAAGAAAAGCGAAAAAGACGGCTTCTACACCGCCCTGGACCTGGGCTGTGTGTGGCTGGAGCGGGCTCTGGCAGGGAAATAACCTGACCGGACCTGTGCCCCGGGGCGCTGCCTTCACCTGAGAGGCGCGTCCCCGGCCTTCCGGTCTTTCCCGGAGGGCGGACGGGGCCTGGCAGTTCCGCAGAACGGAAGGAACTGCCCCATTAAATACGGAGGCTTAAACAAGTATGAAGATCGCACGAAGACTGTTCACCCTGACTCTGGCGCTGGCTCTGTCCGCCGCCGCTCTGATTCTTCCCGCGTCCGCTGCCGGCGTTACCATGTATGGCATCGGTTTTGTGGACGCCACTTCCCTGCGCCTGCGCAGCCAACCTTCCACAAATTCCTCTGTCCTGGCAACGGCCTATGACGACGAATGCGTGGTGGTGGTCAGCCAGGAGGGGGAGTGGTACAAGGTCATTTACAATCTCCAGGAAGGCTACATGCACCGGGACTATCTGGACGTGCTCACCCGTGAAAACGCGGAGCTGGGCTACGGCAAAGTCTCCGGCAGCGGTGTCAATCTCCGTTCCGGCCCCTCCACCGGCTACAGCGTGGTGGCAAGGGCCGACAAGGGAGACAAGTGCTACATCCTGGGCCTGAACAACGGCTGGTACAAGGTCATCTACGGGGACAAGATCTGCTACATCCGCAGCGACTACCTGGAGCTGACAGAATTCCCCTATGAGAATCGGGCGTCTTCCAACACGCCGAAGTTCTACCGCCTGGGCAAGTCCACCGGTGTAGCTCCCAGCGCGGCCGCTCTGAACGGCAGCCAGTCGTCGGCTTCCTCCGATTCCTCCCAGGAAGGCTCCGGCGCTTCCGGCGCCGCGATTCTGGCGGAGGCCAGGAAGTATCTGGGCGTCCCCTACGTCAACGGCGGCGCTTCCCCCAGCGGCTTTGACTGCTCGGGTTTTGTCTACTATGTGCTCAAGCAGGTGGGGTATTCCCCCTACCGGACCGCCGCCAGTCAGTATCAGCAGGGTGTCTATGTGGCAAAATCCCAGCTCCAGCCCGGTGACATCGTCTTCTTTGCCAATACATATGGCAGCGGAATTTCCCATGTTGGCATCTATGCCGGCGGCGGGCAATTCATCCATTCCCCCAATTCCCGCTCCACGGTCTCCTACTCCGACCTGACCAGCGGCTACTGGGCCAACCACTACTACGGCGCCCGGAGAATGGGCTGACAAATATATCGAAGCCGTCACGCGAAACGCGTGACGGCTGATTTTTATGCTGTTTCTTGATGTAAATCTTTAATCTAATCAATAAGGCATCGCTTTTCGGCGCTACTGAATATACATCTCTAATAAATATCTTTATAAAGAGAATCCGCATTATTCAGCGAATTCTTTCCGCCAGTCGTAGGCCAGCCTGGGTGTTCCGTCGTCTGTCAGGATCACACCGCACTCCCGGAAGCCCGCCCTTTGGACCGCCCGGCGCATGGGCAGATTGTCCCGGTGGGTGTCAATGCGCAGATAGCCGCTCCGCGCCGAGGCAAAGGCGAAGATCGCCCGAAAGATTCCGCCGCTGCCGTCTCCCGCCACCCGGTGCAGCACGCCGTAGGGAAGGTCATACCGCCAGGCCCCGCCGTAAATCCGCTGATAGGTGGGATCGGGGCCTGTCAGGAAGGCGAAGACCCCATGGATCTCTCCCCTGCCCAAAACCACATACAGATCCCCTGCCTCAATGTCCGCCTCCAGCCGCTCTTTGGACGGCCGCGTGGTCCCCCACTGGCCCGGATTTCCCCGGGCAGCCATAAAGGCTCTGGCAGAGGCGTAAATTTCCAGTATCCGGTCCATATCTTCCTGCAGGGCAGGGCGGATGGTGTATTCCATGGGGTTCTCCTTTTTTCGTGATTTCAAGGGAAGCTCTGATGAAATCGGCAGGAGCGGATGCCGGGAGATTTTGGCGCAGCCGAACGTTCAAAAAGCGGCGGAATCCTGTATGTACTTCCCGCTTGTTTCAACTGCGCGGATGGGGCTTTCCATCCGGCATTCCGCCAAAGACCATTGATTCAGGGTTCCCAAGATTTTTTCCTTATGATACCCCATGGGAATGGCAAATGCAAGAGTGCGCATACTATTTCCAGCGGAAAGGGGCAGCATCGCCCAAAAGAAAAGGATGGTGCATCTATGACAGATCGAAAACGGGGCCGGCAGAGCTTTGTTCCGGAAGTTCCGCCGGTCATCACCGCCTGGGCCAGCGTCGCTGGCAAGAAGGAGTCCGAAGGGCCGCTGGGCCACACCTTCGATATCAAAAGTTCGGACACCTATTTCGGGCAAAAGACATGGGAACAGGCAGAAAAGCATATGCAGCAGCAGGCATTGAACAAGCTGATCGAGAAATCCGGCCTGTCCCGGTCGGACATTGACCTGGTATTCTCCGGGGACCTGCTGAACCAGTGCATCGGCTCCTCCTTCACCCTGCGAAACAGCCATATCCCCCACTTAGGGCTATACGGCGCCTGCTCCACCATGGCCGAGAGCCTGCTCCTGTCCACCATGGCAGTCGGCGGCGGCTTTGCGCACAGAGTGGTTGCCATGACCTCGTCTCACTTTGCCTCCTCGGAACGGCAGTACCGGTTCCCCCTGGGCTACGGCGGGCAGCGGACGCCTACGTCTCAGTGGACCGTCACCGGCTCCGGTGCGGCTCTGGTCTGCGATTCCGGCTCCGGCCCCAGGATCACCGCCTGCACCATCGGCACGGTCACAGACCTGGGAATCCAGGACGCCAACAACATGGGCGCTGCCATGGCCCCCGCCGCCTACGACACCATCCGGGCTCACTTCGAGGATCTGAAGACCGGTCCGGAGGATTTCGACCGGATCGTCACAGGGGACCTGGGCCAGGTGGGCAAGGAGCTTCTGCTGGAGCTGGCCCGCCGGGACGGAGTCAGTCTAGGTGGAAAGCTGGTGGACTGCGGCACCCTGGTATTCGACACTGCAAAGCAGGACGTCCACGCGGGAGGCTCCGGCTGCGGCTGCAGCGCCATTGCCCTGTGCGGCCACCTGCTGGGGGAATTGAAAACCGGAAAGCTGAAAAAAATCCTGTTCTGCGGAACCGGAGCCCTTCTCTCCCCCACATCCACCCAACAGGGGCTGCCCATTCCCGGAGTCTGTCACGGGGTCTGTATTACGGGAGGCAGAGTATGACACAAATCATATTGGATTACGCAAAGGCATTTCTCACCGGCGGGCTTCTGTGCCTGATCGGCCAGCTCCTCATAGACAAGACCAAGCTGACCCCCGCCAGGATACTGGTGGGCTATGTAGTAACCGGGGTCCTGCTGGGCGCCCTGGGGCTCTACGAACCTCTGATTGAACTCGGAGGCGCCGGCGCCACCGTTCCCCTGACCGGCTTCGGCAGCACCCTGGCCAAGGGCGTCCGGGAGGCCGTGGCCGAGGACGGATTTCTTGGGATCTTTACCGGCGGTCTGAAGGCCTCCGCCGGTGGGATCACCGCCGCCATAATGGCAGGTCTTCTGGCCGCCCTTGTGTTCAAAGCCAAGGATAAATCTTGAAAAGCTGGGAAAGCTATGATCGCGGCAAGGCCGTGAGAAAAACATGTGGAGGAACCGACCATGAATAACCAGAATTCCAACAAGACCCAGTCTCAGAACCAGAACAACAGCCAGAACCAGAATCAGAACAACAACCAGAACCAGAATTCCAACAAGACCCAGAACGCCAACCAGAACCGCAACAGCCGCTGAAAACGGCTTTCGGGCCTCCCCCTGGCGGGGAAGGCCCGTTTTCTTTACTGATATGATACGGGGTTAGTTCCTCGCAAGGACATTGGTTAGTTCCCCGCCGTCCATTGCTCCGATCCATACGAGGTCAGACTCAGGTTCATACTCCGTACTGCTCAGATACAGGGTGCCGGATTCTTCGCCGTAGTATTCCGCGGTTCCCCGAAGGCCGAAGACCGGGATGTAGAAATTGCGGTCCTCCCGGTCCGCCGCCTTTGCCCGGCCAAGACCGTATTCGATTCCGGTGATCCGGACCTTGCACAGCAGCTTTTCCCCCAGGACCTCCTTGTACATCTGTACCAGCCCTTCCGGCGGCAGCCCCAGGTTGGACTGGGCGCTGAGAAGACCAAGGTAAGCGCCCGCTTTCTCCGTCAGCGCTTCCGGTGTCAGCATATCGGCTTGCGTGGGCGGTAAATCTCCATGTCGATCTCACAGGGGCCTTTTCCGGAGGTGAGCTGCACGCAGACAGAGTAGAACGGATACCCCCTTCTTCCCAGGACGCCGCGCTCAGGATGTACTCGATCCCGTCGGCCTGGGTCGTCGCGTAGATCACGTCTGTGTCCTCTGAGCGCTTCCGGTCCCCGATCTCCGCCTGGGAATCGTTGTAATGGCGTTCCTTCTTGTACTGCCAGTCACAAATCCGGTCCGGTTCCTCCTCCGGAGCGGATGGGTATTGGGCCTGTAATGTGTCCGGTCCATTCGGGCGCCTGTCTTTCGGGAGCCGGGGATGCTCCTTCCCGCGCGCTTCCCTTCCGTCCAAATACAGGGGATATCCATCCATGTGTGTACCTCCATAATTTTGTCTATCTTCAATCGTCGTAGTAAGTCTACTATGGATAGACTTCCCTGTCAACCCATTTGGAAGAATCTTAAGGAATCCTCAAAAAACCGGACGTCAGCGCGTCCGGTTTTCGTATGTTATTCCCGGATCTCCTTCCGGCGAAATACCCGGCAGCAGGGCCAGAGCAGCCTTGCTGCTCGCTCTGCCAAATATTTTTATCTCATATCCTATCCTCTGTTCACCAAGTCTTTCCAAGATTATCCAATGGGCTTATACCGGTATTCCCCATAGCAGGCTCCCGTCAGGATCACGGCGAATACCAGATACACCGTGATCAGAATGGGAATGGGCGTGGTCACCGTTTCTCCCACGGAAAAGACATCCAGGTATGCCAAAGCTCTGTTCCCGTCCAGCAGCCGGTCCGGCAAGAGGGCCAGGAACTTGCTCAGGGTATCGCCGGACGCCACGTTCATCAGAAAGGTTGGCAGCAGCACCGCCAGAGACGGGATCATCACCGCCAGGACCGGAGAATTCGCCTTCGCGCTGATCCACATCACCAGCATGCCGAAGAACAGATAGCCGATGTACCCAAGCCCCAGAATCCGGAAGTATTTTTCAGAAAAGGTCAGGTTGTACATGCTTTTCCAATCACCTATGGCGCTCTGGACCGGGCAGTTGGCCCCATCGGTTCCCAGACTGCCCAGGACCGCCAGACTGTAAGCGCTGACGCACAGCACATAGACCAGGGTGGTCAGCAGCAGCCCCGCGGCGAGCTTGGCCCTGGTTCCTTTCCCGCGGCCATGGCGGCTGCTGTAGTATACCGGTTCCGCTTTCCACTGAAATTCGTCGGAAAAGATCCCCGCCAGGAGAAAGCCCAGCAGAATCATTCCATATTTGATTACCACGCCGACAGAGCCCGCGGCCTGAATCCATCCCTGGGCGTAGTCGATGGAAAAGGGGGTTTCCAGCTCAGAATACCTCTCCAGCAGAAATTCTTTTTCCGCTTCCGAATACCAGTAGGACGCGGCCGTCCCCGGATCATAGAGCCAGTCCTTCAGGATCCGAATCCGGTTGTCATAGAACCGCTCCAGCTCCTCCGCCGCCACCTGGCCGGCCACCCACTCGTCGAAGGACTGAAAACCTTCCCCGAAGGACAGGCAAAGCAGTCTCCGGATCTCCCGTACGCCTTGGAGCCACCCCTGGGCGATCCGGTTCTGATCAAAGTCCTTGGCCCTGTACTCCGGCGTGGCCTCCACCCGCCGGATCTCCGTCAGAGCCTTTTCCAGCAGTTCCACGTCCAGAGTACCGGACCACTCTTTTTGGGCAGCGCGGAGCTTGTCCGCCGCCTGGGATCCGGTTTCCAAATTGCCTTCTCCGTCGATCCACTCCACGCTGTGGATGGCAATTCGGCAGGAGAAGGCCGTCAGCAGAGCCAGCAGAAGCAGAACGATCTGACTGCTTCGCTTTGTCAAAGCCTTTCTCAGCTCATAGCAGATCATAGCGTCCTCCTCATCATCGCGTTTGCTTTCTTCTGAACCCTTGGTACGTTCCCGGGATCAGCGCCAAGCAGACCGCCAGATACACGGGTGCGCACACCGCCAGCGCCGGAAGGACCTTTCCGAAAACAGTCACCAGGTCAAAGCTCGCCAGCCTCTGATACGCTTCCAGCAGCAGTATGGGACTCAGGTCCAGCAGCCGGTCCAGCCAGTCCGCCTGTCCCCCCAACACAGACGGCAGGAACAGCAGGATAATCGGCACCGTCACGCCAAAAGAAGCGGAGTTGGATCTGGCGCAGACAAACATGACCAAAAGGCCCGCAAACAGATTCCCGATATACCCGCAGACCATGGTCACCGCCCAAGCCTGAATAAAATTCAGGTTGTACATACTGCGAAAGAACCGAATCTGGATCATACACGTCCCGCCCTCAAAGCCCATGTAGCACAGATGGAACAGGCTGTAGATCAGCATAGCCGACCAGTAGACCACCGTCACCAGCAGCACGCCGGCTTTGACCTTGGCGGAAGCGGCCTTGCTTCGGCCATAGCGGGAGGCAAAGTACACTCCATCGGCCTTCCACTTGCTTTCGTTGGTAAAAATCCCGGCAAGCAAAAAGCCCAGGATCAACATTCCATAGGCAGAAATGACACCGGCATATTCCAGCATTTGATACCAGCCTTCGTGATAGTCAAAATACAGGGGCGTCTTCATTTCTCCATATTTCTGAAGGATGTATTGCTTTTCCGCCTCGGAAAACCGCCCATAGGCGGAACCGGTTTCGTCATACAGCCACTGCTCCAACAGCCGTATCCGGTTCTCATAAAAGGTATCCTCGTCGATTTCCGTCAGGCCGTCCGCGGTGTAATAGTCATAGTCCCGGAAGCTGTCGGCATAGGCATCGTTGATCAGATGCCGGATGGGCGCGAACCCCTGCTTCCAGCCAAAGGCGATGTTGCTCTGGGTCACGTCCTCGGAATTGGCCTGAGGCGTGGCCTCGATCCTCTGGTTCTCCCGGATCACTTCCGTCAGCAGCTCCTGATCCAGGTCCCCTTCCCACTGGTTCTGGGCGTCGCGCATTTTCTTCATAGCTCCGGGGCCGATCTCATGCTCCCCCTGTTCATTGACCCACTTCATGGTAAACACCGTCAGGCAGCACATCAGGATCACCATGGCCGCATACAGCCCCAGGGCGACTTTTCCGCCCGTTGGTCCCAGGATCTTTTTCAGCTCATAGCGAATCATCGTCATCCCCCGATCTCTGTCCCATGCAGGACAGGAACACATCCTCCAGAGTCGTCTCTTTCAAAACCGCGTCCGCGGCAGGGCGTTCCGCCGTCAGCAGCCGCAGCACTACCCCATTGGGCCCCGCCGCCACATTCGCAACCTTGTACCGCTTTTCCAGGGCGGCGGCCTGGGCCTTGGTGCATGTACATTGCCATGGCCGTTCCGGACAGGCGGCGATAAGCGACTCCACGGTCCCGGTGGAGAGGAACCGGCCGTCCTTCATCAACAGGATCTGCGAGGCAATAGACGCCACATCCGAGACGATGTGGGTTGAAAGCAGGACGATCCGGTCCTGGGCCAGCTCGCTTATGAGATTGCGGAAGTGGATCCGCTCCCGGGGGTCCAGCCCGGCGGTGGGCTCGTCCAGAATCAAAATCTGCGGATCGTTCAAAATGGCCTGCGCGATCCCCGCGCGCCGCTTCATGCCTCCGGAGAGCGTCTTCATCTTCTTATTTCTTGCCTTTTGCAGCCCCACCTGCTCCAGAACCTGTCCGACCTTTTTTCGGGCAGCGGCAGGCCGGATGCCCTTCAGGGTGGCAATGTAGGACAGGTATTCCTGCACCGTAAATTCCGGGTAGGCGCCGTAGTCCTGAGGCAGATACCCCAGACGCTTGCGGTAGTTCTCGTCCATCCGAAAAATGTCCTCGCCGTCCCAGGTGATGGAGCCCACGGTGGGCCGGATCAGGGTGGTGAGCATCCGCATCAGGGTGGTCTTCCCCGCTCCGTTGACGCCCAGAAGGCCGTATACCCCCCCGCGGAGCGTATAGGAAACGTCGTCCACCGCGTGATTGGACCCGAACTGTTTGGATAAATGGCTGATTTTCAATTCCATAACGGTTTAACCTCCATAATGTTTTTCCAGTTTTTCTGTCCGCGGACATAGCTGTAACCCAGGAACAGGAAGGACCCTGTGAGCATGGCGGCCCAAACCGGCAGGGTGATCCGGTCATACAGCCGCTCATTGGAGACCAGGACCGCCCAGATCCCCCCAAAGGTCAGGCACATGGCCATGGAGAAGGCCTCCGTGGTCCCACTGGCACTGTACAGGCATTTCAGGCAGATGCAGCTTGCCACATTAAAGGGCAGCACAAACTGCACCAGCCCCTCCCACACCGTAAACCGGCTTTCCCACGCCCCCAAGGTCAGAAAAACCGTCAGCAATACCAGGTCCACACCGCTGAACAAGCTCAGGCGGGCGGCGTACACCTGCCGCAGGGTGAAGTATGTGGCGCATTCGATGTCCATGGCGTTGGCGGTTCGGTTCCGCCACAGCTCCGGTATGGCCAGCACCACGAACAGTGGGGCGGCCACGCCCATACACTGACGCAGCTGGGCGTCGTTGACGCCGTTTTTCAGCAGCCACCACAGAGCCGCCAGCAGCAGAGCCTGGAACAACCACCAGCGTTTGCGGATATACAGGCTCTGCTGATAGACGAATTCCCGGATATCCATGGGTTTTTCCCACTGCCCCGCCTCCAGAGCCTCCCGGGAGACCTGAATGGTTTCCAGGATCTTCTCCTCCCGCGGCCGCGGCTCCCATTCCCGTTCAAAGGCGGCCTTGGCCGGGGGCTTTCTTCTCATCCATCCCATACGTTATCCTCCCCAAGAAATTCCCGCAGTTGATCCGCGGCCCGTTTCAGCCGATAGCGAACCAGGGATTCCCCGATCCCCAGGATCTGGCCGATTTCCTTCTTCCGGCACCCTTGAAAATAGTACAATACCACAACGTCCCGCTGCTCCCGGGGCAGCCGCTCCAGGGCTCTTCGCACATCCAGCCGCAGCTCCACCTGGGGCATGGGCTCCGTTCCTTCCTCCGGGATCTGGTCCATCAGAAGATCCTTCCGCTTCCGGTGGTAATCCCGGCACACATTGGCGGCAATGGCATACAGGAAACTGCGCAGCTTGCCATAGTGCCGGTACTGGTCCAGGTTTCGAAAAAACCGGGCAAAGGTCTCCTGGGTCATGTCCTCGGCGTCTCCCCGGTCAAATATGTGCAGGTAGCAGTAGCGCAGGATCTGCGGATAGTATTGTCGGACAAAATCTTCCACCGTCTGGGTATCGCCGCTTTGCATGCGGTGTACCGTCAGAAGATCCAGCTCCATGGACGCCCCTCCCTCCTGCATATGTTTCAGCGGCTTTCCGACGAACACCGTCGAAGTCTTTTTCATTATAAGTCTCTTTGGCAAATAGTTCCATAGGAAAGCGAAGGAAGCTCCGATTCAATCGCCAGGCATGGACGTCGGGAGATTTTGGCACAGCCGAACATACGAATTCTGTAGGAATTTCCCGCTTCCTGAACCGCACGGACGGGGCTTTCGGTCCAGCATTCCGCCGAAGGCGATGGATTCAGAGGTTTCCTGATATTTCCTTCGCGGCCGCTTCTGTATCATAAGACGGCTTTGCTTTCAAAAAACGCAAACCGGAGCGAAAAATTTTTTGGCGGCACGGGAATAGCCGGTTTCCGGAAAAAGTCAAGTCTTGTTCCTCGCTTTTTTTCGTGGTATAATCCCCTTCGTTGCAAAGAAAAAGGAGAGATACGTTATGAGCACAGCAACCCTTTTCACCCCCATCCGATACCCCCGGCAGGAAGACGCCGCCCTCCGCCGGATCCCCGGTATGGACCAGCTGCTGCACGCCGCGCCGGAGTCCCTTGCCCATCTGGAGGCAAAGTACCCGGACGCGGCCTTCGCCCTGATGATCGCGCGGAACCTGCACGCCGGAGACCCGGAGCAGAACCGGATCCACCAGCGGGCCTACGCCGCGATTATAAACGGCGAGTCCATTACAGGCGTGCGCTTCCGGTATGACTATGACCTGGAGCAGTATCTGCTGGATCATATCTGGGACTGATCGGGAAAAATTTCCTCGGATATCTCAAATCCGCGCAACCTTTTTCTTTTGGGAATCGTATAGTTTGTGAAAGATCTTTCAAAGAAAGGCCCGGCTTCATCGGAGCGGGCCGTTGTACAGGAGTTTATTATGAGACTATCCGTTGACGAAGCGTTTCGGCGATACGGCGACCGGGTCTTCTCCGCAGCCTTCAGCATATGCCGCAGCCGGGAAGACGCGGATGACACCGTACAGGATACCTTTTTGAAGTATTACGAGAAAAACGCAGACTACATAGACGAGTCCCACCTGAAAGCCTGGCTTCTGCGAGTCGCCATCAACCGGGCCAAGGATATCACCGGCACCTTCTGGCGCAGAAATCGGGTCAGCTGGGAGGAATACATGAACGAACTGGAATTCGTTCAGCCGGAGGACCGGGATCTGTTTGAAGCGGTCATGCGGCTGCCGGAGAAATACCGGATCGTAATCCATCTGCACTATTACGAGGAATACTCCATTGAGGAAATTGCCGCCGCTGTACACAGCCGCCCGGGAACTGTGAAAAGTCAGCTCAGTCGAGGAAGAAAGCTCCTGAAATCCATGCTCACGGAGGGTGAAGACCATGATCGATAAAGACCGTTACCAGCGCACTTTTGGCCTTCTCCATGCCTCCGGGGATTTTTTGAAGGAGGTTCCCACTATGCGCCCGAAACATCATTTCCCCATCCGAAAAATCACAGTCCTTTGTGCCGCCGTTCTTCTTCTTTTCAGCATGGCCTCTGTCTGCTATGCGGAAAACATCGGCGGAATCCGCAGAACCATTCAGCTCTGGATCCACGGGGACCAGACCAGCGCCGTCATGGACATTCAGGACGGCCAGTACACCATCACCTATGAAGACGCTCAGGGAAACACCCATCAGCGCGGCGGAGGCGGCGTTGCCTACGAGGCCGACGGCTCGGAGCGGCCTCTGACGGAAGAGGAGCTTATGGAGCAGCTGAACGCGCCGGAGGTTGCGTATCTGGAGGACGGTACCGTCTGGGTCTACTATCTGGATCATGCCATGGAGATCACCGACCGATTCAACGAAGATGGAATCTGCTTCCTCCAGCTGAAAAACGGCGATGAGACCCTGTATCTCACCATCGAGTACAACAATGGCTACGCTTACAGTTCCGACGCCTTCATACAGCCGGAAGAATGGAGCACCTCTCCTTAAATGGGTTCTATAATAAATGTTGGGGTCAGGCGATGAGCCTGGCCCCATTTTCATAAAAATAAGCTGCGCGTAGAGACAAAATCCTGTATTGCTATACGGACTCTCTTTTAAAATCTTTATCCTGAATTATTCGCGGAGGCTCAGCTTATAGTCCAATAACTGTACAGTAGCAACACAATACAGCTATTTT
>CALXFT010000024.1 GCA_944387635.1 uncultured Oscillospiraceae bacterium | reverse complement strand
CTGACATTCTTCCCGGCGCTGGCGCTGGGCCCCATTGCTGAACATCTGACCCTTTGGGGCTAAGGAGGATTTTCGTAATATGAGTAAGAAACAAAATAAAAAGCTGCTGACCCCGGAGATCCTGAAACAAGCTCTCATCGGTTCGGTAAAAAAGCTGGACCCCCGATATATGATCAAGAATCCGGTCATGTTCGTCGTGGAAATCGGCTTCCTGATCACGCTGCTGCTGACGATTGTGCCGGGGCTGTTTGGTGAGGGCGATACCGGCCTGCGTACTTACAATTTGATCGTTTCCATTATTCTGCTGGTGACGGTGCTGTTTGCTAACTTCGCGGAGTCTGTGGCAGAGGGGCGGGGCAAGGCGCAGGCTGCCAGCCTGAAGAAAACCCAGAAGGACACCGAAGCCCATTTGCTGGACCAGGACGGTAACGAAACCATCGTTTCTTCCAGCGAGCTGAAAAAGGGCGATGTTGTTATGGTAGTGGCCGGTGAGGTCATCCCCGGCGACGGCGAGGTGATTGAGGGCATTGCGTCAGTGGATGAATCGGCGATCACCGGCGAGTCCGCCCCCGTGGTCCGTGAGAGTGGCGGCGACTTCTGCTCCGTTACCGGCGGTACCACCGTGGTATCCGACTGGCTGAAAATCCGCATCACCTCTGATCCCGGCAACAGCTTTCTGGATCGGATGATCGCTCTGGTGGAAGGGGCCTCCCGGAAAAAAACGCCCAATGAAATTGCGTTGAGTACGCTCCTGGTTTCCCTGACCATCATTTTCCTGATTGTTATTGTCACCTTGTATCCCATCGGTATGTATTGTGGGGTTCAGCTGCCGCTATCCACCCTGATTGCCCTGATGGTTTGCCTGATCCCCACCACCATCGGCGGTCTGCTCTCCGCCATCGGCATTGCCGGTATGGACCGCGTGACCCGCTTCAATGTGATTGCTATGTCCGGTAAGGCGGTGGAAGCCTGCGGCGATGTGGACACCATGATTCTGGATAAGACCGGTACCATTACATTCGGCAACCGCCTGGCCGCTGATTTCTTCCCCGTGGAGGGTGCAAGCCGTGGCGATCTGATTCGCTGTGCGGCTCTGACCAGCCTTCATGATGAAACTCCTGAGGGTAAATCCACTCTGGAACTGGCACGCCGTCTGGGAGACAACAGTGAGGAAATCCCCGGTTCTTCCTTTATGGAATTTACCGCCCAGACCCGCATGAGCGGCGTGGATCTTCCCGATGGCACTAAGGTTCGCAAAGGCGCCTCGGACGCTATTGAGCAATACGTTACGTCTCAGGGCGGAACGGTTCCGGCCGATCTGCATGCTCATGTAGAAAAGGTTTCTTCCCTGGGCGGTACCCCTCTGGTTGTATGCCAAAATAAGCAGGTGCTTGGCGTTATTTATCTGAAAGACACTGTAAAGCCCGGCATGGCAGAGCGTTTTGAGCGCCTGCGGGCCATCGGCATCAAGACCATCATGTGTACCGGCGACAACCCCTTGACTGCAGCCACCATCGCCAAGGAAGCCGGGGTGGACGGCTTTATTGCCGAGTGCAAGCCGGAGGACAAGATCAGCGTTATCAAAAAGGAGCAGGCGGAGGGAAAGATCGTTGCCATGACCGGCGACGGTACCAACGACGCGCCCGCCCTTGCCCAGGCAAATGTGGGCCTTGCCATGAACTCCGGCACCACCGCGGCCAAGGAAGCCGCCAACATGGTGGATCTGGACTCCGACCCCACCAAGATCCTGGAGGTGGTGGAGATCGGCAAGCAGCTGCTCATCACCCGCGGCTCTCTCACCACCTTCTCGATTGCAAACGATATCGCAAAGTATTTTGCGATCATTCCCGCTATGTTTATGGCGGCCATCCCGCAGCTGGGTGTTCTGAATATCATGCACCTGAGTACACAAAACAGTGCCATCCTGTCTGCATTGATTTTTAATGCGATCATCATTCCCTGCCTGATTCCTCTGGCGATGAAAGGCGTCAAGTACCGCCCCATGTCTTCCGGCAAAATGTTAGCCCGGAATATGATGATCTACGGTTTGGGCGGCGTCGTCACCCCTTTCATCGGAATCAAAATCATTGATATGCTCATTACGCCCGTACTGACAGCAATGGGCATCTGAGGAGGTTCCTTACTATGAACGAAACAGCAAACAAGAACGCATTCTTTCACGGTCTGCGTCAATCTTTGGTGGTAGCACTTATATTGCTGCTGCTCTGTGGTTTTGTATTTCCTGTATTGCTCAACGGTATTTCCGCAGTGATTTTCCCCAGGCAAGCCCATGGCAGCCTGGTCTATGCAGATGGCCAGGCTGTGGGGGCAGCAAATGTAGGACAGGATTTCACTGAGCCCTATTTCATGAAGGGTCGTCCTTCGGCTTACAACTATAACACCTATTATGAAGATGAACAGGGCAACCAATACTACAACGATGGCAGTGCGTTTGCCGGGCTCAGTTCCGGTTCCAACAACTATGCAGCCTCCAATCCTGCCCTGACGGAACGGGTTGAGGCCGACATTGAGGCGTTCCTGGAAGCAAACCCGGATGTGAAACGGGAGGATATTCCTGCTGATCTGATGACGGCTTCCGGTTCCGGACTGGACCCGCACATTACACCTGCGTCCGCCCGCATTCAGATTCCCGCGCTGGCAGCAGCTTCCGGGCTGAGTGAGGAGGAATTGGAGCAGATTGTGGCGGATAACACGGAAGGTAAGCTGCTGGGTATTTTCGGGGAAGAAACCGTCAATGTTCTCGGCGTGAACCTGGACATTGCCAAGGCGATGGGCCTTGTGGTGGATGCGTCCAAGTAAGTGCCATTTTGAATTTTGGATTAAAAAGGTCACCGGCCTCACTGAATATTTCAGGTGGGTCGGTGACCTTTTATCTGTTCTTAATCCCATATCTGCAATCTTTTTCCCGATCTTAGTTTTTGCGCGCTATCATAATGCCATAAGGAGGGGACAGATATGTTGACTCTGATGCTGACCATCGTATTACCGTCTATTTTCACCATCACCATTCATTTTGTGCCGGAGGACCCGGACATTAGGAAGCTGCTGTCGCTGCTCCCCGAATCGGCCCGCCTGGAAAGCCTGGAGCTCACCCTTTCCAGCCTGATTTTCAACCACATCCTTCCGGTATTTTTCCTGGTCATTCCCATCATGGCCGCCTCCATTATGGCAGCCAGCGCCTTTGTGGGGGAAAAGGAACGCCATACCCTGGAAACCCTGCTCTACTGCCCGCTGACGCTGAAACAGATCTTTCAGGCGAAGGTGCTGGCCTGCTTCCTTTTAAGCATGCTGGTCTGCCTGACCTCCTTCGCGGCCATGCTCCTGGTCATGGAAGCGGAATTGTATTTTCTGATGGGCAGGCTTCTGCTTCCCAGTGTGAGCTGGCTGGTTGTCATGGGGCTGGTTTCTCCGTCGATTTCACTGATTGCCGTTACCCTGATCGTCCGGGGCTCGGCCAAAGCCCGCAGTGTGGAGGAATCTCAGCAGTCCGCCGTTTTCCTGGTCATTCCCCTTTTCGCGCTGATCGTAGGACAGTTCACCGGCGTTCTGTTAATGAGCACCTGGATTCTGCTGGGACTCGGCGCGGTTTGCGCGGCAATCGCCTGGATTCTGCTGCAAAAATCCATGGGGCGGTTCACCTATGAAAAGCTTCTGTATTGAACCGTGGAAGCCCTGAATTCATCGTCCTCGGCTGAGCGCCGAATCCAAAGCCCCATCCACGCGAAAGCGGATGGGGCAGGCTTTTATTCTGTTATTCCGAAGCCCCATATTCCCTTCGGATCTTTTCGGCCCCATAGCGGATAAACTCGTCCGCCGTGGGAATCTCGCCTTTGCGGGGCACGCGGTTTTGCAAGGCTCTCGTTACCCCATTATCCGGAGGATTCCGATAGGCCGCGTTGATCGCATCCTGCATTTGGCATTTTACTTCCGCCACAGATACGCCGTGCTTCCGCGCTATCTTACGGTAGATTTTTCTCATGCTCATCTCATCACCACTATTTTTTCGTTTGGTATCCAATTTAGATATTAAATATCTACTCTATTCTGTATTATATCAACTTTTGAAATAAAATCAATAGAGCAGAGAAAAAATATCCAGATCAGATACACAGCGAGGTGAGGACGAGTGGCGAAAAGCATGTTTATCATAAAAGGCAATTTGTGTGCCGACCGTGTACGGCTTGGCCGCGCCCTGCAAAAGCCTCCCATGACGCAAGAAGACCTGGCCCGCAAGATCCAGCTGATGGGCGTTGAGGATATGACAAAGCTGACGATCTCCAGAATTGAGAAGAACCAGCGCCATGTATGTGACGCGGAACTGCGAATCCTGGCAAAGGCTCTGAATGTGTCCATGGAATGGCTTGTAGGCGACACGGATGAACGGAATGCCTGAACAATCCCGGGGGGCTGACTTGCAACCTGAAATCTGTCAAAAATTCGAATATACAGCTACAATTTTCGGATCTTTTTTGAGTGAATAAAATCGCGTTTACGGACCTTGCGCAGAAGAAAACGCAGTTATATCCGTTCTTTCCATGCAGACTTACGTCTGGGCAGATGCCAGGATGCTTGCGCTTCACATGAGCACCCCGCCGATTTGGCGCTTAAGGCAATACCGGCACCAAACGAAGGGCGCGCCGGGAGGGGTCCAGGGGAGGGCGGCTTTGAGAGCGGGAGCCAAGGGGCCGGCTGTGATCGAAACACTATGCATAAGGCTGACGCTTTCCGAAACGTTTTGCTGTATTTAAGTCCATAAGCACGTAAAAGTTTCCGGAACGCAAAAAGCGTGAACAGGCGGGAGAAAAATCCCGGCTGTTCACGCTTCTTTTTTTATCCTTCGTCCTGGGCCGGATTCCATCCGGCGTAGAGGGTCATGTCCGCCTGGAGGGTGTCCGCGGCGAAGTCCCAGGGCTCCATGCAAGCGCTGTCCCGGTACCAGCCGGTGAAGACGTAGCCCTCCCGCTGGGGCGGCTGGGGCATATCCAGAAGCTCGCCGTACTGTGCGGTCACGGGGGCCACGTCGGAGCCGCCCCGGCTGTCGAAGGTCACGGTATATCCGCTGCCCTGGCCGAAGAAGACGGCCAGCACGATCACCGCCACGCAGGCCAGGATCACCAGATCCAGAACCTTGACGGAGATATTCACGTTCCGATACAGGCCGCGGAGCTTGGGTTTCTCGGGGGTCTGATTGTCCATTACTTCTTGGCCAGGTACTTGCGCATATCCAGGGCGCAGGCGCACAGGATGATGGCGCCCTTGATGATGTACAGGCTGGAGGAGTCCACGCCCAGCATGGTCAGGGCCACGAAGATCAGACGCAGGACGCACACACCCATGACGATGCCGCTGATCTTGCCGGTGCCGCCGACGAAGCTGACGCCGCCGATGACACAGGCCGCGATGGCGTCGCACTCGGCGTTCAGGCCCGCGTTGGGAGCCACCGAACCGCTGCGCACGCCCTCGATGAAGCCCGCGTAGCCGTACATGGCGCCGGCCAGGGTGTGCACCAGCATGGTGGTCAGGAACACGTTGACGCCGGAGACCTTGGCGGCCTCGGCATTGGAGCCCACGGCGAACATGTTCTTGCCGAAGGTGGTCTTGTTCCAGATGAACCACATGAGAGCGGTCAGAACCACGGCGTAGGCCACGTAACGAGGCACGGCGGTGTTGCCCAGACGGAACATGGTGCCGCCGACGAACTCCTTATAGGCGTCGCTGAGGCCGGAGATGGGCTGGCCGTTGTTGCCGTTGAGGGAGAAGAACCACAGGATGATGCCGTAGGTAATCAGCTGGGTGGACAATGTCACGATGAAGGGGTGCAGGCTGAACTTGGCCACGAAGAAGCCGTTGACCAGGCCGATCAGGGCGCCCAGGGCGATGACGATGAGCATGGTCGCCAGAATCCAGAAGGTGTTGACTTCCGGCAGGTTCTGGAACATCTTGTTGACAAAGTCGGTCTTCTGGAGCAGAACGCCGGACAGGGCGGCGGTCAGGCCCATGACGCGGCCCGCGGACAGGTCCGTACCGGTGAGCACGATACAGCCGCCGATGCCCAGGGCCATGGGCAGGTAGGCCGCCACCTGAGTGACCAGGTTGGCCAGGGAGCCCAGGGACAGGAAGTTGGGCCGCATGGCGGCGGTGTAGATCACGAAGATCAGCATCAGGATGTACAGAGCGTTGTTGAGAATGTTGTCGATAACCGCGCGCCGCTTATCCTTGGGGCTCATGGCCTTGAATTCTTCCGCGGTGTTGCGCAGGTTGGTTACAGGGTTTGCCATTTCAGTTTACCTCCTCAAACGTACTTGGCAGCCAGGGTCATGATCTGCTCCTGGGTGGTGTTCCGGGCGTCCACCTCTCCGGCGACCCGGCCTCCGGACATGACCACGATCCGGTCGCAGATTCCCAGCAGCTCCGGCATTTCCGAGGAGACCATGACCACGGTCTTCCCCTGGTTGGCCAGATCCAGGATCAGCTGGTAAATTTCGTACTTGGCGCCCACGTCGATGCCCCGGGTGGGCTCGTCCAGAAGCAGCACCTCCGGATCGGTCAGGAGCCAGCGGCCGATGATGACCTTCTGCTGGTTGCCGCCGGAGAGGCTGCGGATCTTGGTATCCTGGGACGGGGTCTTGGTCCGCATGGCGTCGATGTAGCGCTGGGTGTCCTCCCGCTGGGACTTCTCGCTCAGGTAGATGCCGAACCGCTTGTGCCGGCCCAGGCTGGAGATGACGGTGTTGTCCTTGACGCTGAGGATGCCGAAGATGCCCGTGGCACGGCGCTCCTCGGTCAGCAGGGCGAAGCCGTTCTTGATGGACTCGCCGGCGTTTCGGTTGAGGCAGGGCTTGCCGTCCAGGGTGATGGTCCCTTCCTTCCGGGTTCGGACGCCGAAGATGCTCTCCAGGGTCTCCGTCCGGCCGGAGCTGTCCAGACCGGCCAGGCCCAGAATCTCGCCCCGGCGGGCCTCGAAGGACACGTCCCTGAGGTGGTTGTACATACCGGTGATGCCCTCCACCTTCAGGTAGACCTCCCCGGGGGTGTTGGTCTTGGGGGGGAACTGGTTGGTCAGCTCCCGGCCCACCATAAGGCGGATGATGTCGTTCATCTCCAGGTTGGCCGCCGGCTCTGTGGCGACCCACTTGCCGTCGCGCATGATGGTGATGGTGTCGGAGATCCGCTTGATCTCCGCCATTTTGTGGGAGATATAGATGATGGCCACGCCCCGGGAGCGGAGCATGTTGATGATCTTGAACAGGTGCTCCACTTCCTCTTCCGTCAGGGAGGAGGTGGGCTCGTCGAAGACGATGACCTTGGAGTTGTAGGAGACGGCCTTGGCGATCTCCACCATCTGCCGCTGAGAAACGGGCATGGTGCTCATGATCCGGCGGGGATCGACCTTGATGCCCAGCTCCTCAAAGACGGCCGTGGTGTCTTTGTACATTTTGCGTTCGTTGACGGCGATGCCGCCGATGGTGGGGTAGCGGCCCAGCCAGATGTTGTCCATGACGCTGCGCTTCAGAGCCTGGTTCAGCTCCTGGTGCACCATGGCCACGCCGTTTTCCAGGGCCTCCTTGGAGTTTTTGAAGTTGACCTCCCGGCCGTCCAGGTAGATGCGGCCCTCGTCCTTGCTGTAGATGCCGAACAGGCACTTCATCAGCGTGGACTTGCCCGCGCCGTTTTCTCCCATGAGGGCGTGAACGGTACCCGCGTGGACCTCCAGAGAGACCTTGTCCAGTGCCTTGACGCCGGGGAAGCTTTTGGATATGCCTTCCATTTTCAGCAGAACGTTCTGCTGCATAGAGCGTTCCTCCCTTACAGAAATATTGCCCGGTCTTCCCGGCCTTCGGATGGGAAGCGGCAGATATCATTCCCTTCCGGACTGATCCCTGCCGCTTCCCACCGATTCCCGGAGACGGTTGGAAAGGGCAGCTGCCGCCGGAACGACAGCTGCCCGAAATGGATGTTCGTCAGCGCTTATTCACCGGTATAGGGAGCGTAAGCAACGTAGAGCTTGGTGGCGCAGTCGGCGGCGATGGTGAACCGATCGTCGCTCAGGGCGGCCAGGGCGTCGGCGGGGGACTTGCCGCCGGCGATGCCGCTGATGGTCTGGGCGATGGCGGCGGCCATGCCCTCGGCGTCCTGCTTGACGGTGCCGGCCATGGCGCCGTCGGCGATCAGAGCCTTGGCGTTGTCGGTGGCGTCAACGCCGAAGACGGGAACCACATGGGCGCCTTCCTTGTTGTAGCCCTTCTCCTGCAGGGAGGCGATGACGCCTTCGGCCATGCCGTCGTTGTTGCAGATGACCAGCTCGATCATGTTGCCGTTGTCTTCGTTGTAGGTGACGAAGTTGGTGTCCATGTACTCCTTGGCGGCGGCAGCGGACCAGGCGCCGCCCTGGTCAACCTGGTAGCAGTCGGGGTTGGAGGCGTCGAAGTACTGCAGCGCGGGCTTGCCGGCGGCGGTCAGGACAGCGTTGGCGTCCTCAACGCCGTACTGGGTGCGGTAGATGGCCTCGATGTTGGCCTCGTCGCCCTTCATCATGGCGTAGGAGATGACGCCGTCACCGTTGACGTCCACGGTGTCGTAGTTGGCGACCAGGTAGTCGCCGATCATCTGGCCCTGCATGTGGCCGGCCTCGGGGGCGTCGGTGCCGATGAAGCAGGCAGTGGCGTTCTCATTGAGCACGGGCAGCTCGGAGCCGTCGGTGCCGATGGCGCGGTTGAAGAAGATCACGGGGATCTCACCGGCAGCGGCCAGGATGTCCTTGGCGGTGTCTTCGGAGCCGGAAGTGACCTGGTTGACTACCACGATGTTGGTGCCGTTGGCGATGGCGGTCTTGATCTGGTCCAGCTGAGTGGACTGGTTGTTGGCGGCGTACTGGTTGTCGTAGGTCACGCCCTCCAGCTTGTCCAGCTCGCCGTTCAGGGCGGTGCGGACGGAGCTGAGGTAGACGTCGCTCTCGTCATACCAGAACACGGACACCTTGGTGCCGTCGCTGCCGCTGTCACCGCCGCAGGCGGCCATGGTCAGCATCATGGCGGCGGCCAGGAGCAGAGCCATAAACTTTTTCATATGATTTCCTCCTTAGAATATATCGGACGAAGCTCGTCCGGCCCAGATAGTTTACCATTTTCTACGGACCTTGTAAATAGGGGATTGTCATTTTCCCCCAAATGCACAGTTTCCCACTTTTCTCTTTGTACAAATCGTCAACTGGTTTCCGGCGTTTTTCGCCTCACCCCCAAAATTCCCCTCTTCGTCTTTATCTATATGAACTAAAAATGTGCACGCGGCAACGCAAATGCCGCCGCATCCCCGGCACGGCGGCAAAGAAGGCCGGACGCGGAAAGAAAGCGCCGGCCTGATGAACAGTGCTTCGATCACAGCCAGGCCCTTGGCTCTCCTGGAAGGAGAGCCAAGGGCGGCCTTGCGGCCGCCTTCCGGAGGCGAAAAAGAAACCGGAGCCTTTTCGCCCCGGTTTTCGTTTATTTTCTCTTGCTTTTTGGCACAATGTACGCAGGCGAGCCGTTCCCTTCTCCCCTGCTTGTTCGCATCATCCGCCGCGCCTTCGGTGATACCCTTGACAGACATGGGAAGCAGAGGTGTCGATCGCCGTCGCGGTCGGTTTCTGTTTCGCTGCTGTCCGAGGGTAGTATAACCGGCCCGCCCTCGATTATGCTTCGGTTCCGGGAGGTGAATTATGGAAAAATTGGCCGCTCTGCTGATCCCCGTGATCCTGGGCCTCGTCCTGCTGCGGCTTCTGGCCCTGCCGGTGAAGCTGCTGGTGAAGCTGGCCCTGCACGCCGCCTTCGGCTTTGGCTGCCTGTGGCTGCTGAACACCCTGACCCCCTTCACCGGCGTCGTCCTGCCCGTCAACGCCGTGACGGTCCTGACCGCCGGGGTCCTGGGCCTGCCGGGAATCGGGATTCTGGTCCTGCTGACCTTTCTTTAAGCCTTGGAAACGGGCGGGTCCAGGTGCACGTTCAGATGGGGATAGGTCATGGAAATGCCCTGCTGGTCAAAGACGTCCTTGACCCGCTGGGTCACGGCAAAGTTTACGTCCCAGTAGTCCTCGTTCCTGACCCAGAGCCGGAGGCTGTAGGCAATGGCGCTGTCGCCGTAGGCGGTGATGACCGCGCTGGGAGCCGGGTCCGGCAGGACCTTGTCCACATCGCCCGCCTGGACCAGGGCGTCGATGACCTTCTGGGTGGGGGCGTCGTAGGAGGCCGTCACGTTGATCTCCACCCGCCGGGTCTCGGCGGCGGAGTAGTTGATGATCCGCTCGGCCACCACAGTGCTGTTGGGGATGGAGACCAGCTTGTTGTCCGCGGTGGAGAGCATGGTATAGGTCATGTTGATCTCCCGGACCGTGCCGGAAAAGCCGCCGATCTCCACAAAGTCTCCGGAGTGGAAGGGGTGGGTGTAGAGGATGGTGAAGCCGCCGATGACGTTGGACACCATGTTCTGCAGGGCCAGGGAGAGGGCCAGGGTCAGCACGCTGGCCAGGGCCACAATGCCCGACACGTCAATGCCCAGGCAGGAGGCCACGGTCAGGCCCAGCAGCAGATACAGGGCCACCTTGGACAGGGACAGGATCAGGCTGTAGGCCGCCTTCTCCAGCTTCGACCTTTCCAGAGCCCCGCGGACAATGCGCAGAAGGACGCGGATGGCCAGGATTCCGCAGACCAGCAGAATCACCGCCGCGAAGATCCGCTTCACGGGGATCATTTCCAAAATGTCGGTAAGGTACATAAGAAAATCTCCTTTTCTTTAATTTTTCGCGTGCCGCTCCCCTCGGCTCTCCCGGAAGGGGGAGCCAAGAGGCGCGCGGTTTTCTGAGCCGGCGCGTGTCCTCTGCAATTTCTGCCGTTTCAAGCCGACAAGCATTTTTCTGAATATTATACCCGCTTGCCGGGAAAATGGCAAGAAAAACTTGGCCCGGCCCCCAAAACGGTTCCGAAAGCAAAGCTTAATCTCATTTTAAGAAATCACCCTCTTTCATCTTAATCCATTCAGTGATATAATACATGAAAATACAAAGAAAGAGGGGGATGCGCCGTGTACACCATCCTGATCTGCGACGATCAGCCCGACATCGTCAACGCCCTGAAGATCTACCTGGCTCCCGAGGGCTACAATCTGCTGGAGGCCTACACCGGCAAGGAGGCCGTGGAGCTGGTAAAAAACAACGACGTCCACCTGATCCTGCTGGACGTGATGATGCCCGTCATGGACGGCATCACCGCCACCTCCCAGATCCGGGAGTTCTCCAACGCCCCCATCATTCTGCTCACCGCCAAGTCCGAGACCGAGGACAAGGTCCTGGGGCTGAACGTGGGCGCCGACGACTACATCACCAAGCCCTTTGTCCCCGTGGAGGTCCTGGCCCGGGTCCGGTCCCAGCTGCGCCGCTACGCCCATCTGGGCAGCTATCCCGAGCCCGACAGCGGCACGATCACCATTGGAGGCATCACTCTGGACGACCGGACCAAGACCGTCACCGTAGAGGGCGAGCCCGTGTCCCTGACCCCCACGGAGTATGCCATACTGCATCTGCTCATGGCCAACCCCGGCAAGGTCTTTTCCACCAAGGTCCTGTATGAGTCCGTCTGGCAGGAGGCCGCCCTGGGCAGCGAAGGTGCCGTGGCCGTCCACATCCGCCACCTGCGGGAGAAGATCGAGATCAATCCCTCGGAGCCCCGGTATCTGAAGGTGGTCTGGGGCCAGGGCTACAGAATGGAGGCCGAGGCCAAGTGAAGAATCACATCGTCTTTAAGTTTCTGGCCCTGCTCCTGTGCGCCGCCTCCCTGCTGACCACCATCGGAAGCGGCGCGGCCATTGTGGTCATGACCACCCTGGACCTGTACAACAAGACCGTGGACCAGGTCTACGAGGAGCACATCCAGACCCAGGGCAGCTACTTTGCCCAGAAGGCCGCCTCAGCCTACGCCGGGGTGAACTTAGGCGGCTGCCCCGAGGCCATTGTCCCATACTATGAGACCGGCTTTTCCGCCCAGTACGATGAAGGCGGCTTCGGCTGGTCCCTGCTGGACGCGGAGGGCAACGTCCTGACCGGCGAAAATCCCGAGGCCAAGCAGACCGGCACCCTGTACACCTTCCCCGTCAGCGGCCAGTACATGCACCTGGTGTCCCTGGAACCGGCGCCCACCGAATTCTCCGGCTCCGGCACCCTGCCCCTGGACGGTCAGTACGGCCTGTACGACCTGGTCCCCGAGGAAGGGGTGGTGGTGGGCAGCTACTGCGTTTTGGACGGAACCAGCGGCCAGGGCCTCGCCGCTTCCTACGCGGATTCGGAAAGCGAAGGCATCGGCCTGCTGTTCCGCAATTCCCAGAACCAGGTGGTCTTCCACCCCACGTCGGGACTGGGCGATCAGTTTGCAGAGGACGTGTCCCACATCGCCTTTTGGGACACCCAGGGCCGGGTGATCTATGAGGCCAGCGGCCCTGAGACCGTGGGCAGCTTCACCCTGCATAACGGCCGGCTGACCTACGTCTCCCAGGTGGACCCCGTATACTGGGGAACCCAGGTCTGCGGTTTGATGCTCTTTTGCGATGGCAGCAGCCAGCTCTCCCTGGACGGAATCGGCCCCATAGGCTATCTTACCTACGACGAGACCGGATGCCTCACCTTCCTGTCCACCATGCTCCAGGACCCGGAATCGGTGGAACTGCTGATATCCGCAAGCGAACAAGTCCAGTTGCTGCTCACGGACGAGCCGGGCAACCTGCTCTTCGACAGCACGGCCTATGCCGGAACCTACACCTTTGACCCCTGCTTCCGGTTCACCACAGACCAGCCGGTCTACTCCGCCGACGCCTCCGCCGAGACCACTTCGCCTGCGGAGGCCACGGTTCCCGCCGAAGAGATCCCCGCGGAAACCGTGAGCCCGGAGACGGCGCCTCAGGAGGAGCAGGTCCCTGACGAGACGGCTCCCCAGGAGGAGCAGGTCCCCGGCGAGACGGCTCCCCAGGAGGAGCAGGTCCCCGACGAGACGGCTCCCCAGGAGACAGCCGCACAGGCCCCGGAAGAGGCTCCCACTGAGACCGGCGCGCCCTCCTCCGGCTCCGCCCCGGAGGAGGAAGGCGGCGCGGAGACCGCCGCTCCGGAGACGGAAGCTCCCCAGGAGACCGCCCCTCCCGAGACCCAGCCCACAGCGGCCCTGGAACCTGTTCCCGCCACGCCCTCGGTGCCCACGCTCGTCAACGGCAAGCCCCTGGACGAATATGAGATTTATTCCGAAACCTTTTCCGACCCGGAAACCGGCCAGACCATGCGCGCCCGGTATGTGTACACCCCTCTGCCGGAGTACACGGTGGAGCTGTACCTGGACGCCGGGTCCAGCAGCCTGGCTCCCACCCTGGACCTGCTGCGAATCCTGCGGTCGTTCCGCAACGACCTGTTCCTGTTCCTGGGCGCCAGCCTGCTGATCTTCGCCGCTTCCACGGTGTACCTGTGCTGCGCCGCCGGGCGCAAGCCCAAGAGTGACCAGATCCAGCCCGGCGGTCTGAACCGGATGCCCCTGGACCTGTACGCCGCCCTGGTCGCGGCGGCGGCCGGCTGCTTCGTGGTCTTCCTGGCAGACTGGGGCTCCGACCTGCTGGCCAGGGGCCTGGGGGTGGCCGCAGGCATCACGGTCCTGTCAGGCTACCTTCTGTGCCTGCTGATCGTGGCCTTTGGCTACGGCTTCACGGCCCAGCTCAAGGCCGGCGGCGGCTGCTGGTGGCGCGGCACCCTCTGCGGCCGGTTCCTGCGCGGCTGCGTCCGACTGGCCCTGTGGCTGGAGCGTTGGCTGTCCACCCGGTTCTTCCCCTGGCTGTGGAAGCTGATTAAGGACCTGTGCTCCGCCCTGGTCCGCTGGTGCAAGGCCGGATACCGGGGCCTGTCCCAGCTGTTCAGCCGGCTCGGAAAGAGCCTCCATCGCGGGTGCAATCGATTCCTGTCCATGCTGCCCCTGACCTGGCAGTGGCTGACCGTCGGGATCTGCTTAGTGCTGTTCCTGCTGGGCTCCCTGGCCTTTGGGAGCGTCCCGGTCTTCCTGTTCTTCCTGGCTCTGGCCCTGGGGGTGGTGCTCTACGGAGCCCGGGCCTTCGGGACCCTGCTGCAAAGCGCCAAGCGCATGCGCAAGGGCGACCTGAGCACCCATGTGGACGACCGGCATCTGGTGGGCAGCTTCGCCGAGTTTGCCGAGGACCTGAACGGTCTGGCCGGCGTGGCCGTCACCGCGGCCCAGAAGCAGCTCAAGTCCGAGCGGATGAAGACCGAGCTGATCACCAACGTCTCCCACGACATCAAGACGCCCCTGACCTCCATCATCAACTATGTGGACCTGCTGCAGAAGCCCCACACGGACCAGGAGCAGGAGCAGTATCTGGAGGTCCTGGCCCGGCAGTCCCAGCAGCTGAAGAAGCTCATTGACGATCTGATCGAGATGAGCAAGGCCAGCACCGGCAACATGGCCGTGGACATCACCCAGCTGGACGCCGTAGAGGTGGTGAACCAGTCCCTGGGCGAATTTGCCGACAAGCTGGGAAAGGTCCAGCTCCAGCCGGTGTTCCGCCACACCGAGGCCACGGTGCCCATGATGGCCGACGGGCGGCTGGCCTGGCGGGTGATGAACAACCTGCTCAGCAACGCGGTCAAGTACGCCATGCCCGGCACCCGGCTGTACATCGACTTAAGCAGCCTGGACGGCAAGGTGGTCCTGTCCGTGAAGAATATCTCCCGGGACGAGCTGAACATCGACGCCGACGAGCTCATGGAGCGTTTCGTCCGGGGCGACGGCTCCCGGAACACCGAAGGCAGCGGCCTGGGCCTGAACATTGCCAAGAGCCTCATGGAGCTCCAGCGGGGCCAGCTGGAGCTGCTGGTAGACGGAGACCTGTTCAAGGTGACTCTGATCTTCCCCGGCGTTCCCGACTGATCCGCGACATAAAAGCCATCGGAGACCCCCGGGTTTCCGGTGGCTTTTTCCGTCACAGCCCGCCGGATTGTGGAAAGCGCATGAAATAGTAGTTGCAAAGGACCGCGTCTTTCGGTATAATAATGCCGGAAGCGAGAGGAGATCAATATATGGCAAAGCTATATTTTAAATACGGAGCCATGGGCTCCAGCAAGACCGCCCAGGCCCTGATTACCAAGTATAACTACGAGGAGAACGATCTGCGGGTCTGGCTCATCAAGCCCAGCGCGGACACCCGGGACGGGGTCCAGATCCTGCGCAGCCGCATCGGCCTGGAGGCCCAGGTGGAGGTCATTCCGCCGCAGACGGACCTGTATGACCAGTTCCGGCAGACCCGCCGGGACCGCTGCGACGTAATCATTGTGGACGAATGCCAGTTCTTCACTCCGGAGCAGATCGACCAGCTGCGGGCCATTGTCAACGACTTCTCCATTCCCGTCATGTGCTTCGGCCTGCGCACGGACTTTCAGACCAAGCTCTTCCCCGGCAGCATGCGGCTCATGGAGGTGGCCGACACCATTCTGGAGATCAAGACCATCTGCGACTGCGGCGCCAAGGCCACGGTAAACGCCCGAATCGATACAAACGGCCACGTGGTCACTGAGGGCGCCCAGGTGGAGCTGGGGGGCAATGACCGCTACATCGCCATGTGCCACAAGTGCTATGTCCGGAGCATCCGGGAGAACCGGGTGGTCCGCCTTCACGGCCAGTCGTCCGAACCGAGTTCAAAATAAGGAGGAATCCATCATGGACATTTCTGAAATTCTCGCCAAATGCGACCACACCCTTTTGACCCAGACCGCCACCTGGGACCAGATCCGCGGCATCTGCGACGACGGGCTGAAATACCGCACCGCCTCGGTGTGCATTCCCGCCTCCTTCGTCCGCCGGGCCAAGGACTATGTGGCGGATCAGCTCCCCATCTGCACGGTCATCGGCTTCCCCAACGGCTACGACACCACCGCCGCCAAGTGCTTCATGGCCTCCGACGCCGTGGAGGGCGGCGCCGGCGAGATTGACATGGTCATCAACATCGGCTGGGCCAAGGAGGGCAGATGGGCGGACATCACCGCCGAAATCGCCGCCGTGAAGGCCGCCTGCCAGGGCAGGCTGCTGAAGGTCATCATCGAGACCTGCCTGCTGACGGAGGATGAGAAGATCGCCCTGTGCAAGTGCGTCAGCGACTCCGGGGCGGACTACATCAAGACCTCCACAGGCTTCTCCACCGCCGGAGCCACCTTTGACGACGTGAAGCTCTTTGCCGCCCACGTGGCCCCCCATGTGAAGATCAAGGCCGCCGGCGGCATCTCCAGCCTGGCCGACGCGGAGGAATTCATCCGCCTGGGCGCCAGCCGCCTGGGCACCAGCCGGATTGTGAAGCTGGCCAAGGCCCTGGAGGCCGGTCAGGAAGCCAAACCCGACGGAAGCTATTAATAAAGGAGGAACCACCATGCTCACTACCCCCACTCCCCATATCAGCGCCAAGCCCGGCGATTTCGGCAAGACCGTCCTCATGCCCGGCGACCCCCTGCGCTCGAAGTTCATTGCCGAGACCTTCCTGGAAAACCCGGTCCTGGTGAACAACGTCCGGGGCGTCCACGGCTACACCGGCTTCTATAAGGGCGTGAAGGTCTCCGTCATGGCCTCGGGCATGGGCATGCCCGCCATCGGCATCTACTCCCACGAGCTGTTCAACGGCTACGGCGTGGAGAACATCATCCGGGTCGGCTCCGCCGGCTCCATCCAGGAGCATGTGCACCTGTACGACCTGGTCATCGGCCAGGGCGCCTGCACCGACTCCAACTTCGCCAGCCAGTTCCACCTGCCCGGCACCTTCGCCCCCATCGCCTCCTGGGAGCTGCTCAGCGAGGCCGTCAAGGCCGCCGAGGCCCGGGGGGCCGTGTACCATGTGGGCAACATCAACTCCTCCGACGTGTTCTACGGCGATCACATTGGAGTCCCCGAGGGCCTGGACAGCGTCTACGGCCTGAAGAAAATGGGCGTTCTGGCCCTGGAAATGGAGGCCGCCGCCCTGTATATGAACGCCGCCCGGTACGGCAAGCGGGGCCTGTGCATCTGCACCATTTCCGACCACGTGCTCACCGGCGAGGAGACCACCTCCGAGCAGCGGCAAAACTCCTTCACCACCATGATGGAGGTGGCCCTGGACGTGGCCGCGGCCATGGAGAACAGGTAACGGGCCATTGGCAAAGAACCGGCTCCGGAGAATGGCCCGAAAGGACGTTCCCCGGAGCTTTTCGCCCTTTATTCTTTAAAAATCAGGAGGTCTCTCTCGTGAATCGCGTATTTCTCATCGTCCTGGACTCCTTCGGCATCGGCCAGATGCCCGACGGACCGTCCTTCGGAGACGTCAATGTCAACACCTTGCGCTCCTGCGCCGCCACGGGGCAGCTGCGCGTTCCCAATATGATCGCCGCCGGCCTGGGCAATCTCGACGGCGTGGACTGCCTGCCCAAGGCCGACGCCCCCGCCGGAGCCTTCGCCCGGCTGGCCGAGGCCTCCATGGGCAAGGACACCACCATCGGCCACTGGGAAATCGCCGGCCACATCTCCCCGGACCCCCTGCCCACCTACCCCCAGGGCTTCCCCGGGGAGGTTCTGGAGGCCTTCGAAGCCGCCACGGGCCGGGGCTGCCTGTGCAACAAGCCCTATTCCGGCACCGAGGTGATCCGGGACTACGGCGCCGAGCACCTGAAAACCGGCAAGTGGATCGTCTACACCTCCGCCGACTCCGTGTTCCAGGTGGCCGCCCACCAGGAGAAGATTCCTCTGGAGGAACTCTACGAGGCCTGCCGGAAGGCCCGGGCCATCCTGCAGGGCAGGCACGGCGTAGGCCGGGTCATCGCCCGTCCCTTTGTGGGCAGCCCGGAGACCGGCTTTACCCGCACGGCCAACCGTCACGACTTCTCTCTGGAGCCTCCCGCGGGGCTCCTGCCCGACGCCGTGAAGGAGGCGGGCCTGGCCTCCATCGGCGTGGGCAAGATCCACGACATCTTCGCCGGAAGGGGTCTGACGGAATACGTCTACAACAAGAGCAACGCCGACGGCATGGACCACACCATGGACTTCGCCCGCCGGGACTTCCGGGGCCTGTGCTTCGTGAACCTGGTGGACTTCGACATGGTATACGGCCACCGGCGGGACGCCGCCGGCTACGCCCGAGCCCTGTCGGAGTTCGACGCCTGGCTGGGCGGGTTTCTGAAGGTCCTGGGGCCGGAGGACGTGGTCATGATCACCGCCGACCACGGCTGCGACCCCGGCTACGCCGCCACCACTGACCACACCCGGGAGTATGTGCCCCTGCTGGTCCTGGGGCAGAAGGTCCGCCCCGGAAACCTGGGCACCCGGGGAACCTTTGCCGACATCGCCGCCACCGCCGCCGAACTGCTCCGCGTCCCCCTGGGGACTCCGGGCCGGAGCTTCGCCGGTCAGATTCTGAGGAAGCCCTGAACCCACGAACAGGAGGTTTTATTCATGACCATGACACCGGAAAAACTTGTGGAGCTGGCCAAGGAGGCCATGAACCACGCCTACGTCCCCTACTCCGGCTACCGGGTTGGGGCCGCCCTGCTGTGCGCCGACGGCACGGTCTACCAGGGCTGCAACATTGAAAACGCCGCCTACAGCCCCACGGTCTGCGCCGAGCGCACCGCCTTCTTCAAGGCGGTCTACGACGGCCACCGGGACTTTTCCGCCATCGCCGTCTGCGGCGGCAAGGACGGACACATCACTGGCCTGTTCCCTCCCTGCGGAGTCTGCCGCCAGGTCATGGCGGAGTTCTGCGGGAAGGACTTCCCCATTTACCTGGTCCACCCCACGGGCTACGAGAAGCGGACCCTGGAGCAGCTTCTGCCTCTGGGCTTCTCCTCCGGGGAGCATATGACCGGAGAATGAGAAAAATATCGGACACAACCGTGAAAACATGTTGATTTTTTTCACGCAATGTGCGATAATATCCGTGGTATACGACATACCAAAAGAAATTCAATTTGGAGGAATGAAAATCATGAAGAAGATTCTGGCTATGCTGCTGGCTCTGTCCATGATGCTGTCTCTGGCTGCCTGCGGCGGCTCCAGCGATGAAACCACCGCTGCCCCCACCGAGACTGCCGGCCAGACCGCCGCGGAAACCACCGCAGCTCCTGCCGAGACCGATGCCGCTGAGACCGAGGCCACCGAGACCGTGGCCGCTGCCGTGGACCCCGACGACATCGCCGACGAGATGACCTCTGCCGACGGCAAGTACCAGGTGGCCTTCATCACCGACGTAGGCCAGCTGAAGGACAAGTCCTTCAACCAGGGCACCTATGACGGCGTGAAGCTGTATGCCGCCGCCAACGGCAAGTCCTACAAGTACTATCAGCCCGCCAACGGCGATCAGGCTACCGACGAAGACCGGATCGACGCCATGAAGCTGGCCTGCGAGAACGGCGCCGAAGTGGTTGTCGCCGCGGGCTTCATGCAGGAAGGCGCTCTGAAGGCCGCTGCCGCCGAGTACCCCAACGTTAACTTCGTCTTCATCGACGGCTATCCTCTCGGCCTGGATAACGTGGCCGGCATCGCCTTCCAGGAAGAGCAGTCCGGCTACCTGGCCGGCTACGCCACCGTTATGGAAGGCTACACCAAGCTGGGCTTCACCGGCGGTGGCGGCGGCACCAATCCCGCCTGCCAGCGTTTCGGCTACGGCTTTGTCCAGGGCGCTGAGGCCGCTGCCGCCGTCAAGGGCGTGCAGGTCGAGGTGAACTACTCCTGGCTGTACGGCTCCTCCTTCTCCGCCTCTCCCGAGCTGCAGACCATGGCCACCGGCTGGTATGCCAACGGCACTGAAGTGATCTTCGCCTGCGGCGGCTCCATGTTCCAGTCCGTTGCCTCCGCCGCTTCCGCTGAGGACGGCAAGGTGGTTGGCGTTGACGTCGACCAGTCCGGCGATTCCCCCGCTGTTATCACCTCCGCCATGAAGGGCCTGGCTGATGCCACCGTTTGGGCCATCACCAAGCACTACAACGGCGAGTGGGCCGACATCGGCGGCCTGGCCACCTCTCTGGGCGCTGCCGACAACGCTGTCTGCCTGCCCACCGAAACCTGGTCTCTGGAGAACTGGACCGTTGCTGAGTACGAGGCTCTGTACGCCGACATCGTTGCCGGCAATGTGGAAATCTCCTCCGAGCTGGTGGAGTTCCCCGAGAGCACTGCCAACGCCACTGTGAACGTGATCCAGTAAGCATTCTTTCATATGGGCCTCCCGGTTTTCGGGAGGCCCTTTTTCCATTTCCTGATAATTCCAATTTTCCTCCTGCTGGAAAAGAGGTTTTCCTTGCTTTTCTTTTCTGGGTATACTATAATAATATATGCAAAATTTGTGATATGGAGGGAGGGCAGATTCAATATGGAACCAGATTACATTATTGAAATGCTCAATATCAGAAAAGAATTCCCTGGAATTGTCGCCAATGACAATATCACCCTCCAGCTTCGGCGAGGAGAGATCCACGCCCTGCTGGGGGAAAACGGCGCGGGAAAATCCACTCTGATGTCGGTCCTCTTCGGCCTTTACCAGCCGGAAGCGGGCATAATCAAGAAAAACGGCCAGGAGGTCAAAGTCAACGACCCCAACGACGCCACCGCCCTGCACATCGGCATGGTGCACCAGCACTTTAAGCTGGTGGACGTATTCACCGTCCTTGACAACATCATCCTCGGCGCCGAGGACACCAAGCTGGGCTTTCTGCAAAAGTCCGTGGCCCGGAAAAAGGTCCAGGAGCTGTCGGAAAAGTATAAGCTCCATGTAGACCTGGACGCCAAGGTAGAGGATATCACCGTAGGCATGCAGCAGCGTACCGAGATTCTGAAGATGCTCTACCGGGACAACGAGGTGCTGATTTTCGACGAGCCTACCGCGGTGCTGACCCCCCAGGAGATTGACGAGCTCATGGAGATCATGCGGGGCTTTTCCAAGGAAGGCAAGTCCATCCTCTTTATCACCCACAAGCTCAACGAGATCATGGCCGTGGCGGACCGGTGCACCGTGCTTCGGAAGGGCAAATGCGTAGGTACCGTGGATATCAAGGACACCAGCAAGCAGGAGCTGTCCAACATGATGGTAGGCCGCCCGGTACAGCTGGAAGTGGAAAAAGGCCCGGCCCACCCCGGCGAGGTGATTCTGGATGTGAAGGGACTTACCGTCCACTCCAAATCCAGCAAGAAAAATGCCGTGCATAATGTCTCCTTCCAGGCCCGGGCCGGAGAGATTGTCTGCATAGCCGGTATCGACGGCAACGGTCAGACGGAGCTGGTCTATGGCCTGACCGGCCTGGAAAAGGTCTCCGGCGGCAGCATCACCCTCTGCGGCCAGGACATCACCAAATACAGCGTCCACAAGCGCAACCAGGCGGGCCTGAGCCACATTCCGGAGGACCGGCACAAGCACGGTCTGGTACTGGACGACACCCTGGAAAATAACATTGTTCTGCAGTCCTTCCGGGACAAGCGGTTCCAGAGCCGGGGCTTTATCAAGCGGGACGCCGTCCGGGAGTACGCCAACAAGATCATTGACCAGTATGACGTCCGAAGCGGCCAGGGGCCGGTGACCGTTGCCCGGAGCATGTCCGGCGGCAACCAGCAGAAGGCCATTGTTGGCCGGGAGCTGGACCGGGAGAACCCGCTGCTCATCGCCGTTCAGCCCACCCGGGGCCTGGACGTGGGCGCCATCGAGTATATCCATAAGCAATTGGTTGCCCAGCGGGACGCTGGCAAGGCGGTACTTCTGGTCTCTCTGGAGCTGGAGGAAGTGATGAGCGTATCCGACCGGATTCTGGTCATGTACGAAGGCGAGATTGTCGGTGAGCTGGACCCCAAATCCACAACCCCCCAGGAGCTGGGCCTGTATATGGCCGGAGCCAAGAGAAATACGGAAGGAGGCGCCAGAGCATGAAAGACTCCCTGCTGAGCAAAGACGGAACCCGGAAGCTGCTGGCTTCCCTGATCTCCATTTTCATCGGCCTGATGGTAGGCGCCATTGTGGTGACCATCGTAGGCTTTTCCAAAGACAGCATCGGACCTGCCGGTGTGTGGGACGGCGTCCGCCTGATCTTCGGCGGTCTGTTCGCCACAGGCCGGGACGCGGCAGGCAGCCTGACCTGGGGCTTCAACAGCACCGCCTGGGGCAATATGCTCTTTCGGGCCACCCCGGTGATTATGACCGGTCTTTCCGTTGCCGTGGCCTTTAAAACCGGACTGTTCAACATCGGCGCTCCGGGTCAGTACCTGATGGGTACTATGGCTACCCTGATGCTGGCTCTGGGCATCCCCTCTGATGTGGTTCCCGCCGGCCTGATCTGGGTCATCGCCTTCCTGGGCGGCATGCTGGCCGGCGCCCTGTGGGGTGCGGTTCCCGGTATGCTCAAGGCCTTCCTGAACATCAACGAAGTTCTTGCCTGTATCATGACCAACTGGCTGGCCGCCAACATCGTCACCTGGGCCTTTGATGTCAGCAATTTCAAAAACGTGGTGGAAAGCACCAAAACCGGCTATATTTATAAGACCAGCTTCAACGGCGTCCAGACTCCGAATCTGGGCCTGGACATTCTCTTCCCCAACTCCCAGGTCAACGGCGGCATCCTCATCGCCGTGATCATTGCGCTGCTGGTCTATGTGATTATGAATAAGACCATTCTGGGCTACCAGCTGAAAGCCTGCGGCGCCAATCGCCATGCCGCCCGGTACGCCGGCATCAACGACAAGGGCAGCATCGTTTTGTCCATGGCCATTGCCGGTTCCCTGGCCGGCGGCGGCGCGGCCCTGTATTGGCTCTCCGGCAATACCGAATTCTTCTGGTCCACCTACCAGACCCTCCCCGCCGCAGGCTTTAACGGCATCCCCGTGGCCCTGCTGGCGGCCAATAACCCCATCGGCGTGGTCTTCACCGGAATTTTCATGGCCATGCTGGACATTGTAGGCCAGAACCTCACGGGATTTACCGCCTACAACGAGTATATCACCGATGTGATCATCGCGGTGATCGTCTACCTCAGCGCCTTCTCCCTGGTGATCCAGATGTGGCTGACCGGTAAGAGCAAGGCTTCCAAAGCACAGCCCCAGAAACCCAACGACGAAACCCAGAAAGGAGGGGAGCAGGCATGACATTTCTGATTCAGCAAACCATGCTCTACGCGGTTCCCCTGATGATTGTTGCCCTGGCCGGCGTGTTTGCCGAACGCAGCGGCATCATTAACCTGGCCCTGGAAGGCATTATGATCTTCGGTGCCTTTATCGGCGTCCTCTTCGTCAGAAGCATGCAGTCCTTTGATGTGTTCCTGGAAGCGGCAAGCAACGGCGACTGGCTGGTCCTGCAGGGGCTGGAGGTACTGGCCATGGTGGTCAGCGCCATTATGGGCGCCCTGTTCTCTCTGCTGCTTTCCTTCGCCTCCATCAACCTGAAAGCCGATCAGACCATCGGCGGAACCGCCCTAAACCTGATGGCCCCTGCCCTGGTGCTGTTCCTGGTGCGGGTTCTGGCCAACCAGAACACCCTGATGATGGAAACCGGCGACGCCGCCTCCTGGTTCATGATCAAAAAGTCCACCTTGGGCATTGACCGAAAGACCGACCTTGGCTTCTTCGGCGAGACCTTCCTGGTGAAGGTGTACCTGGCCACCTACCTGTGCATCTTGCTGTTTATCATTCTGTCGGTGATCCTGTATAAGACCCGGTTCGGCCTGCGGCTCCGGGCCTGCGGTGAAAATCCCCAGGCTGCCGCCTCTCTGGGCATCAACGTCTACAAGATGCGCTACGCCGGCACCACCATTTCCGGCGCTCTGGCGGGCATGGGCGGCTTCGTATACGCCCTGACCACCGCCAACTGCACCGCCAACGGCGACGTAGCGGGCTTCGGCTTCCTGGCCCTGGCGGTCATGATCTTCGGCAACTGGAAGCCCGGCAACATTGCCGCGGCCAGCCTGCTGTTTGGTCTGTTCAAGTGCATTGCCGCCGCGTATTCCACCATCGATATCAACGGCGACGGCGTGTATTTGCTTGCGGAGCTGGGCATCAGCTCCCACCTGTACCGGATGCTTCCCTACCTGGTCACCCTGGTGGTTCTGGCCTTCACCTCCAAGAAGTCCCGGGCTCCCAAAGCCGAGGGCATCCCCTACGACAAAGGCAGCCGCTGACGGTTTTCCCCAAAAAAACGAGATCGCGCCGGAGATTCCGGCGCGATTCTTTTTTTGGTTGACGCATTGGACGGGGCGCTGCTTTCCTGGCGAACCTAAACGCTCCCAGAATTATCCTGTACACAATTTTATGCATATCGTCTGCTACGCAGCAAAGCGCTTCAGAACTTGTCCGCTTTATGCACCCTGTTTCGACCACAGCCAGGCCCTTGGCTCTCCCTTTGGGGTAAGCGAAGCGCAGTCGCGGGAGTGAATGACAGCGTAAACGGAAATACGCTAAGGGGCTACAGGGCAGGCTTCTCTCCTGTGGGGAAGGGGATTCCGGTGATGTCGCAGAGGCCCTTGACCTGATAGTACATGGTGTCCATGTCCGTCTCCGTCCGGTTCGCCGCGCAGGCTGCCACGGGGATCACGGTTTTCCCGTAGACCTGGGTGTAGTCACAGACGGCCTGGAACATCAGGCAGCCCCAGGCCACATGGTAGTCGCTGCTGATTACCGCAATGCTTTCAACCTCAGGATAGGACCGAACCAGCTCGGCGTAGGTGTTCACCGCGTTGTAGGTGGTGCTGAGGGACCGGGTCTCCAGAATCAGCCGGTCCCGGCTGACGCCCCGGTGGATCAGCCAGTCGGCCATGGCCTCCGCCTCCGTGACGTCCGCGTTGGCGGCGGTGCCGCCGCCGGTGACGGCGATATAGGCGTCGGGATATTTCTCCGCCGAAGCCAGCGCCACCTCCAGCCGGTCGACAAGCTCCGGCTGCATGGACCCGTCGCTGTTCAGGGCGTAGCCCAGAACCGCGATGCACAGGGTTTCGTCCTCCGGCAGGCCGTCGGGCAGAACGTCGTAGGACGGCTCCATTTGGCTGTTGTAGTAGGACCAGTGTTCCATGATGGTCTCCCAGAGGTCCCCTTTCTCCGGGTCCAGATACGTTATGTAGTCCAGCAGGACCTGAATCTGATCCCCGGCCTCCTCCTGGTAGTACCGGTAATACTGGATCATCTGCTGGATATAGGGTACGGCGGACTCCGCCGCCTCCGCCGGGACCTGGGCAAACAGCAGCACGGCGGCGCACAGCAGCAGGCAGAGGCGGTAAGAGATTCTCTTTCTCATCTTTTGAACGTTTACTCCTTTGGGATTTTCCCGGTCCGGACCCCGATTCCCTTGGTCGGCCCCCGGCCCCTTCTCCCGGTCACAGTGCGAAACTTCCGGGAAAAAGTCGGTTTTTCGGCCATTATACCGCCTTTTACAGGAAAATGCAAGGGAAATCCAGGCTGATTCCCGGGATTTTACGCCGCCTCAGTCTCCTCGGCGGCCGATTCCACCGTCCGGATCACGACGGAGGTGATCACAGGCTGCCGGTCCGGTTCAATGGTGCCGTTGTCGTCGGTGGGCTGGGCGCTTTCGCAGATGGCGTCCACAATGTCCATGCCCTCCGTCACATAGCCGAATACGGCGTACTGGCCGTCTAAGTAGACGCTGTCCTGGTGTACAATGAAGAATTGAGAGCTGGCGCTGTCATAGTCGCTGGAGCGGGCCATGGAAACCGGTGCCCCGGGTGTGGGACAGGGGATTGTCATAGCCGTTGTCCGTAAATTCGCCGGGAATGGTATTCTCGGAGCCGCCGCAACAAATTGTTAACGATTTTTCCGGGTTCTGTTTCTCGCCGTCTCGATCCGCTCTATGTTCATCCTCCTTCCGTAAGCTTTTTCATCTTGATTATAGGCAAATCTTTGCTAATATTCAAGCCGCGATTTTCATTAGATAATATACATATCTTTCGAAAAGTGTGGTGCGGATATGATCAGCTATGAGCCGCTGTGGAAAACCATGAAGGCCAGAGGTGTAACCAAATATACCTTGATCTACAAAATGGGCTTCAGCGCGTACACCATTACAAATCTGAAGCGAAATAAGAGCATCACCATGAATACCCTGGAGAAGCTTTGCAAGGCGCTTCAATGTACGCCCAACGATGTGATTGAATTTCTTGAGGAAGAACGTGACTGACGCCAGCCGGAGGGCTGGCGTCAGCGCGTCAAAAGCATATTTTCGCACGGAGGATTCCATTGGGCCTCTGCTTTTTTGTTTGCCCCGTGAAAAGGAGGGCCATCGCGCCGGGAGGGGTCCAGGGGAGGGCGGCTTTGAGCGCGGGCGCCAAGGGTCTGTCATTCACTTTCGCGGCTGTGCTTCGACTCCCCCATAGGGCGTGCCATTGGCACGCCCCTTTTTGTTCGCAAATTGTTTACAAAGCGTTCAAGGAAATGTCTCAGGTTCCTTCAGACTCCTTTCAGAGTGTCCTTCTATAATGGTACCCATGAGAACCGGCCGGAACAAGACGGCCGGGGATCCTCTGCGCCGCCGCGCATTCTGACACAGGAGGGAAATCATGATCACCGTTGAACACCTGACAAAATGTTACGGGGATTTTCTGGCTGTGGACGACCTGTCCTTCGAAATCGAGGAGGGCCACGTCTACGGCTTTCTCGGCCCCAACGGGGCGGGAAAATCCACCACCATGAACATCATCACCGGGTGCCTGTCCGCCACTGCCGGCTCCGTCCGCATTGACGGCTATGACATCTTCACCCAGCCCAACCAGGCCAAGCGCCTGATCGGCTACCTGCCGGAGCAGCCGCCGCTGTACATGAGCCAGACTCCCGCCGAGTACCTGCGCTTCGTAGGCGAGGCCAAGGGCCTGAGCCGGGAGGACCTGGAGGTCCAGATCCCCCTGGTCATGGAGCAGACCGGCATCACCCAGGTGGCCCACAAGCGCATCAGCGCCCTGTCCAAGGGCTACCGCCAGCGGGTGGGCATCGCCCAGGCGCTGCTGGGAAATCCCAAGGCCATCATCCTGGACGAACCCACCGTGGGCCTGGACCCGCTGCAGATCATTGAGATCCGGGACCTGATCCGCCAGCTGGGCCGGGACCACACCGTAATCCTCAGCTCCCACATTCTCTCGGAGGTCCAGGCCATCTGCGACCGGGTGCTGATCATCGTCAAGGGCAAGCTGGTGGCCTTGGACGCCACGGAGAACCTGGAGACCGCCATGGCCTCCGTCCGGGAGGTCTCCTTCACCGCCGAGGCCACCCGGCAGGAGACCAAGAAGCTCCTGGCCGGTCTGGAGGGCGTGAAGGAGATGACCCTGACCGAAGGCGGGAAGGGCCGGACCATGGGCTCCCTGCGCCTGAACCAGGGCGACGCCTACGACGTGACCCGCCGGATCTTCCGGGCCTTCTCCGCCGCCGGAAAGGTCCTGCTGGAGCTGACCGTGAAGAAAACGGACCTGGAGGGCATCTTCATCGAACTGGCCGGGGCCGAGGAACAGGAGGATAAGAAATGAAAGCGGTATTCAAGCACGAGCTGAAAAGCTATTTCCACTCCCTGACGGCCTACGTCTTCGCCGCCTTTCTGCTGCTGTTCATTGGCATCGGCGCCATGCTGTACAACCTGCAGGCCGCCGTGTCCAACTTTGAGTATGTTCTCAGCTTCAGCAGCCTGATCTTTGTGGTGCTCATTCCCATTCTGACCATGCGGTCCATTTCCGAGGAGCGCAAGCAGAAGACCGACCAGCTGCTCTACTCCCTGCCCCTGACCACGGTGGAGGTGGTGATGGGCAAGTACCTGGCCATGCTGACGGTCTTTGCCATCCCCATGCTCATCATCTGCGTCTACCCCCTGATTTTCGCCCAGTACGGCGACGTGTACCTGCCCACCTCCTACGGCTCCATGGCTGCCTTCTTCCTGACCGGAGCAGGCTTCATCGCCGTGGGCCTGTTCATCTCCTCCCTGACGGAGAACCAGGGCATGGCCGCCGGCATCACCATCGCCGTGATCCTGTTCAACTACTACAGCGTCAGCCTGGCGGAGTACACCTCCTCCACGGCCCTGGGCAGCCTCATCGCCCTGTGGGTTGTGGCCGTGGTCCTGGGGGTGGTGGTGAAGATCCTGACCAGAAATGAAAACCTGGGCTATGTGACCGGCTTCGGCCTGGCCATTGCCAGCTTCGCGGTCTATCTCATCGACAGCACCAAATTTGAAGGACTCCTTCCGGATATTATGAGAACCCTGTCCCTGTTCGAGCGGCTGAACACCTTTGTCAACGGGGTCTTCGACCTGACGGCGGTGGTCTTCTACCTGTCCGTCATCACCGTCTTCCTGTTCCTGACGGTCCAGTCCCTGGAAAAGAGGAGGTATAACTGATGAAAAAGCCAAATTTCCGGCGGGAAGAGCCGCCGAAGACCCAGAGTAAGATTGCCTTTCAGGGCGGCGCCTACTCCCTGACCGTGACCGCCCTGGTCCTGGCCATTGCGGTGGTGGTCAACATTCTGGTCTCCAGCCTGCCGTCCTCCTGGACCAAGCTGGACATCAGCGCCTCCAAGCTCTACTCCATCACCAGCAACACCAAGGCCGTGGTGAACAACCTGGAGCAGGACGTGACCATCTACTGGATCGTCCAGGCGGACATGGAGGACGATGTGATCGAGAACCTTCTGAGCAAGTACGAGAGCCTCTCGGACCACATCGACGTGGTCAAGCGCAACCCCGACGCCTACCCCACCTTCGCCCAGCAGTACACCGACGAGACTGTACCCAACAACAGCCTGGTGGTGGAGTGCGGCGACCGCAGCCGCTACATCTCCTATAACGACATCTACATTCAGGAGGCGGACATGTACTCCTACTCCACCTCCTTCGACGGCGAGGGCGCCATCACCTCCGCCATCGACTATGTGACCAACGCCGAGCAGCCGGTGATGTACCTGCTGGAAGGCCACGGGGAATCCGCCCTTCCGTCCACCATTGCCGGCCAGGTGGAGAAGGAGAACATCGAGACCAAGCAGCTTTCCCTGCTGACCGTGGACCAGATTCCCGAGGACGCCGACTGCGTCACCATCTACGCCCCCACCAGCGACCTGTCTGAGCAGGAGGCGCAAATGCTTGCGGAGTATGTAAGCGGCGGCGGCAAGCTCTTCGTGGCGGCAGGCCCCACGGAAGACGCGGAACTGACGAATCTGAATTCCATCCTGAGCGCCTACGACGTCACCGTGGACAGCGGCATCGTGGTGGAGGGAGACCGGACCCGGTACGCCTTCGGATATCCGTACATGCTGATTCCGGAAATGGCCAGCTCCGACGTCACCGACTCCCTGATTGAAGAGAACTATTTCGCCATCTTCCCCATCTGCGGCGGTCTGACCGTAGGCTCCCAGAGCAGCCAAGGCACGGTGACACAGCTGCTGACCACCTCGGAAAACAGCTACGCCAAGGCGGCGGGCTTTGACCTGGAGACCTATGACAAAGAGGATGGGGACACCGACGGCCCCTTCTGCCTGGGCGTTTCCATCGAAGACAACAGCGGCGGCCGGATCATCTGGTTCTCCTCCTCGGAGTTCCTGGCTGACATGTACAACGCCTACTCCTCCGGCGCCAACGGCGACCTGGCCATGAACGCCTTCTCCGCCCTCATCGGGGAAACCGAGGCCATGGCCATCCGCAGCAAATCCCTGAACTACAACTACCTGACCATCAGCGATTCCACCTCCAGCACCCTGAAGGTACTGATGATCGGCGTATTCCCCCTGACCTGCCTGGGAATCGGCGTGGTCGTGATTCTGAGAAGAAGGAGACAGCAGAATGAACCGGTCTAAAAAATTGTGGATACTGCTGGCGGTGCTGGTGGCGGCATGTATTGCCACGGCAGCCGTCACAGGCTATAACGAGGAACAGGAAGCCATTAAAAACAGCGGCGAAGTGGTCCTGGAGCTGGACGCCGGGGCCGTTACCGCCCTCTCCTGGGAAAATGAGTCCGGAACGGTTGCCTTCCACAAGGACGGGGAGGAATGGGTCTACGACGAGGACGAGGCCTTCCCCGTGGACGAGGAGAAGATCCTGGATCTGCTGGACCAGTTCTCCCAGTTTGCCGCGGCCTTCACCATTGAGGACGTCCAGGACTACGCCCAGTACGGCCTGGAGGATGCCGCCTGCACCATCCGCGTCACCACCACCCAGGCCCTGGCCGGGGTAGAGACAGTGGACGGCCAGCTGGCAGCCGAGGCCACGGAAGCCGCGGAGACCGCCGAGACCGTAGAGACCACGGAAGCCACGGAAACCGCTGAGACCGTAGAGACCACGGAGGCAGCGGAGACCGCTGAGACCGTAGAGACCACGGAGGCAACGGAGACCGCTGAGACCGTACAGACCACGGAAGCCACGGAGACCGCTGAGACCGTACAGACCACGGAGGCAGCGGAGACCGCTGAGACCGTACAGACCACGGAGGCAACGGAGACCGCTGAGACCGTACAGACCACGGAGGCAACGGAGACCGCTGAGACCGTACAGACCACGGAGGCAGCGGAGACTGCTGAGACCGTAGAGACCACGGAGGCAACGGAGACCGCTGAGACCGTACAGACCACGGAAGCCGCGGAGACCGCTGAGACCGTAGAGACCACGGAAGCCACGGAGACCGCCGAAACCACCGAAGCCGCGGAAACCACCGAAGCCGCCGGGGATTCCGGAACCTATGTCTATGAGATCCGCCTGGGCAGCTTCAGCCAGATGGACTCCCAGCGGTATGTGTCCTTTGGCGACGGCAGGGTCTACCTGGCCCAGACGGACCCCCTGGAGAGCTTTGACGCGCAGCTTTCGGACATGATCCGCAACGACGAGCTGCCCACCCTCGATCAGGTGAACACCGCCGTCTTCACCGGCGACGCCGCCTACACCATGGTCTGGCAGGAGGACAGCGGCTACAGCTACCAGGACGAGGATCAGTACTTCCTGAAGGACGGCAGCAGCTACCTGGCTCTGGACACGGAGCTGGTGGAGGCCTACTTCGACAGCATCACCGGCCTGGATCTTGGGACTTATGTAAACTACAAGGTCACGGAAGCGGAGTTGGCGGACTACGGTCTGGACAGCCCGGATCTGACGGTGGAGCTGGACTACACCTATGAAAGCGAAGACGAAGCGGTGTCCGACACCTTCCTGCTCAGCGTCAGCCGGGACCCCGAGGAAAAAGCCAAGGCGGAATCGGAGGACCAGGAGGACGATGCGGAGGAGACCTTCACAGCCTACGCCCGGATCGGGGACAGTCCCATCGTCTATCAGCTGACCCAGGAAGACTATGAGGCGGTCATGGCCGCGGGCTACAACGACCTGCGCCATCAGAGCATTTACTACGGCGACTTCGAGGATGTGACGGCCATCGACATCACCCTGGAGGAAACCGACTACACCATTACCACCGAGGAAGACGGGGACAGCCGTCTGTACTACCTGGACGGGGAGGAAGTGGACGCCGCCGGCATCCGCAGCACCCTGGAGAATCTGGTCGCCGACGAATTCACCGACGAGACCCCCCAGGACAAGGAGGAACTGCGTCTGACCCTGCACATGGACAAGGAGAACTTCCCCACTTTGGAGATTGTTCTGTACCGCCATGACGCCCAGCACTGCCTGGCGGTGGTGGACGGCCAGACCGTTGCCAAGGTCACCCGGGGTACGGTCATGGACCTGATGGAAGAGGTCTACGGCGTGGTGCTCGCCCAGCCGGAGACGGAGGCGCAATAAGAATCCGAGGCAGAGGCTTACCAATAAGCCTCTGCCTCAAGTTATTCTTCCCCTATTCCTCGTATTTGTCCATGAGCATCCGGTACACCTCACAGCAGATGTAGCGGCTGCAGCAGTACTCCCTGGCGTGGAACTTGAAGTCCTTGGCCTCCTGGAACCGCAGGATCAGGCTGCTCTGATCTACGATCCCCTCGCAGGTGATCCGATGGGCGCCGTCGTCCTTGCGGTAGAACGGACACCCTACATATACTTGCAGATACGATCCGCTGCCCATATTCTCACCTCATTTCTCACTCCAGCCGCAGCTGCCGGTTGCCGGGGCTTACCACCAGGCGGATGGTCTGGGCCATACAGGGCTCCAGCCGGGTCACGCTTTCGGCGTTGTCAATGAACAGAGGCGCCCAGACCCCGTAGTGGCGGCTCAGGGCGTTGATGATGTCAATGCCCACGTTGATTCTGGCCCCGTTGTTCAGACCGGCGTAGGGGACCCCTCCGCAGACCACGTCGCACCGCTCCTCCAGACCGCCGTTGGCCAGGCGGCGGAAGAGCCGGAACCGGGCAAGCCGGAAGAAGCCGTTGACCTGCTTCTCCAGCTGCCCCGCCTTCCAGCGGCTGAAGTCCTCCAGCCGCTTCAGTCCCGCCTGGACCTGGGCCTGGGCCTGCCGGGTCTGTTCCGCCTCCCGGCGCAGCTGGTCCATCCGGTCCCGGGTGGTCTGCCTTACCTGGTCCCTGGCCTGGGCCTGCCGGACCCGCTCCAGCTGCCTCTCCAGGTCAGCGCGCTCCTGCTCCAGGCTCTCCCGCCGGTCCTCCCGGTCCAGCCGGGACAGCGCTTCGGCCAGCTCCGCCGCCCGGTCCCGGACAGCCTGAAGGCGGGCCGGGAAATCCTCCAGATCCTCTGTCCGGGGAAAGTCCCGCAGCCGCCGGTCCAGCCGGTCCACCGCCTCCCGCTCCCGGACCAGGGCCTGTTCCTGGGCCTGGAGGCGGTTGCGGGTACGCTCCAGCT
>CALXFT010000023.1 GCA_944387635.1 uncultured Oscillospiraceae bacterium | reverse complement strand
AAGCATCCCCTTGGCTCCCGCTCTCAAAGCCGCCCTCCCCTGGACCCCTCCCGGCGCGCCCTTCGTTTCGTGCCGGTGTTGTCTTAAGCGCCAAATCGGCGGGGTGCTCGTGTGAAGCGCAAGCATCCTGGCAGGTGCCCAGACGGAAGTCTGCATGGAAGGAACGGATATCCGCATTTTCTGCTGCGCAAAGTCGATAAGCATTAAAACAGAATCAGTATCAGTCCCTTTTCTTTCCGGCGCCGGCGGCAAAGGCTCCGGCTGAGATCAGGGCGGTAATGGGAATGGACAAAATCACGCCGATGCTGGAGGACAGGCTGCTGATCAGTTCCACGCTGAAGTAGGCGGAGCTGATCAGCTGGTTGGCGGACAGGTCCATGGAATACAGGTACAGGATCAGGGTGAAGCTGCTGCCCAGGAAGGCCAGGACCAGGGTGTTGGTCATGGTGCCCACCATGTCCCGGCCTACGTTCATGCCGGAGCGGAACAGGGACCTCCGGTCCAGGTCCGGGTTGGCGTCGTGAATCTCACAGACGGCGGAGGCGATGCCCATGGTCACGTCCATCACCGCGCCCAGGGCGCTGATGACGATGCCGCCGGTGAGCAGCCCCCGCAGGCCGATGTTCGCCCCCTGCTGGCGCAGCTGAAGCATGGGCTCCACGTCGTCCAGCCGCAGGCCGTCGATCCGGGCGAAATGCTGTACCGCCATGGCGAAGATCATGGCCAGGGCCGTTCCGGCCACGGTGCCCAGCATGGCGCAGACCGTCTTGCGCCGGATCCCGCCCAGTATGGTCAGACTCATAACCGCCACATACACGCAGACAAGGAAGACCGCGGGCAGGGTCGGCGCGCCCCGAAGCAGCATGGGCAGCAGGACCCCGAAGAGGGTGGCCAGGGTAATGGCCAGGCCCGCCAGGGACTTGCAGCCAGTCTTTCCTCCCACCAGAGCCGCGGCCAGGAGGAACAGGGCCGCCGCCGCCGCCAGGACCCAGGTCCGGTCGTATTCAAACACCACCGCAGTGTGGCTGCCGTCGGCATAGGTGGAGATGGTGAGCATCACCGGGTCCCCCTGGTACACCGGAACGCCGTAAAGGGGCCCCACAAAGTTGGACACCTGCAAGGCCTCGCCCTGGTACCGGCCGGAGCGGACCTCCACCAGCAGCAGCTGTTCTCCCCGGTAGGCCCCGTCGGAGGCCGGGTCCGCCTCGGTGCTGTCGGCCAGGACCTGCAGGACCATGCCCCGGTCGTATTCGGCAAATTCCACGGCCCCCGTGCCTTCCGTCTCCGCCGGAGCCGCCCACAGGCGCAGCAGCAGAAAGATCAGGATCCCACAGGCGAGAACTATGGCCGTGGGGCCGTTCTTTCCCAGCCAAAGCTGGGCGGCGGACTTGTCTTTTAGCTTCATGATGGCGTTCCCTTTCCCGTGCGCAGAATTTTATCAGGGCCATCATACCAACTTTGTCCGCCGCTGTCAAGAATTCCCGCCTCCCGGAATTGACGCCTGCGTCAAATTTTTAAAAATATTACATGAGAAACTTAAAAAATTTTTACAAAATTGCTGGAAAATAATGGATCTATGTGATATACTGAAACTGGTTTTCAGCAAGAAAACGCCTGCAACAGGCAAAGGAGGTTTCTACAATTCATGAAAATCGACAACCCACAATTGAAACGCCTGCTGTCCATTGTGCTGCTGGCTGCCATGGTCCTGACCATGCTCCCGGTAAGCGTTCTGGCAGAGGGCACGGCAGCCTATACCCAGATCACAACTCTGGAAGAACTGGTTACCGGACAGTATGTTATGGTAACGTCTACGGGCTATGCCCCCGGCGTTCTGGACGGCACTTGGATCACAGCCGCGGCTGTGACAGAGCCTGACGAGAGCAGTCCGGTATGGACCATCACTGTCAACGACGACAGTACTGTTGTCCTCACCGACGCCAACGGCGTCAGCGTTGCTCCCACTGGCGGCAACAAAAACGGCATTTCTTCCGGCTCCTACAACTGGGCAGTCGCCGTCTCTGACACTGGCTTTACCTTCAGCGGCACCGGTGAGGACACCGTGATGTTGGCCAGCAACAAAAGCGCCGGTAACAAGTTCCGGGCATATAAAAGCACCACTATCTCCGAGAATCCCAATGGGTATCCCAATGTGTTCACTCTGTATCAGGTGACCGGCGATACCGAACCCCAGCCCGAAACCGTGGAAGCTCCCACCGCCTCTCCCGAGGCCGGTGAAGTAGCCTCCGGCACGGAGGTGACCTTCTCCTGCGCCACCGAGGGCGCTTCCATCTGGTACAAGACCTCCGCTGAGGCTGAGTACACGCAGTATACCGCCCCCATCGCCGTCACCGAAGACACCACCTTCACCGTCAAGGCCACCAAGGACGGCATGACCGACAGTGCGGAAGTCACCTTCGCCTACACCGTGGACACTGAGGACCCCGGCCCCACCCAGGGTGAAGATCCCGTCAGCCGCCTGGTCACCGATCTGGCCGAGCTGACCGAAGGGGCCCAGGTTGTTATCTTCAACCCCGACAACGGCAAGGCTCTGTCCTCCGTCTACTCCGGCTACTACAATACCGGCGTTGACGTCGCCCTGACCGAGGACGTTCTGTGCGGCTACAGCGGCGCGGAGATCTGGACCGTAGGCGTTAATGAAGACGGCACCTACACCTTCTCCACCGCCGACGGCGAGAAGCTGTCCATGGGCGAAAGCTTCAGCTCCACCCCCCTGGACGACGTGAACACTGCCTGGAAGATCACCGAAGCCGCCACCGAGGGCTGCTTCTACATCCAGAACAACGTCCGGGGCTACTACCTGGAGTGGTACGCTTCCAAGGGCAACTGGAGCTCCTACGACACCATTAACGACGAGGCCCTCTTCGCCCAGCAGCTGTACCTGGTGGTGGACGAGCAGACTGTTTCCACTCCCACTGCTGACCCTGCCGCCGGTGAAGTGGAATCCGGAACCACGGTCAGCTTCGCCTGCGGCACGGAGGGCGCTGAGATCTACGTCAAGACCGGCGACGGCAGCTGGACCCTGTACACCGCTCCCATCGCCGTCACCGAAGACACCACCTTCACCGTCAAGGCTCAGAAGGCCGGCATGATCGCCAGTGAAGCGGCTGCCTTCGCCTATACCATCAAGGCTGAGGAACCCACCACCGTAGCCGCTCCCACCGCCTCTCCCGAGGCCGGTGAAGTAGCCTCCGGCACGGAGGTGTCCTTCTCCTGCGCCACCGAGGGCGCTGTCATCTGGTACAAGACCTCCGCCGAGGCCGAGTACACGCAATATGCCGACCCCATCGCCATTACCGAAGACACCACCTTCACCGTCAAGGCCACCAAGGACGGCATGACCGACAGTGAAGAAGTCACATTCGCCTACATCATTTCGGCCCCCGCGGCGCCGATTCTGAACGACGGCGACCAGGTGGTTATCTACAACCCCGCCAACGGCAAGGCCCTGTCCTCCGTTTACTCCGGCTTCTATAACACCGGCGTTGACGTCACCGTCACCGACGGCGTTGCCTCCGGCTATGGCGACACCGAGATCTGGACCGTAGGCGTCAACGAGGACGGCACCTACACCTTCTCCACCGCCGACGGCAAGAAGCTGTCCATGGGCGCAAGCTACAGCTCCACCCCCCTGGACGACGTGAACACCGCCTGGAACATCACCGAAGCCGCCACCGAGGGCTGCTACTACATCCAGAACAACGTCCGGGGCAACTACCTGGAGTGGTACGCTTCCAAGGGCAACTGGAGCTCCTACAGAACCATCAACGACGAAGCCCTTTTCGCCCAGGCCTTCTATGTGGTTCCGCCTCAGCGTGAAAACGGTCTGATTACCGATCTGACCCAGCTGCTGGACGGCGACACTGTGGTGGTCTTCAACCCCGCCAACGGCAAGGCCCTGTCCTCGGTCTACTCCGGCTTCTACAACACCGGCGTTGACATCACCGTCACCGACGGCGTTGTTTCCGGCTACGGCTCCACGGAGCTTTGGACTGTGGGCATCAACGAAGACGGCACATACACCTTCTCCACTGCCGACGGCAAGAAGCTGTCCATGGGCGAAAGCTTCAGCTCCACCCCCCTGGACGACGTGAACACCGCTTGGAACATCACCGAAGCCGCCACCGAGGGCTGCTACTACATCCAGAACAAAGTCCGGGGCTACTACCTGGAGTGGTACGCTTCCAAGGGCAACTGGAGCTCCTACAGAACCATCAACGACGAAGCTCTCTTCGCCCAGCAGCTGTACCTGGTGGTTGAGGAAGAAGAGCCCCCCGTTACCGGCGGCCTGCCGGAAGAGGGCGATATGGTGGTCATCTACAACCTGAGCGCCCAGGGCGTTCTGGCCGGTCAGGATGACAACGTGGAGAGCCCCTCCATTACCAACGCCCCTGCCGCCATTGAGGACGGCGCGGCCCGTCCCGCCAACGGCGCCCGGGTCTTCAAGGTCGAAAAGAACGGGGATTACTACCGCTTCTACAACGAGCGTGACGGCTACCTGTGCTCCAACGGCACCGGCAGCAACGCCTTCTACACCGCCGAAGCCTCCGAGGACGCCGACTGGACCCTGGCTGTCCAGGGTACCGGCTACACCCTGGAGAGCCGCACCGCCAAGTTTAACGGCCAGTACAGCCAGTACCTGGAGTACTACGGCGGCACCTACAAGACCTGGAGCATGTACGACGTCACCGACTATACCATCTACACCTTCCAGTTCTACCCTGTGGCGGAGGATGTGAATGTGTCCGGCGGCATTGTCAACCAGCCCGCCGTGGTCTTCGGCTCTCTGGCCGACGCCTATGTGGGTGTGGACTATACGCTGACCTTTACCCTTGACGCGGTCTTCGGCGTCACCGAGCTTCCCATCGCCAAGCTCGGCCAGACGGACCTGACCGTCACTGCGGAAAACGGCGTCTACACCGTGATGATCCCGGCGGACCAGATCACCGGCGAAACCCTCACCGTCACCGTCTCCGCTGTGGACACCCTGGGCACCGCCTTCACCGGCACTGCCGAGATCACCGTCAAGGACGAGCCCGTGTTCACGGACCTGACCCCTGCGGAAGGCTCCGAGACCATGGAGGAGCGCCATCCCCTGATCAGCGCCAAGGTCATCAACGCCGGTGAGAATCCCACCTTCGTCATGACCGTCAACGACGTGGAAGTGACTCCCACCTACGAAGAGGGCGTTCTGAGCTATCGGTCCCCCGAGGCCATGGAAGAGGGCCGTACCACGGTGACCATTACCGCCACCCGGGCCGACGGCGTCAGCGGCACCGTATCCTGGTTCTTCACCGTAGGCGAGACCACCTATGACTTCTACTTCGGCCAGCTCCACTCCCACACCACCTACTCCGACGGCTCCGGCAGCCTGGAGTCCGCCCTTTCCTACGTGTCCAGTCTGCCCGAATCCGCCAACGTGGACTTCGTGGCCTTCACCGACCACTCCAACTACTTCGATGAGTCCGGCGCGGCCAACCCCGAGGGCGCTCTGTATGACCTGAGCAAGGCCACAGGCTCCAGCGCCGCCAAGTGGAACGCGTATAAGGGCGCCATCGCCGATTTCAACGCCAGCCAGTCCGACGTCATCGCCATCGCGGGCTTTGAAATGACCTGGTCCGGCGGTCCCGGCCACATCAACACCTTCAACACCGAAGGCATTGTGTCCCGGAACACCACCACCCTGAATAACAAGACCTCCGACGCGGGCCTGAAGGCCTACTACAACCTGCTGTCTCAGCCCGAGGGCGCCGACAGCATCAGCCAGTTCAACCATCCCGGCTCCACCTTCGGCACCTTCACCGACTTTGCCTACTGGGACGGCGTCATCGACACCCGTATCCAGCTGGTGGAGGTCGGCAACGGAGAAGGCCAGATCGGCGCCGGCGGCTACTACCCCAGCTATGAGTACTACATCATGGCCCTGGACAAGGGCTGGCACGTGGCTCCCACCAACAACCAGGACAACCACAAGGGCAAGTGGGGCAACGCCAACGACGCCCGTGACGTCATCCTCACCGACAACTGGAGCGAGGAAGGTATCTACGAGGCCATCCGGGCCCGCCGGATGTACGCCACCGAGGATAAGAACCTGGAGATCACCTACGCCGTCAACGATTCTGTCATGGGCTCCAGCATTTCCGACACCTCCAGCCCCCTGAACTTCCACGTCACCGTCTACGATCCCGACGGCTCCGACTCCATCAGCAAGGTGGAGCTGATCGTCAACTCCGGTAAGACCGCCTACAGCTGGTCCGATCCCAGCGAGCTGGCCGCCGGCGTGCTCACCGCGACTCTGGACCCCGACTACAGCTACTACTACGTCAAGGTCACCCAGGGCGACGGCGACCTGGCCGTCACCGCCCCTGTGTGGGTAGGCGAGAGCCTGAAGCTGGGCATCTCCTCCGCGGAGAGCGATACCGCCTACCCCGTTACCGGTGAGGCGCTGACTCTGAAGACCACCTTCTTCAACAGCGAAGCCTCCGACGCCGCCGTCAAGTCCATCACCTACACCACCAACGGCTCCGTGGTTTTGGGTACGGACACCACTGGCTACACCATTCCCGCCTCCGGCACCCTGTCCGTGGACTTTGCCTACACCCCCGACACGGCCAAGCTCATGACCATCACCGTCACCGCCGTGGTGGAGCAGGAAGGCATTGAATACACCTTCACCAAGGATGTGACCCTGGACGTCAGCGACGCCGACAGCCTGGCCTACATCGGCATCGACGCTTCCCACTACAACGAGTATGTGGCCGGCAACTACCAGGACTCCATGGGCAACTTCGGCGCCCTGGCCGCTGAGTACGCCTGCCGCACCGTGGAGCTGGACACCAGCGAAGAGCTGATCGCCGCCTGCTCCAACGAGAAGTACAAGATGCTGATCCTGACCGCTCCCTCCCGCCGCAACGGCAGCGCGCTGCGGGATCCCTACGCCACCTACTCCGATGAGGAGATCGCCGCCATCGTCGAGTTCAACAGCAACGGCGGCACGGTCGTTCTGGCCGGCTGGTCCGACTACTACGAGCACTACGCCGACTTCCCCGCCGAGGACCACATGGCAGCCCAGCAGAACAAGATTCTGACCGCTCTGGGCTCCAGCCTGCGGATCTCCGACGACGGCACCAACGACGACACCCTCAACGGCGGCCAGACCCAGCGGCTGTACTTCAACACCTATGGCGACAGCTTCCTGACCGAGGGCGTGGAAGTGGATCCGGAGCACCCCAATGACCGGCTCTACACCGAGGTCTTCAGCCACTACGGCGGCGCTTCCATCTACGTGGAAGGTGCGTCCGGCTCCCTGCCCGAAACCGTGACCCCCGTGGTCTTTGCCCACAGCTCCACCTACAGCAGGGACAGCGACTCCGACGGCCTGGGTGGCGACAGCACCCCGAAATACACCTATGCGGAGGGCGATGACCGCCTGCTGATTATGGCCACCGAGCAGCTGTCCGGCAAGGGCCTGATCGTGGTTTCCGGCGCGGCCTTCATGAGCAACTTCGAGGTTCAGGCCACCATTGAGGACAGCGGTTCCGAGAAGAACTATTCCAACTACAAGATCTGCCAGAACCTGCTGGGCGAGACCAATCCCGTCACCGCCACCGACATCGCCGTGGTCCGTGCACAGACCGAGACCGGCTACAAGTATACCATTGAAGGCATTGTCACCTCCAACGCCTCCGGCTATGACAAGGACACCGCCTTCTTCGACTGCATCTACGTTCAGGACGCCACCGGCGGCATCTGCTGCTTCCCCGTGGCCGGCAATTACAAGGTCGGCGACAAAGTCCGCATCACCGGCACTACTGAGTTCTACCAGGGTGAGCCGGAACTGCAGGTCAGCTCCATCACCGTCCTGAGCCGCGACAACGAAGTGACCCCCGTGGAAGTCACTGCCGCCCAGATCAACGACCGCTCTGTGGAAGGCCAGCTGATTACCCTGAAGGGCACTGTGGAGAGCTTTGAACTGGCCAACGATCTGGTCCAGACCATTCTGGTCAAGGACGCCGAGGGCAATGTGGCCCGGGTCTTCATCGACGGCTACATCACCACCGACGAGGATGTGAAGAATCTGGCCCAGGGCGTTTCCATCACCGTCACCGGCCTGGCCTCCTACGACGACACCTTCAACGCCCCCGAGGGCCCCTTCCCCCGGATTCGTGTCCGTGACCGTGCCGACGTGGTCTGCGGCGAAGCTCCTGCGACCGAGGACTATGTGACCATCTACCGTGTCTTCAACCCCGGCAACGGCAAACACCACTATACCGACAGCACCGTGGAGCGGGACACCCTGGAAGACGGCGGCTGGATCTATGAGGGCATCGCCTGGTACGCTCCCAAGGAGGGCGACCCCATCTTCCGGCTCTACAACCCGGGCAACGACAGCCACCTGTACACCATGGACACCGCAGAGCGGGACAACCTGGTAGACGGCGGCTGGATTCTGGAGGGCGAAGTGTGCAAGAGCGCGCCCAAGGATGACGGCGTGACCATCTACCGCGTCTACAATCCCAACGCCACCATGCACCACCACCACTACACCAACTCCCTGCTGGAGTACACCTACCTGGGTACCCAGGGCTGGCACAAAGAAGGTGCGGCCTGGTACGGCCTGAAGATCAACTGAACCAAACCCTGACAAACCAAAAAAATCCGGCGGTCCCGCTTCGGCAGGACCGCCGGATCTGTCTTTCAAGGATCTCATACTATTTCTTGATTAAAATCTTTAATTTTAATCAAGAAGGCATCGCCTTGCGGCGCTGCCAAATATGTGATTTTCGGAATAGAAAATCACATATTCCTGTCTCATATGATTCTCTAATTAAAATCTTTAATCTGAATTGATTAAAGATTTTAAAAGAGAATCAGTATCAGGACGCGATGGCGCGGTTCAGTTCCCGATAGGTGCCCGCGATCAGGAAGATGGCCACCAGAAAGATCAGCACATCGGACACAGGCATGGAGTACAGCACCCCGTCCAGGCCGTACAGCCGGGGCAGCAGCAGAGCGAAGCCTACGCCGAAGACCACCTCCCGGATCATGGACAGGATCGTGGACGCTAGGGCCTTACCCATGGCCTGCAGGAAGATGAAGCAAGCCTTGTTCACACAGGCCAGGACCATCATGCACAGATAGGTCTGCTCATTCACCGTGCCGCCGAACATGGCGATGATGGGGTCCTGGAAGACCAGGTATACCACCGTCAGGACCAGGCTCACTGCCACGCAGACCACCACGGCATTGCCCACGCTGCGCTTGGTCGAGTCCGTGTCGCCCTTTCCCAGGCAGATGCTGACGAAGGCGCAGCAGCCGTCGCCGATCATGACCGCTATGGCCAGCGCCACCACGGTCAGAGGGAAGACCACCGTGTTGGCGGCGTTGCCGTAAGAGCCCAGATAGCTGGCGTTGGCAATGAAGATCTGATCGACGATGTTGTAAAGGGCGCCCACCAGCAAAGAAATGATGCACGGAACGGCGTAGCGCCGCATCAGAGTCCCCACTCGCTCCGTACCCAAAAACGCGTTGGATGTTTCCATAAATTCCTCCTTGGCACATGAAAGCACGCAGCCCGGAGTCGTTGCTCCATACCACAGGCTGCGCGCTGTCCTGATTAATCCACATAGTCCCCCACGGGGCTGGTATTGTACTGCTTGATCACCTTGATGATGATGGAGCCGTCGCTCTGCTCCTGCTCGTCTACGATCTTGTAGCGGGTGCGGTTGCGCTCCAGGCCATTCTTATAGTTCTCCAGCTCCTGCCTGACCAGCATCACGGCGTAATCGTGGGCCACGTCCTCTTTCAGGGAAAAGTGCAGGGTCTGGCAGATGCAGGCAGCTTTGATCCGTTTCATGTCATAACCTCCAAATTAAAAATCGTGCAGCTTTCACGCAACTGGCCTTACGCATGAAAGCTACACGTTGTAGGATTATTATACGATTTTTTTCTGTTTTTCGCAAAGGCTTTTTTGAACAAAATTTCTCCAAATTGTTTTGAATAAAATGAAAATAATGTAAAAATGCCGTAATTTGCATCCAACAAATCAAGTTTTCTCCAACATCCGGATAAAGCGCTCCATCCGGTCCAGGCCGGTTTTCAGGTCCTCGCCGGAGCAGCAGTAGGACAGGCGGATATACCCCTCCGCGCCGAAGCAGCTGCCGGGGACCGCCGCGACCTTCCCCTGGCGGATCATCCGGGTACAGAATTCCGCCGAATCCATGCCGAAGCGTTCAATATTGGGGAACACATAGAAGGCCCCTTCCGGCTCCGGGAAGGGGAGACCCATATCCCGAAGCCGCTGGCACACATAGTCCCGCCGCTGCCGGTAGATCCGGCGCATGGGCTCCGGATCTACGGAAAGGGCCTTCACCGCCGCCTGCTGGACGAAGGTGGGCACCGCCGTGATCTGGGCCGCGCTGAGCAGGAGCAGCCGGTCCATGACGTAAGCCGGGCAGGTCAGATAGCCCACCCGCCAGCCGGTCATGGCGTAGGGCTTGGAAAAACTCTGGCACAGAATCAGCCGGTCCCGCAGCTCCGGGTCCAGGCTCAGGTCCGGACAGTCTTCCCCATAGCACAGACGGTTGTAGACGTTGTCGCAGACCAGGAAAATGGGCCTGTCCAGAACGGCTGCCTTCACGTTCTCCAGGCTCTGCCGGTCCAGGACCACCCCCGTAGGGTTGCAGGGGGAGTTGATGACTATGGCCTTGGTCCTGGGGGTGATCGCCGCCTCCAGGGCCTCACGGCGAATCTGGAATCCGGTTTCGGACACGTCCAGCTCCACGGTTTTCGCCCCGGCAATGGTGGCGATGGTCTTGTACAGGCCGAAGCCTGGGGTTGGGACGATGATCTCCTCGCCGGGGTTCAGGATTCCCAGCAGGGCGGTGAACAGAGCCTGGCATGCCCCGATGGTGATCAGCACCTCTTCCGGAGCCGTCTCATGGCCCCGGCGGGTCTCGAAGGCCGCCACGGCATTGCGCAGTTCCGCGGTTCCCTGATTGGGGGCGTAATGGGTCTGGCCGCCGTCCAGGGCCGCCTGGGCCGCCTCCTTAATGGCCTGGGGCGTGTCGAAGTCCGGCTCGCCGATGGTCAGCATGACGCAGCCGGGGATCTGCCTGGCCAGATTGGTGTACACCCGAATGTCGCTGCGGCGCAGGGAGGTCAGATTTTGATTCAGTGGGATCATGGGAATTTCACCGCCAGGGCTTCCAGGAAATCGGCGCCTTTCGTCAGAATGGTCTCGTCAAAGGAGAAGTTGCTCGCATGTAGGGCCGGTGTGTCCCCCAGGCCCAGAAAAAAGAATAGTCCCGGCAGATACCGCTGATACCAGGAAAAGTCCTCCGCGGTCAGCGCGGGGGCCGCCAGGGGAGCAATGGGTACCATAGCCGCCACCTGATCATACAGGTCCTCCGGGTTCCACACGGCGCCATAGCCGTCGCTGAAGGTGATCTCCACCCGGGTCCCCCGGCTTTTCTCCACCTCCCGGCCGATCTCCAGCAGGCCCTCCCGCAGGCCCTCGAAGACCGGGTCCCGGAAGGCCCGGAGGGTGCCTTCCAGATGGGTATGGGCGGACAGGGCGTTGCGGACCGTGCCGCTTTGGAACAGCCCGAATTTCAGGAGCCTGAAGTCCTGCCCCGGGTAGTTTTTCTCCAGCTCCGCCGCCCGGCGGTACAGCTCGGCCCCTGCGGCCAGGGCGTCGATTCCCTGGCCGGCTCTGGCAATGTGGGCGGACTTGCCGTAGATATCCACAGTTACCTCGCTGGAGCGGGCCATCATGGCCCCCTTCCGGCTGTGGATCACCCCGGCCTCCAGACCGGGCCACAGGTGCAGGCCGAAGATTGCCCGGACGCCGCGGCGTGAAAAGATGCCCGTCTGACACAGGTCCCTGGCCCCGCCGGTGGTCTCCTCCGCGGGCTGGAACACCAGCAGCACATTGTTCGCCAGCTCCCGCTTTTTACTGAGCCGCCGGGCCAGCTCCAGCAGGATAGCCATGTGGCCGTCGTGGCCGCAGGCGTGCATGGCCCCCGGATGGCAGGAGGCATACGCCGCCCCGGTGGTCTCGGCAATGGGCAGAGCGTCGGCGTCGGCCCGGAAGGCAATGGCCTGTTCCTGTCCGAAGTCGAACCAGGCGCACAGCGCCCCCTCCATTGGGGAAAAGACCTGGCAGTTCAGCCCTGACAGGGCTTCTTGCAGATAAGCCATCGTCTTAGGCAGGTTCCGGTCCAGCTCCGGAATCCGATGCAGAGCCCGGCGGTCTTCGATGATCCGCATACACGCGCCTCCCGTCATAAGTTTTATTCATTATACGCAAAACGGTCTGGGAAGTCAATTTCCTCCTTGTATTCCGGCGTAAAAAATGATAGGATTATCTATCATGAACAAAAAGAGAGGAGCTACATTATGAACGCCCAGGAGATCATTGAATACATCCGCACCTCCGAGAAGAAGACGCCGGTGAAGCTCTACGTCTGGGAGACCGCCCCCGTTTCCTTCCCAAACTGCTGGGAATTTCCCGCCGGCCCCGGCTGCAAGATCGTCTTCGGCCAGTGGAAGGACATCGCTCCGGTGCTGGAGGCCAACACCTTCGCCCATCTGGAGATCGAGAACAACTGCCGCAACTCCGCCATTCCGCTTCTGGATTTGAAGGACCTGCCTGCCCGGATTGAGCCCGGCGCCATCATCCGGGAGCAGGTGGAAATCGGAAAAAACGCGGTGATCATGATGGGAGCCATTGTGAATATCGGCGCGGTGATCGGCGAGGGGACCATGATCGACATGGGCGCGGTGCTGGGCGGCCGGGCCATTGTGGGCAAGAACTGTCATGTAGGCGCGGGGGCGGTTCTGGCCGGGGTGGTAGAACCCGCCTCCGCCACGCCTGTGGTCATTGAGGACGAGGTCCTCATTGGCGCCAACGCCGTGGTCATTGAGGGCTGCCGGGTTGGCCGGGGCGCGGTGGTGGCCGCCGGCGCCGTGGTGGTCAGCGACGTAGCCCCGGATACCGTGGTTGCCGGCTGTCCCGCCCGGGTCATCAAGGTCAAAGACGAAAAGACCGCCGGAAAAACCGCCCTGGTAGACGCCCTGCGGACTCTGTGATTCCCTTTCTCTAAAAAACCCGGCACGGCCAAAAGGCCGTGCCGGGTTTTTGGCAAGCTCTGATACTATTTCTTGATTAAATATTTAATTTTAATCAAGAAGGCATCGCCTTACGGCGCTGCCGAATATGTGATTTTCGGAATGGAAAATCACATAAAGATTTTAAAAGAGAATCAGTAAGACTTTTTTGGAAGCGGGATCAGCCGCTGAGGACAAAGTGGCAGAACCGGAGCATTTCGTACCAGTCGTCGTGGTCGAAGCAGATCGTCTTTCCGTCCTTCAGGGTGGCGCCGGGATAGAAGCTTCCGGAGTAGGCCGCGGAGTGCTTGATAAATTCGATCTCCATGTGGAAGTGGCTGGGCATGGGGACCCGGCAGGACGCGGCCTTCCCCAGGGCCTCTTTCGCCGCCTCCTCGATCCGCTCCACTGCCTCCATGGGGTGGATGGCGGTGACGCTGCCGCCGATGCCCCGGTTCACCGGCACTGTGGTGATGTCGGGGATCAGCTCCTTGGCAAAGCCGCACAGGGCCTCGTCGCCGGTGATCAGGGCCACGGGAACGCCGTAGTAACCGGCGGTGTAGGAATTGATCAGGAATTCACTGCAAGGCATGCCGTTGAGGGTCACCCGGTTGTTCCGGCCGTTCATGGTGTGGCTCAGAGGGTTGCCGGGGCAGCCCGCCCAGGCGTGATAGCCGGTGAAGAATACCGCGCCGAAGGCGTCCCGATCCAGACCGCCCATCATGCTCAGCAGGTCCCCGGACCAGCCCCGGTTCATACCGACGCCCCTGGGCAGCTCCATGGGGTCGATGTTCCGGGCGGAGTCGTGGGCGTCCTTGACCAGGATCGCCTCGGCGCCGGCCGCCAGTGCGCCCCGGCAGGCGGCGGCCACTTCTCTGGTCATCTGCTTCTGTATGGGGGTGTAGTCCATGGGCTTGGACCGCTCGGTCTCCGGCCAGCAGACCACGCCGCAGGTTCCTTCTATATCCGCACTGATAAATACCTTCATATTTGGATCTCCTTTCTGTCTCGGTTGACTGAAATCAAAACCAGGAACCAACCTGGGTGATTTGCTCCGCCAGATCCGCCCGGTACTCCGGGTCCTCCGGGCGCAGGCTGTTGACGGTGAAGCCGTCGGCTCCTGCCCGGGCGGTGCTGTGGCAGTAGCGGCCCTGGCCTATGTACATGGCCACATGGCCGGGGAAGAACAGCAGATCACCGGGCTTTACGTCTTCCAGGGCAATCCGGTGAATGGGGAAGCCCTCCCGGATGTCCGCGTCCCGGTAGATCAGAATCCCGCAGAGCATGTATGCCATGCTCACAAGCCCCGAGCAGTCGATGCCCATGGGGGATTTTCCGCCCCAGCGGTAGTGGGTTCCCCGGTAGCTCATGGCCGCTTCCACCAGAGCCCCCCGCAGTTCCTCCTCACGCCGCCGCTCCGGGTCCTCCGGCAGATCCTCCAGAATCCCGGCCGGGACATAGCCGGTCCGGCCGTCGGCCAGGACCACCTGCTGCCAGCCGTTCTCCGGCCGGCCCACCGGGGCCGCCAAACCGCCCTTGGGCACGGTTTTCATAATCCAGCCCTGAACCTTGGGCTGGGAGAGCACGTCGCAGAAATTCTTGTGCCGGACCTGCTTCTTGGGTAGCGCCTCCCAGGCCTTCACCCGCTCCCTGTCACAGATCAGATCCCCTTCGGGCACGATGCCCTCATAACGGTAGTGGGTCCGGACCCGGAGCCACCCCGCTTCCGGCTGGTCCAGAATCTCCACGGTCATGCCGTACAGGACCTCATCGACCAGGCTGTTTTCCCGGCCGGGCTTGCCGTACAGCGGGCAGACTGTGGTATTGACAATGGCTTTCATGGCTTGCATTTCTCCTTCATATGGTCATATACCAGCCGGGACAGCCGGCCGATGCACCGCGCCTGCTCCTGCTCCCCGTCCAGGGAGGGACCGTCCCAGGTGAAGATTCCCAGGTAGTAGGGCTTCCCCGGCAGCAGGAAAACCCCCGCGTCGTGGCTCAGATGGTCCAGACCGCCGGGCTTGTGGCAGACCGTCACCGGGTCCGGGATATACCGAAGCAGACTCCCGAAGCTGCGGCTGCGGCCCAGCAGGTCCCAGGCAACCTTCCGCAGGGATTCGTTCAGGATACGGCCCTCATACAACGCCTGGTACATCCGGAACTGGTCCAGGGCCGAGGTGTAGTTGTTGCGGCCCCGCGCCACGGCTTCGAAGTCCAGCATCTTCCGCCCCAGGCTGGTGTGCTCCAGGCCCAGTCCTTCGCACCAGCCGTTGACCCGGTCATAGCCCAGCAGGGTGATCAGGGCGTTGGTGGCGGAGTTGTCGCTGACCGCGATCATCCAGTACAGAAGCTCCCACAAGCTGTGGCTGTCCTTCCGGTATCCCGGCTCAAAGACCCGGGTGTCACCGCAGAAGTCCTCCTGTGTCAATGGCACCGGACGGTCTAGGGTCAGCCTTCCCTGATTGACCTCCTCCAGGGCGCAGAGCATAATGGCGACCTTGATGGTGGAGGCGGACACCACCCGGGTTTGGGGGGCAATGGCCGCCGCCGGGGTCATGGTATCCAGCTCCACGCAGTAAAGGGAATACTTTCCCGGAAAGTCCGCCAGAGCCCTCTCCAGGGCTCGCTGCAAATATTCGTCCATAGCTCAGTCCTCCAGCAAAATGATGGTCCCGTTCCCGGCGTCCATCCGGCACTTTCTGCCCAGGGGCAGAGAGCCGGTGACGGAGCCGTGGCCGCAGGCCAGTCCCATGAGCACGGGCTTGCCCGCAGGGACAAGGAGCTCTTCAAAGATCTGCTCCAGGGTCAGGGAGTCCTCGGGGGCGTCGCAGTCGGTCCAGTCACCCAGAAGGACCCCGGCGCAGTCCCGAAGCTTGCCGCCGTTGCGCAGCTGGGTCAGCATGCCGTCGATGCGGTAGGGCTTCTCGCCGATGTCCTCCAGGAACAGGATCTTCCCACGGGTGTCCACCTCCCAGGGAGTCCCCATGGAAGCGGCCAGCAGGGACAGGTTGCCGCCGCAAAGGCGGCCTTCCGCCCTGCCTGGGGCAAGGGGTTTCAGCGGCCGGTCCGGCGGAACCGCCACAGGCCCAGTCAGGCCGCCGAAGAGGGCCTTTTCCAGCCAGGTGCGGGTATAGGCGTCGGGCTGTAAGTTGGACGCGGGCATGGGACAGTGGTAGGTCTCCATTCCCAGGTCCTGATTCAGATACAGGTGCAGGGCGGTGACGTCGGAGTACCCGCCGAACCACTTTGGATTGCGGCGGATGGTCTCCCCGTCCAGCAGGGGCAGAATCCGGTGTCCGCCGCAGCCGCCCCGGACGCACCATACGCCGTCAATGTCCGGGTCGGCAAAGGCCCGGTTCACGTCCGCGGCCCGGGAATCGTCCCGGGCGGAGAAGTAGCCGTGCCGGTTATCAAAATAGCAGGAAGGGAAGACCACCGGCTCCAGGCCCAGGCTTCGGACCAGCTCCAGGGCCTTCGGAAGTCTGTCTTCCCGGACCGGGGAGGAAGGGGCGACCAGGGCCACCCGGGCGCCGGGAAACAGCGGTTTTGGAATCCGCATAGAAAACACCTCACAGCCTGTGCCGCGGCTGCGGCACAGGAATTTTCCGCAAAGGAAGATCTGACGAATCCGTCATCGGCAGCGCCGCAAGGCGATGCCTTTTTGATTAATTTTAAGGATTATGCTTATCGACTTTGCGCAACAGAAAATTCAGATAACCGTTCCTCCTATGCAGGCTTCCGTCTGGGCAGTTGCCAGGATGCTTGCGATTGACACGGAGACCGCACCGATTTGGCGCTTAAGGCAATACCTGCACGAAACGAAGAGCGCGCCGGGAGGGGTCCGGGGGAGGGCGGCTCTGACTGCCCACTTACGCTGTCATTCACTCCTGCGACTGCGCTTCGCTTACCCCAAAGGGAGAGCCAAGGGCCTGGCTGTGATCGAAACACTATGCATAAGGCTGACGTTTTCTGAAACGCTTTGCCGTGTTAAGTCGACAAATACATTAAAGTTTACTATAAAAGTCTCTAAAACAACGGTAAAATTCAAACATTTTTGATGACTTTCATTTTTGGTGGCGCTGTACTCAGCATGGGGATTACATCAAAGCTTCCGAAATTCTGCTTCCGCCCCGGCAGGGCCTGCCGGGGCGGTGGTAGATGGGGTGGTTACAGCTGGCCGCGATACCGCTCCAGCTCCTCCTGGCTTGCCAGGACGAAGTGGCCGGGACAGACCTCCTGCCAGGACGGCTGGTTCTCCGGTCCGTAATGGTGACAGTCCGGATCGTAGACCAGCAGCTTCTTGTTCCGCTCCCCAATGGGGTCCGGCTGGGGAATGGCGGAAAGCAGAGCCTGGGTGTAGGGGTGGAAGGGGTGCGCGAACAGCTCCTCGCTCTCCGCCAGCTCCACGATTTTGCCCTTTTGGATCACGGCGATCCGGTCGCAGATGAATCGGACCACGGACAGGTCGTGGGCAATGAACAGATAGGTCAGGCCCCGCTCCTTCTGGAGCTGGCTGAGCAGATTCAGGACCTGGGCCCGGATGGACACGTCCAGGGCGGAGATAGGCTCGTCGGCGATGATGAAGTCCGGCTCCATAATCAGAGCCCGGGCAATGCCAATGCGCTGCCGCTGGCCCCCGGAGAACTCGTGGGGGAACCGGCTGGCAAACTCCGGAAGCAGGCCCACATCGGACAGGGCCTTTGCCACTTTCTCCTGCCGCTCCTTTTCGGGCAGGTGATGGCCCCGGGAATACAGGCCCTCACTGACGATGTAGTCCACCTTAGCCCGCTCGTTCAGGGAGGACATGGGGTCCTGGAAGATCATCTGGATCTTCTGGGTGACCTCCTGATCCAGCTGCCGGGAGATCCGGCCGTTGATCTGCCGGCCGCCGTAGAGGATCTTGCCTCCGGCCGTGGGGTGGATGCGGATGATGGACCGGCCGATGGTGGTCTTGCCGGAGCCGGACTCCCCAACCAGGCCGAAGGTCTCGCCCTGGAAGATGTGGAAGGACACGCGGTCCACGGCGGTGAAGGGATGCCGCTTGGAGCCGAATTTCACGGTGAGGTCCTGGACCTCCACCAATTTCTTTCTCTGTTCAGACACGGCGGCTCACTCCCTTCTCCCGCAGGCTGCGGCTATGCTCCGGAGGCTCCACCTTGGGGGCCCTGGGGTCCAGGAGCCAGGTGCGGGCCTTGTGGGTGGGAGAAACGTCAAACATGGGTGGACGTTCCAGGAAATCGATCTTCAGGGCTCTGGGATTCCGGGGGGCGAAGGCGTCGCCCCGGACCTCGTGGAACAGGTTGGGCGGCGTACCCTGGATGGCGTACAGAGGCTCATTCTTCACGCCCAGTTGGGGAAGGCTGGACAGCAGGGCCCAGGTGTAGGGATGCTTGGGATCGTAGAACACCTCGTCGCAGGAACCCACTTCCACAATATCCCCGGCGTACATCACGGCGATCCGGTCGGCCACATTGGCGACCACGCCCAGGTCGTGGGTGATGTAGATGGTGGTCAGGTTGTACTTTTTCTGCATGGCCTTAATCAGCTCCAGGATCTGGGCCTGAATGGTCACGTCCAGAGCCGTGGTGGGCTCGTCGCAGATGAGGATCCTGGGACGGCAGGCCACGGCGATGGCGATGACCACCCGCTGACGCATGCCGCCGGAGAACTCGTGGGGGTACTGTTTGTACCGGCGGACCGGATCGTCGATGCCCACGTCAGACAGGATCTCCATGACCGCCTGCTTTGCCCTGGGGCCTTTGAGTCCCTGATGCAGCTCCACCGCCTCCTGAATCTGCTTGCCGATGGTCTTCAGGGGGTTCAGGGAGGTCATGGGGTCCTGGAAGACCATGGCGATCTCCTTGCCCCGGATCTTCAGCCAGTCGTCGTCGGTGCGGAAGGTGGTCAGGTCCTGGCCGTTGTAGAGAATGGACCCGCCGCTGATGTATCCGTTGGCGTCCAGCAGGCCCATGGTGCATTTGACAAATACGGACTTGCCGGAGCCGGATTCTCCCACGATGGCAATGCTCTCACCCTGGAGTACATCCAGGCTGACGCCCCGGATGGCGTGGAGGGTCTGGCCCCGGAGGGTAAACTTCACATTCAGATCCTGAAAGGAGAGGATCACATTATTCTCACTGGATTGCACGGTGATCCCTCCTTAGCGGACATGGTTTTTGGGGTCGGCGGCGTCGGCGAAGGCGTTGCCGATGATATAGAAGGAAATGGTAATCAGCGCCAGAACCACCACCGGGAAGAACAGCTGGTAGCGCAGGGAGGCCACGGTCATCAGAGACCGGCCGGTCTGGATCAGATTGCCCAGGGACGGGGTATCCAGGGGCAGGCCGATGCCGATATAGGTGACGAAGACCTCGTTGCCGATGGCGGAGGGGATGGCCAGGGCCATGCGCATGGTGATTACGGACACCAGGTAGGGCAGCAGGTTCTTGACAATGATCCGGCCCGTAGAGACGCCCAGGCAGCGGGAGGCCAGGTTGTAGTCCCGGTCCCGGATGATGATGATCTGGTTGCGGATGAACCGGGCCATGCCCAGCCACCCCGTCAGGGACAGGGCGAAGATGATGGTGTCCACGCCGGGTTTCATGACGTAGGAGATCAGGATCAGCAGCAGGGTCTGGGGGATGTTGTCCAGGACGTTGTACAGCTCGGTGAAGAAGAAGTCCAGCTTACGCACATAGCCCCACAGCACGCCCACCAGGATGCCTACCACCGCCTCCACCAGGGCCACGGCGAAGCCGATGAACAGACTGGTTCGGGTACCGGACCAGATTCTGGCCCACAGGTCCTGGCCGATGGCATTGGTGCCGAACCAGAATTCCTCACAGGGGGGTACGTTGTTCAGAGGCAGGCCCCACTCGTCGTTGTGGATCAGCAGAGGGTCCTTCTGATTGGGCAGGTACGGCTGAATGAAGGTAAAGGCCAGCAGGACCACCATGACCACCAGGAAGAACATGGCCACCTTGTTCTGCCGGAAGGCCCGGAAGGTGGAGCCCCAGTAGGAGTAGCCGGAGTAGCCGCCCCGTTCCGCCTCCGCGGCGTTGAATTCGGCGAAGGAGAACTTCTCCTCGTCGGACATGGCGTCCATTTGGTCCGCCAGTTGGGCGTTGAGCTTGTCGCCCAGCTGGTCGGTCATTTCATTGCGCATAGAGCGAAAGCGCAGTCGTTTCATCAGCGGGAACCCTCCTTCTTGGCAAAACTGATCCGGGGATCCACGATCCCCATGAGAATGTCGCCGAAGAGCAGTCCAAGAATGGAGATCACGGCGTAGATGAGCACCAGGGCCTGGACCAGGGTGTTGTCCTGCCGCTTAATGGCAGTCACCAGCAGACCGCCCATGCCGGGAATGGAGTACAGAGACTCGACGTACAGCGAACCCATCAGGGTGAACAGGATGGAATTGGGAATGTACTGGACCATGGGTACGAAGGCGTTGCGGAACACATGGCGGCGGGAAATGGCGCCGCCGGGGACGCCCTTGGCCCGGGCCAGACGGATGTAGTCCTTGTTGGACTCGTCCACCATATACCGGCGCAGCCACATGGCGTAGTAGGCGATGGAGCCGATGGACAGAGAAAGCACCGGCAGAATGTAGCTCTTGGGATTGGACTCGTCAAACAGCATGGGAAGCCCGAAAATCTCCTTGCCCACATAGGTCTGGGAACCGGCGAACTGGATCAGAATGTGGTACACCGCTGAGGGTACCGCCTGGATGATGACGATGAACACCGTACCCAGCCGGTCCCCGATCTTGTACTTGGTCCGGGTGGACCGTGCCATGAGGATGCCCAGGGGCAGGCCCACAGCTAGGGAGATGCACAGGGACATAAGGCCCAGCTTGATGGAGACCGGGATCTTCTCCCCGATGATCTCCGTAATGGCCACGCCTCTGCGGTAGACATTGGATACGCCCAGGTCCCCGTGGAGGAGCTGGTTGTAAAAGCGCAGCAGCTGCTTGGGCAGGGGGTCCATGAGGCCCAGAGAGGTGAGCTTTACTTGGATTTGGGTTTCACTCATCTTATCGAAATTCTCAAAGTAGCCTTCAATGGGCATGAGCCGCAGCAGGGCGAAGAGAATGGTGATGATGATGAACATGGTGATCAGGGACCGCAGGACCCGCTTAACGATGTACTTTGCCATGGTTGATCCTCCTGGGGATGGGATGGTCTACGGAGCACATATCACCGTCCCTTCCGGGAAGGGACGAGGATACAGGCTCCGAAGCGAAGGCGGCTTGGCCCGCCTCAACTGTGAGGGGCTGTTTGCACAGCCCCTCGTTGAAACAGTTGGCTTATGGCGCGTTCAATCAGCCGGCCAGGTTGGCGAGCCAATCGGCGTAGGCGGCCTGGTACTGCTCCAGGCTCATAGAGGTGTCGTACAGGTGCTGATCCTTGTAGCGGAAGCTGGCCACGCCGAAGGAGGCGTACTGGCCCTCAAACACGTTCAGATCGGACATCTGATAGCTCCGGTTGCTGATGGAGAAGGGGATGGCGAAGGCGTGGTCCAGCAGGAAGGCTTCCGCTGTGGCGAAGGCCTCGTACCGGGCGTCCATATCGTTGGTAATGGCCTTGGCGTCCGCCACCAGCTGCAGGTACTCGGCGTACAGGGCCTGGGTCTCAGGATCTTCGCTGGCGAAGATGAAGCTGTAGCTGGAGTCGGCGGAGAAGGGCTCGGCCCAGGTCTCCGGGTCGGCGTAGTCGGCGCCCCAGTTGCACTTCATGAAGGCGTAGTTGCCGGTACGGCGGACGGCGGAGAGGAATCCGGTCTCGGGACCGGCCTGGATGATGATATCCACATAGTCGGCGCCCAGGATGCCCTCAATGGTCTGTTCGACCACCTGGCACTCGTTGGCCCAGTTGGAGGTGGTGGGGTTGTAGCACATGAGCATCTTCACCGGGAAGGTGGCGCCTTCGGCGGTCAGCTCTTCCATAGCCTTAGCCTTGTACTCCAGGGCCAGCTCCTGGTCGAAGTTGTCGCCGTCGGTGTAGGCGGCCAGGCCGTCGTAGTAGGCGTAGTCCTTGGAGGCGGAGGCGAAGGCGGCGGGGGTGATGGTGTTGTTCTTCATGGACTCGGGATCAATCCGGTCGTTGGCGGCCAGAGCGGGCATCCGGTTGAAGGCGTGGACAATGGACTTGCGGAAGTTCTCGTTGTTCACGGCCAGCTCCCAGTTCTCCGGCTCATACTCTTCGTCGAAGTTGGCGTCGAAGTTGAACAGATACCAGTAGGCGTAGGAGGTGTCGGAACGGGTGGGATGGATCAGGTCCTTGGTAGCGGGATCTTCCATCATGGCGCTGAGCAGGTCGGAAGACACGTCGGCGTAATCCACCTCGCCGGACTGGTACATGGTCACGGAGATGGAGGAGGCCTCGGCGTTGTAGGTGGACTCAATGGCGTCCAGGAACACCTGTTCCTTTTCCCAGTAGGACTGGTTCTTGGTCATGACCCGGCGCTGCTGAGGCTCGAAGGTGGACAGGACGAAGGCGCCGCAGTACAGCAGGTACTCATTGCTGGTGCCAAACTTGTCGCCGCACTCCTCCAGGAAGGGGCCGTAGACGGGCATATAGGGACCGAAGGAGACCATGGAAATGAAGTAGGGACGGGAGGACTCCAGAGTGAACTCCAGGGTGTAGTCGTCCAGGGCCTTCACGCCGATGTCCTCCACAGAGGCCTCGGGTACTTCCTCCAGGACCTGCTCCTCGCCGTCCTCGCCGGTGATGAGCTTCACGGGGTTGCCGTCCTCATCGGTGCCGTCCTTGGCGGTGGGCAGAGCCAGCTGGTAGGCGGTCCAATCGTAGTAGGCGTCGGCGCCGGCGATGACGCCGCTCATGGTGTAGAACACGCCGGAGTCGTTGTTGGCGTCGCAGGCGTAGTGGGCGGCGGAGACCCAGTCATGGGCGGTGACGGGGGCGACGACGTTGCCGTCCTTGTCCACCCAGTTCACACCCTGGCGAATCTTAAAGGTCCAGACCGTGGCGTCCTCGTTCTGCTCCCAGCTCTCGGCCAGGGCGGGCTCCACGTTGCCGTAGGAGTCGTACTCCACCAGGCAGTCCACCAGGTTGGCGGCGATGCCGAACTCATTGGCGTTGCCGGTGGTCAGGTAGTTCAAGGTCGTGACCTCGGAGGCGTACAGAGTCCGGAAGACTGCGTTTTCTGTCACGGGGGCCGCGGTTTCCGTCGGTGCGGCGGCGGTGGAGGCTTCGGTCTGGTCCGGAGTCTCGGAGCCTCCGCAGGCCGCCATAGCCAGGGTCATGGCCGCGGCAAGCAGCAGGGCAAGGAGTCGTTTCGTTGCTTTCATGATCTTCATCATCCTTTCTCATTTTTTGCTTGGGGTAAGCAGGCCGCCGAGGCTGCCTGGCTATAGAACCGGCGCGGCCGGCTTTATAGTTGCGACGAGATCCCGCCGCCGGGCAAAACCCGCCCGACCGGGGAAAAGAATATACAATGTGTATATTTTAACACATTCCACCGATGAAGTAAAGGCGGGCGGATATGGGAATAATATAGAAACACCGGTTTTTATTGCACGAATCCTTGTTTAAATTACACAAAACATTCCTTCTTATGTGGAAAAATGTGCGTCTGGGGCGCAACTTTCCGCATTGGAAACCATCCCCGGCATACAAAAAAAGCGGACAGACCGGTTTCCCGGTCTGTCCGCGAAGGGGATACGGTATGGAATTACTGACGGGAGCCCGTGGCCTTGCGCTGGAAGAACTTGACGATTTCCACAATGGGAATGACGCTGATGGCCAGAGCCATGGAGATGCCGTACTCGGTCAGGCTGATGGGGGTGAAGCCGAAGGCGTTGGCCAGGAACGGGACCTCGATGATCGCGGTGGTCAGAAGGAAGGAGACGCCGGCGGCGCCCAGCAGGTACCAGTTCTGGCTGCCCTTTGCCATCATGGCGATGACGGAGCCTCTCTGGGAGCGCATGTTCAGGGAGTGGAAAATTTCGCTCATGGACATGGTCAGGAAGGCCATGGTCATGCCCTCTTCACAGTTGGCGATGTTCATGAACTGCCAGTGGCCGGTCTCCAGGTACTCGCCGATGAAGAAGGCGATCATGGTCAGAACGGTGACCATCATGCCCTGGTAGCCGCAGTCGGTACCCAGGCCCCGGCTGAAGATGCCTTCCTTGGGATCTCTGGGCTTACGCTGCATGATGTCGGCCTCGGGCTTTTCCATGCCCAGAGCCAGAGCGGGGAAGCAGTCGGTGACCAGGTTGATGAACAGCAGGTGCACGGGCTTCAGAATGGTGAAGTTCAGCAGCGTGGCGAAGAAGATGGACAGAACCTCGGAGAGGTTGGAGCCCAGCAGGAACTGAATGGCCTTACGGATGTTGTCGTAGATCCGGCGGCCTTCGGAGACGGCGCCGACGATGGTGGAGAAGTTGTCGTCGGCCAGGACCATGTCGGCCACGTTCTTGGTCACGTCGGTGCCGGTGATGCCCATGCCCACGCCGATGTCGGCGCTCTTGATGGAGGGGGCGTCGTTGACGCCGTCGCCGGTCATGGCAACCACGTAGCCCTTGCTCTTCCAAGCGGTGACGATGCGGGTCTTGTGCTCAGGCTGCACACGGGCGTAGACGTGGATGGACTCCACCTTCTGGTTGAATTCCTCGTCGGACATCTTCTCCAGGTCCGCGCCGGTGATGGCTTCGCTGACGTCCTTCAGGATGCCCAGTTCCATGGCGATGGCCACGGCGGTGTCCTTGTGGTCGCCGGTGATCATGATGGGGACGATGCCGGCGCTGCGGCACTCCTTGATGGCGGCGGTCACTTCGGGACGCACCGGGTCGATCATGCCTTCCAGGCCCAGGAAGGTCAGGTCCTGCTCCAGGAAGCTGGGGTCATAGCTCTCCGGCGCCTGATCCCACAGCCGGGTGGCGGCGGCCAGGACACGCAGAGCCTTGTCGGCCATGCGCTTGTTGTCGGCCAGGATCGCTTTCAGAATCTCCTGGGTCATGGGGACGGTCTTTCCGTCCACCACAGCGTACTTGCACTTTTTCAGCAGTTCGTCGGGAGCGCCCTTGGTGTACTGAACGATGCCCTTTTCGGTCTTGTGGACGGTGGACATCATCTTACGGCCGGAGTCGAAGGGAGCCTCGCCGATCCGGGGAGCGGCGGCGGACAGCTGCAGCTTGTGATAGCCCTGCTTGCTGGCATAGGCCACCAGAGCGGCCTCGGTGGGCTCGCCGGTGACTTTGCCGGCCTCGTCGATCTCGGCGTCGGAGCACAGAGCCATGGCCACGGCCAGTTCCTTCTGGTCAGAGCCGTAAGTATCCACCACGGTCATGACGTTCTGGGTCAGGGTGCCGGTCTTATCGGAGCAGATGATCTGGGTGCAGCCCAGGGTCTCCACGGCGGAGAGCTTGCGGATGATGGCGTTGCGCTTGGACATGTTGGTTACGCCGATGGACAGCACCACGGTGACCACGGCGGTCAGGCCTTCGGGAATGGCGGCCACGGCCAGGGACACGGCGACCATGAAGCTCTCCAGGGCCACATGCAGGCCCAGGTCGTTGCGATGCATCAGCAACTGGAAGGCGAAGATGAACACGCAGATGCCCAGAACCAGCTTGGTCAGGATCTTGGACAGCTGAGACATCTTGATCTGCAGGGGAGTCTGGCCCTCTTCGGCGCTGGCAATGGCGTCGGCGATCTTGCCCATCTCCGTGTCCATGCCGGTGGCGGTGATCACGGCCTTGCCGCGGCCGTAGACCAGGGTCGTACCCATGTAGGCCATGTTCTTCCGGTCGCCCAGAGGCACGGCGTTCTCTTTGTTGCCGGTGAGTGCCTTGATGAGCTTGTCAACAGGGACGGATTCACCGGTCAGGGCGGCTTCCTCGATCTTCATGCTGGCGCACTCGAAGATCCGGCAGTCGGCGGGAATGGCGTCGCCGGCTTCCAGGATTACCACGTCGCCGACCACCAGGTCTTCGCTGCGGACGGTGATCTGTTTCCCGTCACGCAGGACTTTGGATGTGGCGGCGGACATTTCCTGCAGGGCCTCGATGGCCTTCTCAGCCTTGCTCTCCTGGAACACGCCCAGGATGGCGTTGATCAGGACCACTGCCATGATGATGACGGTGTCCGTGGGGAAATAGGCGGTGCCGGCCTGGGCGGCCTCGTAGTACTCCGTAAAGGCGGAGATGACAGCGGCCACGATCAGGATGATGATCATGGGGTCCTTCAGCTGGTTCAGGAACCGGGTCAGCAGAGACTGCTTTTTCGCCTCTTTCAGCTTGTTCTTGCCGTTTTTCTCCAGGCGCTTCGCGGCCTCGGCGGAGGTCAAGCCGGTTTGTGTGCTTCCGACGTCTTGGAAGACCTCGGAAACTTCCTTCAAATAGTGTTCCACAAAAATCCTTCCTTCCCTGTTGCTTATTTTTGGGTTTGCGCGCGGCACAGCAGCTCGTCCCCTTTGGCTATGGCACGCCGCCGCGGGAGCGGGCCGCTGCACTGGTGGATATCCCGCCGGGATTTGGGCAGGTCTCCTAGGGAAGCGCCGAACAAACCGGCAGGCGCCGGCACAGAGAAAGAATGACCCAGACGAAAGTCCGGAAAGCGGAGGGATCCCTCGCTTTTCAAACTGCACGGATGGGTCAAAAAATTCTGTGCGAAGCCACAGGCGATTTATTCATAACTTCCCTAATATAATATATATTTAACCACGAACGGCGATTCTTGTCAACTGATTTCTCCCTAAGAATCAGCAAAGTCGGCGGTTTATTTTTTGTGGATATGCGACAAAAACAGAGAACTGCCCTGAAGCTTTTTAGGACAGTTCTACGCTTTTTCCGGAGACGGGCCATGATCTCAGGCCGGACGTTCCCGGTTTTCCCGGCTGATCCACTCCAGGTTTTTTTCCAGATAGATCTTCTGCACCGCCGCCACTACGCAGGTGTACAGCAGCCGCTTTTCCACGGAGCTCTCCTCACCGGTGCTCTCCAGCAGGTCCCGGACCTCGAAGGTAAACTGCAGCACGTTCTCGAACTCGTCACAGAAATAGTCGTAGGCCTTTTGGATGGGGTATGTCCGCCGCTGCAGCTCCAGGAAATTGGCCAGGGCGTCCAGGGACAGAACGCTTTTTCCCACGGCAATGAAAAACAGGTAGGCGATCTGATCCCGGCTGTACTGCTTCTTCACCGGGTTGCCGATGAGACCCTTTTTCACATAGTTGCTGATCATGGAGCTGGTCAGGGTAAACTCCTCCAGCGGCGCTAAATATTCGCAGATATACTTGGTGGCCTGCTCCAGGTACAGCCCCACATTGGGAATCTCCTGATACCGGGGCAGCCGGAAGTCCCGGATGGCCGCCGCGATCTGCCGTTGGTTTTCCGTTTGCATAATCATCACCTTGCGCTATTATACTGAAAAAAAGCAAAAGTGTCAACACTAAAACCTTATCTTAAGTTTTTCTTGACATAGATGCGGGCTGCTGATACAATATCATCAGTTATTGAAAAACCGATATTCGGATATCGATGGAGGGCAATCATGAATTTTAGAATCGTCAGCGACTCATCCTGCAACCGTTTCTCCCTGGAGGGGGCGGATTTCGCCTGGGTTCCCATGAAGGTTACCGCGGGCCGGGAATATGTGGACACCCCCGCCCTGGACGTTCCCGGCATGGTGGAGGAGCTGAAGCGTTACAAGAGCAAGTCCGGCTCCTCCTGCCCCAACGTGGGGGAGTGGCTGGAGGCCTTCGGCGACGCCAAGTACGTCTTCGGCATCACCATCACCAAGTACTTGTCCGGCTCTTACAACGCCGCCTGTCAGGCCGCCGAGATCTACACCCAGGAGCATCCGGACCGGAAGGTGTGCATCCTTGACTCCCTGTCCGCCGGCCCGCAGCTCATGCTCATGGCCGAGAAGATCCGCGCCTGTGACGAAGCCGGCGACAGCTTCGAGACCACCCGGGACAAGGTTCTGGAATACCAGAACCATCTGCATACCGCTTTCTGCCTGGAATCTCTGAACAATCTGGCACGGAACGGCCGGGTCAGCCCCGCCGTGGCCAAGATCGCCAGCGTTCTGAACATCCGGGTCTGCGGCACCGCCAATGGCGGACAGTTGGCCCCCGCCCACAAGCCCCGGGGACCCAGGAAGAGCACCCAGGTCCTGTTCGACATGATGGTGGAGCGGGGCTTCCGGGACGGCAATGTGCTGGCCATCGATCACTGCAACGGCGAGGCGGCCGCCCTGGCCCTGCGGGACATCGTTCTGCAGACCTATCCCAACACCGTTTTCCGCATGGGCGCCACCGGCGGCCTGTGCAGCTTCTACGCCGAGGAAGGCGGACTGATGATCGCCTTCGAAGGCGGCTTCAACTCCAAGAACGACAATACCGTTTTCTGACCCCCGCCCGGACAGGCCGCTTTCCTGTCCGGGCTTTTTCACGCGAAACTGGGGAAGCTCTGAATATGCGCAGGTGCTTATCGACTTGGCCCAGCCTGCGGCCTTGCGGGCCGCCCTTGGCTTGCCCGAAAGGGAGAGCCAAGGGGCGCGCAGGTTTCTGAGCCGGTACGATTCCCCTCCAATTTCTGCTGTATAAAGGCGACTAGCATATATGCGTAAATGCTTACGGCGCGGCGTTGGCTTCCGCCGTGATTTACAAGGATTTTACAAAACACCCCTTGCATTTCTTACAAGTTTGTCGTAGCATGGATCATGGAATGTTATATAGTTTAAGGAGAGACATCATGATCTACTGCGTTGAAGACGATACCAGCATCCGGGAACTGATGCTTTACGCGCTGCGGGCTTCCGGCTTTGAAGCGGAGGGGTTCTGCGACGGAGCGTCTCTGTTCCAGGCCATGAACCACACCATGCCCCAGCTGATCATGCTCGATATCATGCTGCCCGGCATGGACGGCATTGAGATCCTGAAGAAAATCCGGGCAAACTCCGCCACGGTCCGAATCCCCGTGATCGTGGCCTCGGCCAAAGGCACGGAGTACGACAAGGTGGTGGGCCTGGACCTGGGCGCCGACGACTACCTGGCCAAGCCCTTCGGCATGACGGAGATGATCTCCCGCATCCGGGCGGTGCTGCGCCGGTGCGCGCCTCAGGCCGACACCGGGCGCCTGCAGCTGGGGAACCTGCAAATGGACACCCAGGCCCACACGGTCTACGCCGGAGGCCAGCGGGTGGAGCTGACCCTGAAGGAATTTGAGCTGCTGCGCCTGTTCATGGAGAACCCCCGCCGGGTCTTCACCCGGGACCAGCTGCTGGAGCGGATCTGGAGCGCTGACTACCTGGGCGAGACCCGGACCGTAGACGTCCACATCGGCACCCTGCGGACCAAGCTGGGCGGCTGCGGCGAGTACATCCGCACGGTCCGGGGCGTGGGCTACCGGCTGGAGGAGCAGGCATGACAAGGCGGATCTTCCGCTCGATCATTCTGGTGGCCCTGGCGGTGCTGCTGGCGTCCATGGCCCTGTGCATGGGGGTCCTGTACACCTATTTTACGGATATCCAGTTTGACCGGCTTCGGGAGGAGCTGGACCTCATCGCCCACAGCCTGTCCCGGGAGGGCGCGTCCTACTTTACCGACGGCCAGTTCCAGTCCACCTGCCGGATCACCTGGATCGACGCCGACGGCACGGTGCTCTACGACAGCACTTCCGACAACGAGACCATGGAAAACCACCTGCGGCGCGAGGAAGTCTCCCAGGCGCTTGCCGAAGGGTACGGCCAGAGCGCCCGCTATTCCAGCACCCTTCTGGAGCGGTGCCTGTACACGGCCCGGCGGCTTCCCGACGGCACGGTGCTCCGGCTGTCCAGCGCCCACAGCTCCGTTCTGACCCTGACCCTGGACGTGTCCCAGTTCATCGCCCTGGTGCTGGCCGTGGCGGTGCTCCTGTCCCTGATCCTGGCCAGCCGCCTGTCCCGGGACATCGTCAAGCCCCTGAACGAGCTGAATCTGGACGAGCCCATGACCAACCGGGAGTATGAGGAGATCCAGCCTCTGCTGCGGCGGCTGGAGGCCCAGCAGAACCGGCTTCGGGCTCAGGACCTGGAGCTGCGGCAGAAGCGCAAGGAGTTCGAAACCGTCACCCGGTCCTTGAACGAGGGCCTGGTGCTGATGAACAGCGGCGGCACCATACTGAGCATCAATCCTGCCGCCGCCCGGCTGCTCACCGTCACCCCCAACTGTCTGGGGGCGGATTTTTCCGTGGCCAACCGGGACCCGGAGGTGGCCGTGCTGGTGGAGCAGGCCCTGTCCGGGACCAAGGCCGAAGCCACGGTCTGCCTGGAAGGCGGCAACTACCTGGCCGCCGCCAGCCCCGTCAAGACCGGCGGCGCCGTCTCCGGCGTGGTTCTGCTGCTGTTTGACGTGACCCAGAAGCAGCAGGCCGAGCAGCTGCGGCGGGAATTCACCGCCAACGTCTCCCATGAGATGAAAACGCCCCTGCATGCCATCTCCGGCTACGCCGAGCTGATGAAAAGCGGCCTGGTCCCCCAGGCCGACATGCAGGTATTTTCTGAGAAGATCTACAACCAGGCCCAGCGGATGATCCAGCTGGTGGAGGACACCTTGCGCCTGTCCCGGCTGGATGACGGGGCGGCGGACATGCAGTGGCTGGATCTGGACCTGTACGAAATGGCCGCCAACACCCTGTCCAGCCTGGCCTCTCCGGCGGAGCTGCACCATGTGACCATGCGCCTGGAGGGGGGACGGGCCGTGATCCACGGCATTCCCCAGCTGATCTGCGGAATCCTGTTCAACCTGGCGGACAACGCCATCAAGTACAACCGCCCCGGCGGCAGTCTCACCATCCGGGTGGAGGACCTGGACCGGGAGGCCCGGGTCACGGTTTCCGACACCGGCATCGGCATCCCGCCGGAGCACCAGGACCGGGTCTTCGAACGGTTCTACCGGGTGGACAAGAGCCACTCCCAGGAGGTAGGCGGCACGGGCCTGGGCCTGAGCATCGTCAAGCACGCGGCTCTGATCCACCAGGCCCGGCTGGATCTGACCAGTGTCCCCGGCAAGGGAACGGCCATCACCGTGACCTTCCCGAAACCGGCGGACTCCTGACACGAACAAAGGCAGACAGCGGTTTCGCCGCTGTCTGCCTTTGCCAATTGCCGGGGGTTATACGGATTCTCTTTAAAAACTTTTCGGAAGTTCCCTGATTCGCTGTCGCGGGCTTTCCGATATAATAAGCCGCCCGGGGCGGAAGCCCCGGGCGGCCGCGCAGGAGGTATTTCGTCGTGGTTGGCGGATTATCCCTCGATGGCGATGAGCTTCTTCTCTTCCAGGGCCGGCTTCTGCTTCTTGGGGATGGACAGGTACAGCGTGCCGTCCTGGAACCGGGCACGGATGTCCTCCTGAGTCACCTTGTTGCCGACGTAGAAGGTCCGGCGGACCGTGCCGACAAACCGCTCCCGGCGCAGGTACTTGCCGTTGTTCTGCCCGTCTTCATGGCGGTTCATAGTGGCGCTGATGTACAGATAGCCGTCCTTCAGCTCGGCGGTGAGGTCCTCTTTCTTCACACCGGGAAGATCCATGGCCATTTCAAAGCCCTGCTCCGTCTCCTTGATGTCGGTGTACATCAGGCCCGTGGTGTTGTGGTTGCCGAAGGCGGAGTCCACCAGCTCATCAAACAAATTTCTCGCAATCGCATACGTTGTAAACATAACTTCATTTCTCCCTTCAATGGTTGGGACCTGTGGTTCCGCTTGATGTTTGACCTTATTATACCTTTCGTTTTTAGCACTGTCAAGGTGAGAGTGCTAAAATAATAATAGATGTTTATTGGATTCAATAAATTTCTTTTATTGATAAAGACGAGGTTCCGACCATTGCCTATGCCCCGGCGTCTGTGCTATAATGGAAATATGAATCGACACAGGAGGCGACGCCTATGAATACCTTTCAACTGAGCTGTTTCCTGGCCGTGGCCAACACGCTGAACTTTGCCCGGGCCGCCCAGCAGATGAACATCTCCCAGCCCGCCATCACCCACCAGATCAAGTCCCTGGAGAGCGAGCTGAACGTGCAGCTGTTCCGCCGGACCACCCGCCTGGTGGAGCTGACGGCGGAGGGGAAGTCCTTCCTGGCGGACGCCCAGAGTATGGTGGCCATAGCGGCCCAGGCCAAGCTTCGCTTTCACAGCCCCGAGGACAAGCCCATGGAGCGGCTGTCCATTGCCTGCGGAAGCCATCAGTCCCTGTTCCTTCTGGTCCGGCCCCTGGAGGAGCTGGCCCGGAACTGGCCCAACCTGCACCCCACTCTGGCAGTGGCGCCCAGGGAACAGCTGTTTCAGTTCCTGGAAAACGGCGTAGCCGATGTGGCGCTGGACATTTTTGACAGCAAGGAGTCCCGGCCCCGGATCACCTACAAGCCTCTGCTGGACAGCCCCATAGTCTGCGTCTGCCGGGAGGACCACCCGCTGGCCTGCCGGGAATCGGTGAGCGTGGAGCAGCTGCGGCAGCAGTCTCTGATCTTCTGCAACCCCATCCAGCTAATCCCCGAGGCCGCCCGGCTTCAGTGGCAGCTGGCCGAGGGGAAGGACCCGTCCCAGGTCCATTTCGCCGCCAGCGCGGAGACCGCCGCCGTTCTGGCCCAGGCGGGCTTCGGCCTGGCCATGCTGCCAGCCTTCCAGGTCCCCGCGGGACTGCGCCGGATTCCCATTTCCGAGGCCCCAAAGCTGTCCTTCGGCGCCTTCTGTCTCACCGGGTCGGGAGAGAACGACGTTCTGAAGGCATTTTTGCATCAGCTGCGGCAGGAGATCCGGAATTCCGCCCGGACAATTGATTCAGAGCTTCCTCATAACGATTCTCTTTTAAAATCTTAACTCAAACTTCGCACCCCTAAAAAACCAAACTTTTTAGCCGATTTTGCGAAATAAAAAAGCAGTACAGACCCAATGTATGGTATAATGTAATCGCTACAAAACAC
>CALXFT010000022.1 GCA_944387635.1 uncultured Oscillospiraceae bacterium | reverse complement strand
GTCCATCTGGGGATTGGCGTCGAAAGCCGCCAGAATGTTCAGGCCGTATTCGTCAAATCCTCTGTAGCCCATCAACGCCTGGCCCAGCTTACCCGCGCCGATGAGCACCGCGTCGGTAGTGTTGTCATAACCCAGGAACTGCTCGATGTCCTCGATGAGGCTCTCCCGCAGATAGCCGATCTTGGGCCGGCCGCCATCGGAGACCATAGCCAGGTCCTTACGTACCTGGACCTCGCCCATACCCAGAGCGTTTGCCAGGGCTGTGGCGGATATGTTCGCCGGGGCGTCTTCCGGCATACTCTTCAGATAGGCCAGGTAGCCGGGCAGCCGCTTCAGCACTGCTTTTGAGATTTTCTTTCCTTCCATTTTCCTCCATCACCGCAATCCATCAAATACTTATCGATAAAAAAATTATCGATAAAATTGTACCACGGATCCACCGAAAAAGTCAAGCGCAGCTTGTCTGTCGAATGAATTCCTTTTTCAGCCGCTGCATAATCCGCTTTTCCAGGCGGGAAATGTAGGACTGCGAGATTCCCATTTTTTGCGCCACCTCCTTCTGGGTCAGTTCTTTCCTGCCCGCCAGGCCAAAGCGCATCTGCACGATCTCCCGCTCCCGGTCCGGCAGCTCTTCCAGCGCCTGGCGCAGGACCCGTATATCCACGTCATCTTCCAGAGGGCGCAGAATCATGTCCTCCTCCGTCCCCAGAATGTCAGAAAGCAGCAGCTCATTGCCGTCGCAGTCCATATTGATCGGCTCATCCAGGGAGACCTCCGCCTTTTGGTTGGCCGTCTTCCGGATGTACATGAGGATCTCGTTTTCAATGCAGCGGGAGGCGTAGGTGGCCAACTTGATCTTCTTTTCCAGCCGGTAGGTACCGATGGCTTTCATGAGGCCAATGGTCCCGATGGAGATCAGGTCCTCCAGATTGATCCCGGTGTTCTCAAACCGGCGGGCGATATAGACCACCAATCGCAGATTGTGTTCCACCAACCGGCTCTTCGCCCCTTCCTCTCCCCGCTCCAGGGCCTCCAGGGCCTCCTGCTCCTGTACCCCTTTTAAGGGGGGCGGCAAAACGTCGCTGCCGCCGATGTAGTAGATCCCCTGTTCTGTCAGCAGTCCCAATTTTCGCAGCCATTTTAACAGTATCATAATTTCCCTCCTGTTCCGCGCCTGTTTCCGCTCATACCGTCACCAGGGCCTGACAGGCCCCCGCCAGTCCCTCCGGAGAAAATGCCACCACCGCCTCCTGCCGCCTTCCGTCCACCTTCACCTCGGAAAGCCGCATGGCAAGCAGCATGCCGCTCCCCTGCCCCACCGTCCTGTATGGGATCAGCCGCAGACCGGGGATGGGCCTCTGGGCAATGGTCTTCAGCGGGTCCCGCAGCTGCCCCTCGGTCAGGCCGGTGAGCCTTTGGGCCGCTTCCCCGGACAGGACGAAGACCCCCTCTCCCGAGACCGGGTCCCGCAGGGTGTTCCCCGTATCCCGCAAAGCGATGAGGCTGACGGTTTTCCCACCGTAGGAAATGGTCAGGGGTACGTATTCCCTGCCGCCCACTCCCTGTCCGAAGGCCACCCGGCAAAGCAGCCACATGCCCGCCGCGGATAGGACCAGGTCCGGGAAATCCCCCCGTCCCAAGCTGAGCGCCAGCCCGCCCAAGGCCATACTCAGCATCACAAAAACACCCCCGCGTTTCCAGGCGCTTCGGTTCCAGCCAAAGGCCGCGCCGCAGATCAGCCCAAGACTGACGCCGCGCCAGAGCGGATTCCGCAAAAAGCGAAATCCGGGAATCAGACACGCGCCGCTGTACACCGCGCCGATCATGGCCCCCAGAATACATCGTCGGATCCCCAGCGGGAATCCGGCCAGCCGGTTCGTCCCCATGAGAAGCAAAAGATCCACCAAAAAGTTCAGAATTACCACCAAATCCACATATACGGTCAAGCCTTTCACCCCCCGGTATTTTCTGGTTCCAGTATACCCTGCCGCCGGAAAGAAGTCGGTCGGTTCCCGTGCCGCAGATCGCCGCAAGTTCAGGCAAAGCCCTGTCCGATTCCGCCCCATGCGTCTTCAATCCGGGCTTGACGGCATTTCCCTCCCGTACAGGCCGTCGAAGGGGTCCGGTAAAAAAATCCAGACAGGAACCGGCAAAGGCACGGTCCCTGTCTGGGCTGTTGGCTGATTCAATCGGTCTGCACAGCTTCTTTTCGCTCCACAGACCGGATGTTCTTCTCCGCTTTGAATCTGGGGGTCATGATCTCATGGCCGCAGCCGAGGCAGCGAAGCCGGAAGTCCGCGCCTGTGCGCAGGACCAGCCACCGCTTTTCCCCGCAGGGATGGGGCTTCTTCATGACCAGAATGTCGTTGAGCCGGATGTCCATGGTTATCCCTCCTGTTTCTTCACCGCGTCCCAATACTGCTTGGCCGCCTGCTCCAGCTTGTTGGGGCCGTATTCGTAATATTTTGTACCCACCAGCTCATCGGGCAGGTACTGCTGCCGGACCCAGTGATTCGGGTAATTGTGGGGATACAGATATCCCTGCTCCCGCTCCATGGTGTAGCTGTCGGCGTGGACGTTCTGCAAGTGCCGGGGAAAATCTCCGCTCCTGCCCTTTCGCACATCGGCCAGCGCCGCGTCCAGGGCAATGTGGCCGGAGTTGGACTTAGGACTGGTGGCCATGAGGACCGCCGCGTCTCCCAAGGGGATCCGGGCCTCCGGCATGCCCAGCTTCAGGGCCATATCCACGCAGGCGTTGACGATGGGAATGATCTGCGGATAGGCAAGACCCACATCCTCCGCGGCGATCACCATGAGACGGCGGCACGCGGACTGCATCTGCCCCACCTCCAAGAGCCTTGCCAAATAGTGGCAGGCCGCGTCCGGGTCCGAGCCCCGGATGGATTTTTGCAGAGCGGAGAGCAGATCGTAATGGTTGTCCCCGTCCCGGTCTGCCCGCAGGGCGCTTTTCTGCGTCACCGCCTTGGCGTCTGCCAGGGTGATGGATATGGTGTTTTCCCGCTGCTGTCCCACCGAGAACAGGACCTCCACAGCGTTCATAGCCTTACGCAGGTCGCCGCCGCAGGATCCGGCAATGTACTCCAGGGCCTCCTCCTCGACCCTGGCATGCAGGGCGGTCCGACGCTCCATATAGGCCACCGCTCGTTTGACGGCTTTCAGGGCCGCCTCCGCGGAGATCTGCTTGAACTCAAACACCGTGGAGCGGCTGAGAATGGCGTTGAACACATAGAAATAGGGGTTTTCCGTGGTGGAGGCAATGAGGGTAATCTTTCCGTTTTCGATGTGCTCCAGCAGGGATTGCTGCTGTTTCTTGTTGAAGGACTGGATCTCGTCCAGGTACAGCAGGACCCCGTTGGGGGCCAGAAAGGTATCCAGCTGGGCCACAATGTCCTTGATGTCCGCCGTTGATGCCGTAGTGGCGTTGAGCTTATAGAGGGTGCGGCTGGTCTGCTTGGCAATGATATTGGCCACAGTGGTCTTCCCCGTGCCGCTGGGACCGTAGAAGATCATGTTGGGGATGTTTCCGGAGGCAATGAGCCGGCGAAGCACCCCGTCCGGTCCTAAAATATGCTCCTGTCCGAAAACCTCGTCCAGCGATTGGGGACGCAGCAGATCCGCCAGCGGCTGATACATAATGTTCTCCCCCTTCCGGGTTTCCAGGATATGGTCCTTTGCTTCATTATACCCCAGGCCCGGGAAAATGTACAGCACATTTTCCAACGGCCGCCTATGGAAAAAGGACAGGCGCCGCAAGGCAGTTCCTGTCCTTTTGGAAATTGTATTTTCTCAGAATGTTGCTACATCGGGCTCCGCCGGCTCCGCTCCGGTGACGACCTCCAGAGCCGTCAGGATCGGTCCGGTCTCTCCCTTGTAAAGCTTGTGCTTTTCCGCGGAGATCTTCGCCGTGACCATGACCCAGGAACGGGAGGTCAGAGCCGCGGACTGGGCATACCGGCAGGGAATGCCGCAGAACTGAATGTCTTCCACACAGCAGGTCATGACGAACCGACCGGGGGCGAACATGCCGTCCTTGTCCCGGCGGAGCATGGCCACCTGGGCCTTGAACCGGACGGTCTTTCCCTCGTACTTTTCCGGCTCCTCGGACACATCCCGATACCACAGGGCATAGTCCTCGTCCCTGACCTCGATGACCGGCGCGTTAATATCAAAGGGCAGCGGGTCCTCAATCTCGTCGAATTGGGTATGGCCGTCGGTATAGTCGTAGAGGATGTCGATCCGGCGGCTGGCGGCCCGGGCCAGCTTGTGGAAGGGCATCACATCGGCGCCGGGCTCCAGGCGGTTGAAGACCACCATCTGCACGCCCACCAGCTTGTCCATAACCAGATTGCGCATATTGGCATTGTAAGCCATGATGGTGGTGGAATCGGCAAACATGACCTCCTGCGCCAGCACCCAGTTCTCCGGGAAGCGCATATACAGATCTCCCACCTGCTGCATGCCGTTCAGCTCTGCCACAACCCGCTGGGCCTTGTACTTCTTTGCCAGGGCCTGCAGCTCCTTCGGGGACACGGTCTGCTGGTCCAGCACCTCCAGATACACGTTCTGATGGGGGTAGGTGGAGGAGTCGTACTCCTCCTCTCCCTCCTCGAATACCAGCAGCAGGGTCCGCTCCCCGGCGTTGAACCGGGGATCTTCCAGGGTCTCCTGAATAAATTTGGTCTTCCCGGAATCCAGGAATCCGGTAAAGGCATAAACCGGAATCTGCTGCATGGCTTACACCCCAAACAGAGCGGCAATTCCGGCCTCATTCAGCTTCGAGCCGATGACGCAGAGCTTGCCGGTGACGTCCGCGCCGCCGGAGCGGACGTTGAACTCCTCAGGCACATAGTCAAAATGGATCCAGCTTCCGTCCGCGGCAGGCAGGATGCCCTTGGCCCGGAGGATCATACCATACTTACCGGAGTCCAGTTCGTGCAGAGCCGCTTCCACCGCGCCCATTTCAAACTTTCTGGCCGTCTCCACGCCCCAGGAAGTGAACACCTCATCGGCGTGATGATGGTGGTGATGATGGTGGTGATGATGGCCTTCATGATCCGCATCATGGTGGTGATGACAGCAGCGGCCCTCATGGTCATGCTCCTCATCCTCCTCATGGTGATGGTGGCAGTGGTGGTCCTCATGGCCGTGCTCCTCGTCCTCCTCATGGTGATGGTGGCAGCAGTGGCCATCGTGGTCATGCGCCTCGTCCTCTTCATGGTGATGGTGGCAGCAGTGGTCCTCATGGCCGTGCTCCTCGTCCTCCCCATGATGATGGCAGCCGCAATGCTCCGCTTCTTCCTCTTCCTTCGCCAGCCGTTCCATTTCCATCCGTGCCAGCTCCGAAGCCAGAGACGCCTTGCCTTCCATGGCCTTAAGCAGCTGCCCGCCGGTCAGCTGGTTCCAGGGAGTGGTGACGATGGTCGCCACAGCATTGTGCTGCCGCAGCAGCTCCACGGCGGCGTCCAGCTTGGCCTGAGGAATGGAATCGGTCCGGGACAGGATGATGGTGGAGGCGGTCTCGATCTGGTTGTTGTAGAACTCTCCGAAGTTCTTCATATAGACCTTCACCTTCCCGGCGTCGGCCACGGCAACGGTGTAGCCCAGGGAGACGTTCTCGCCGGTGACCTTGTTCACCGCGCCGATGACGTCGGAGAGCTTGCCCACGCCGGAAGGTTCAATGAGAATCCGGTCGGGATGGTACTGCTCGATGACCTGGGTCAGGGCCTTACCGAAATCGCCCACCAAAGAGCAGCAGATACAGCCGGAGTTCATCTCCGTAATGTTGATCCCGGCATCCTGAAGGAAGCCGCCGTCGATGCCGATCTCACCGAACTCATTCTCGATGAGCACAAGCTTCTGGCCCTTGTAGGCTTCGCCGATCATCTTTTTAATCAGGGTGGTCTTGCCCGCCCCCAGGAAACCGGAGTAAATATCAATCTTTGTCATAAAAACACCTTCTAACAGAATTGCATTGGATACTTCCATGTAAAAATCTACCACAGAGTATTATACCACTCTTTGTCAACTCTTACAAGATACAATCTCTCATTTTTATTTGGACGCGGAAACCGGAGGCTCCGTGAACGGAAGCCTCCGGTCTTGTTTCGCTCCGGCATCTCCCGAAGCGGCAGATCTGCGGTGGTTTGCCGGTCACTCCACAGACTTCAGCGCTTCGGCCATATTCACCTTCTCCAGCTTGAAGTAGAAGATAAAGTCCACAAGCACCGCCATCAGGATGGTCAGCAGGGCGGACCAGAGGTAGGACGGCGGCAAGGCTCGGGCCTGGAACCAGACAAAATCGATCTTGATCTGGCTGATGACGAAATCCAGCAGCAGCTTGCCGAACACCAGTCCCACAGCCATACCCATGCCGGTCAGGGCCAGGTTCTCCTTGAAGATGTACATCGCCGTTTCCACAGCGTTAAAGCCCAGGACCTTGATGGTGGCAATCTCCCGGATGCGCTCGTTGATGTTGATGTTGGTTAGGTTGTACAGCACCGTGGCCGCCAGTAGTCCCGCGCAGATCACGATGACCACAACCACCAGATTCAGGGCGTCCATCATGCCGCTGACCATTGAGGCCAGATCGTCGCTGACGGAAACGTTTATGACCGGGTCCAGAGACGTGGTCTCCGCACTGGCCTTATGTACGTCCTGGCCTTCCCCCACGCTCACCATGGCCATCTGAGTCTCCGGCTCCGTTCCCCAGTTGGCGGCAATGGTTTCCGGCAGGACAACGGCATAGTTGTACACATAGTTATCATAAATTCCGCAGACCTTCAGCTCCATGGTCTGCAGGTCCAGATCCCGCAGAGTGATGGTATCCCCCTCCTGGATCCCCAGGGCCTCCGCCACGCCCACAGACAGCAGCACCTCGTTCACCCCCGGCATGGACAGCGCCTGGCTGCCGTTGTTGAAGTTGATAAACCGCTGGATTTCACCATCCGAGGCGATGAGGTAGATGTCCCGGGTCTGATCCTCGGTGACCAAGGTCGCGCTGGATTGGTGGTAGAAAGCAATATCTGAGATATATTCCTCCACATCTTCGGAAAAGGCCTCCTGATCCGCCTCGGTCAGACCTTCCGAGAAATAGACCTGTATATCATAGGTGGTGATATCCTCATATTGGAAGTTGGCAATGTTGACGATGGAGTCCTTCAGACCGAAGCCCGTAACCAGCAGCGCTGTACAGCCGCCAATGCCCACCAGCATCATGGCCAGCCGCTGATGGTAGCGGAAGATGTTCCGGATGGTGACCTTGTTCAGGAAGCTGACCTTTTTCCAGCCGGGCAGCTTTTCAAACAGGAGCTGCTTCCCCGCGTCCGGGGCCTTGGGCCGGATCAGCTCCGCCGGGACCTCGTCCAGGGTCCGGTAGCAGCAGTACCAGGTGACCGCCAGTTCCACCAGAGTGTAGGAGGCAACCACAGTCAGGCACAGGCCCAGATCGAAGGTCAGCACGATCCGGTCCGTTATGCACAGCATGATCTTATAGGCCTCCCACAGAATGGCCGGGAAGACCACGCTTCCCACTACCACACCCATGCCGCAGCCCAGAATCGCGCTGGAACCGGCATAGAGCATGTATTTGCTGATGATGGCCCGGTTGCTGTAGCCCAGAGCCTTCAGGGTGCCGATCTGGGTCCGCTCTTCGTCCACCATACGGGTCATGGTGGTGATGCACACCAGCGCCGCCACCAGCAGGAAGAACATGGGGAACACCTTGGACACGCCGGCCACAATGTCCGAGCTGCTGTCAAGCGAGGTGTAGCCTACATTGGAGGTCCTGTCCAGCACATGCAGCCCAGGGTCCGTCATGGCGTCGATGGTCTCCCGGGCGTCAGCCAGCTCGGCGCGGGCGTCAGCCAGTTCGGTACGTCCGTCGGCCAGTTCCTGCTCCGCTTCCTCCTTGCCGTCCCGGTATTCCTGCCATCCGTCGGCCAGCTCCTGCCTGCCTTCCTCCAGCGCCTCCCAGCCCTGGGCAATCAGCTCCTCCTGCAGGACCAGCTGGGCTTCCGCCGCTTCCAGCTGGGCCTCACCGGATTCCAGCTGGGCTTCCGCCGCCACAAATTCATTTTCCATCAGGACCTGCTGGGCAGCCAGCTGCACCATCTGCTCCGTAAGGGCCGCGATGCTGTCCTCAAAAGCCTGCTGCTCTGCCTCCAGCTCGCTTTGCTGCCGTTCCAGGTCTTCTTTCTGCGCGTAGTAAGGGGCCAGCTCCGCCAGGCAGGCCTCCCGCTGGGCCTGCTGCTCTGCCAGCTGCGCTTCCAGCTCGGCCCGCCGGTCCAGAGCCTCCTGCTTCTGCTGCTCCAACTGAGCGATGCGGTCCGCGTCGGGCTGCTCCTTCGCCTGCTCCCAGGCAATGGACTGATCCGTCATGCTGATGGTCAGATCCACCATGTCGATCTGGGATTCGGTCTGGGCAATGGAGGCATCGATCATTGCCAGTTCCGTCTCCAGGGGAAGAATGGCGGCGTTCACGTCCACCAGACTGGCGTTGATCTGCAGGAGCTGGTCCGTCAGGGTCTGGCTGTCCATGGACAGGTTCTGGATCTGTTCCAGCAGTTCCATACTAGACGCATTGAGCTGGCCATAAGCCTCCGATTTGGCGTCGGCCAAGGTCTGACGTCCGGTCTGCAAGGCGATCTTGCTCTCCTGGATGGTGATCCGGGCATCGTCCAGAGCATCTTCGCCGTCCAGAAGGGACTGTTCATTGTCCGCGATCTCCTGCTCCGCGTCTATCAGTTCCCAATAGCCGTCTTTCAGTTCTTCATAGGCCTCATGGGTCCCGTCATAAAAAGACTTCAGACCGTCTTCGTATTCCTCCATACCATCGGCATAGGCGTCCTCCGCTTCCTGGCGCACCTGCTCCAGCCGCTGCTGCGCCAACCGCTCCAGTTCCGGCTCCAGGCTGTCCGCGGCCTGATCCATGGCGTCGTTATAGGCTTCCGAATAAATGGCATAATCACCGGGGAGGGTCAGATAGATCTCCGTGTAGTAGTCCACGTCGAAGGCTTCCTCGGGAACGTACAAAAAGTTCTCAATTGTGCCGCTGCCCACAGAGGTGTTGCCTCGATTCATGTCCATGTACAGCGGCGAACTGGCCAGGCCCACCACGGTAAACTCCCGCCGGGTCAGGTCCTCCAGGTTGTCCTCGTCATTTGCTTCGCTGACCAGAATCTTCGTACCCAAAACGCTTTCGTCATTGAAAAAGACGTCGGCCAGGCATTCGTCGGGATTTTCAGGCATCCGTCCGTGGCGCAGCTGCACCTGGTTCAGGGACTGGGGGATGCTGTGGACCCGAAAAACCTGATCCTCCGCGTTCTTTTTCGCCTCCTGCCGGACGATCAGATCCATATAGAACCCACCTTCGGCCTGGTCGACACCCTCCAGCTGAGCGACCTGCGCAAGCTGATCCTGATCCCAGCCATAGGATGTGGCCAGCCGCAGGTCAAACATATTCTGTTCATCCATATATGCCTGTCCTGTGGCAACCATATCCGCCTTGGTCATGCGAAGACCTACGAAAATGCTGGCGCCCAGGGCAATGATCGTCGCAATGGCGATGTATCTGCCCAGGGATCTGAGGATGGATTGGCGCAGGTTGGTGCGCATCGCCTTTCTTTTCATTACCATTCGATCTCCGAAACGTCCTGTGGATGTTCGTTCAGCTGCACCGACGCGACGGTGCCGCTTCTGACCTGGATAACCCGGTCCGCCATGGCGGTCAGAGCGCCGTTGTGGGTGATGACGATGATGGTCATGCCGGTCCTTCTGCCCGTGTCCTGCAGCAGCTTCAAAATGGCCTTGCCGGTCTGGTAGTCCAAGGCGCCGGTGGGTTCGTCGCACAGAAGGAGCTTCGGGTTCTTCGCCAAAGCCCGGGCAATGGCAACACGCTGCTGCTCGCCGCCGGAGAGCTGGCTGGGGAAATTCTTCATCCGCGTCTCAAGTCCCACATCCTTGAGCACCTTGGCGGCGTCCAGAGGCTCCTTGCAAATCTGGTTGGCCAGCTCCACATTTTCCAGGGCAGTCAGGTTCCCGATCAGGTTATAAAACTGAAATACAAATCCCACGTCATGCCGACGGTATTCCGTCAGCTGCTTGCGGTTCAGGGCCGAGATCTCTCTGCCGTCCAGGAAGACCGTTCCGGTGGTCAGAGTATCCATGCCGCCCAAAATGTTCAGCAAGGTGGTCTTACCCGCTCCGGAGGGGCCGACAATCACCGTAAACTCCCCTTTTTCCACCTCAAAGCTGGCGTCATGCAGGGCCTCAATGGCCACTTCGCCCATATGATACGTTTTTCCGACGCCGTAAAATTCTACAAAAGCCATGGATTTCCCCTCCGTTCAATCCAGTTCATTATACCAAGCCTGTTTGGGTTTGTCTGAACAATTTGTAAATTCCCCGATAAAAGGAGAGCAAATCCCAAAGAATACTCAGTGAAATATCTTCAAAGCCTTAAACCGCAGGGTCAGCCGAAAACGCTGCGGAACATGGACAGGAACCATCCAGGCTCCCGGGTGCAGCCGCTGAACAGGTAGAAGGTGCGCCCGTCTTTTTCCGTCAGGTACCACACGTTTCCCGCGCTGTTGCGGATCGCCCCCGTCACCAGCACCTCGTCCCCCTCGTCCAGATGGGCCTCTGTCAGAGACCGGGGGTCCGTAGACCGGCTGCACGGCAGGGTCCGAAGCTGGGTCGGCGCGGTGATCTGAAGCAGCTTCTCCTCCTGAAATTCCTGCACATCACTGCACTGGCTCAGATAACGCTCCGGCAGGATCTGCCTGGACGACGCCAGGAGCATGTCCACCGCATCGGTGTTCTGATACAGCTCATACAGCCGTTCCTTCAGGCACTGCCGGTTGATGGTTAAGGTACCCACCCGGTCGCCGATCTGAAAGGTGTCATAGGCCGTATAGTAGACCGAATCCATCATCTCCAGAAATTCCCGGAAATCGCCGCCGCCCACCAGAAGACATCCCGAAGACCACATAGCCCCCTGAATGGTGTGATTGCTTGTCCGGGTGTGGACATTGATGTGGGTGGCCCGGGCCCTGGTATAGCCCTCTGAAGTCATATATATGGCAGGCAGGGTTCCGTCGGAGACGTCCGTGCGTACATGCAAGGCTTCATAGGCGCCGCCGTGGCGCACGGAGAAGATCTCATAAGTCCCGTCACAGATGGTGGCAGGACCCACCTCGCCAACATCCTCCAGTTCCCAGGCGCCGTATTCCAGGGGCCGGTCCGGAAGGGTGCTGCAATCTTCATTGTAATAGCATAAGTAAGGCCGTCCCTGGGCGTCCATGCGCAGGGCCAGGCACACAGCCGATACCCGGTAGTAGGTCAGATCCTGGTATTGAAGCTCATCCAGATTGTCCGAACACCCCTCGAAGAAGAAAACCGCCGAGTAACCGTCCTCCAGAGTCTGACGCACCGCCTGATCCTTTTCCAGATAGTAGTTCAGCATGGCCTGTATGAACCGGCGGTTATCCTGGTTCTCCACCAATTGGGCAATGCTCTGTTCCAGGGCCGTCTCCTCCGCCGCGGCCCCCGGGACCATGGTTACGGTGAGGACTGTCAGGATCAGCAGAATAAAAAATCGTGGGAAGAATTTGCTCATATAAAACCTCAATGAAAGCTATGGAAAACGGACCCATGACGGGACCGGTCATGGGTCGAACAGGGAGAATCTGCCGATCTCGGAGATCCGAAGCTGTTCCAGCTCCTCCATGGTCAGCGGAAAGGCTCCCAAATCCTCCAGCCGGCGAGCGCTTTCGCTTCCGTCCTGAAAGCAGGCCACAGGGGTCCAGCCGCAACGCAGGTTTTTCACTGTCCCGTCCCAGGTGCCGCCCTTTCCCAGGTCCGCCTGGGCCACAAAGGTCACAGCCCCCCAGGCATGGATGCTGCGGTTTCTGCTCAACGCCCGCTGGACAGAGAAAGCCTCGTCGTAGTCCTCCTGGCTCAGATACAGCACATGTTTCTGTAAAGGCTGACTGCGCAGGTCGTCGGCCACGATGCTGATGACCTGCCCCCCTGCCTCCAGACAGGCCTCCTGGGCCGTCCGGTCCGCTCCCCGGGCATTGCCGGATACTAAGGTCAAGCCCTGCCGCGCGGCCAGGACGCCCACCCGGGCCGCAAAGGCGCGGTTTGGCTCCTGAAGCTCCCGGCTCCCCACCAGGGAGAGGGCCGGTGTGTGTAAAATGGCCAGATCCCCCTTGGCCCAGAAGCAGCCGGGGCTGTCCAATCCAAGCCGGCGCCGCAGAAGCGCTGGGTAGTCCGGGCTGACCCGGGTCACTGGCACACAGTCAAACTGCTTCGCCCGCCTTACATAGGCCTCCAGCCGGTGCTCCTGCTGGAGCAAAGCCTGGATTCGTCGGGCAAATTCCGGGTCAAAGCCCATTGCGATCAGGTCATCCGGCACAAGCTCCCGGTCCGGGTCCTCCGGAATGGCCTCACAAACCCGGGACGCAAGGGTCCTCAGCCGCGCCGGAGAAAGGGGCCGCCGCTCCGGGTCACCCAGGCGGCTGGTCAGGAGCAGAAACCCCCGCTCCCGGGGATTCACCGGAATCTCCTTTTTTTCGGCACGGCAGCGGGCTTGACTTCCTCCTCCCGGAGCGTCCCGTCAGCCTCCAGAATCATGGGATGAACCGTAAAGGCGCAGAACTTGCAGATCTCATCCAGCTTGGCCTTCTCCGAGAAATTGCTGACTATGCTCCAGGCAATGCCTTTTCGCTGGGCCCGGCCGGTCCGGCCGATCCGGTGGACGTAGTATTCATTCTCCTCCGGGACGTCATAGTTGATTACGCAATCCACGTCCTCCACGTCGATGCCCCGGGAGGCCACGTCCGTGGCAATCAGGACGGCAAGCTTTCCGTCCCGGTACTGCTGCATGGTCTTCTCACGCTGCTTCTGACGAATGTCGCCGTGAATACAGTCGCAGTCCAGTCCGGCCCTCTGAAAATCGTCGCACAAACGCTGGCACATGTGCTTGGTATTACAGAAGATCATCACACGGCCATAGCCCTGGCTGCGGATCAGCCGAAGGGTGGTCTCCGCCTTCTCCAGCGGGGTGCAGGTCAGGCTGTACTGGTCGATGTCCGGACGGTCCTCGTGCTTGGGCTCCACCGTGATCTCCACCTCATCGCGCTGATACATCCAAGAGACCGTCATGACCTCCTGGGAAATGGTGGCGGAGAAAAGGCCCAGATTCCGGCGGTTTTTTACCTTCTCAATAATCCGGGTCACATCCTTAAAAAAGCCCATGTCCAGCATCCGGTCCGCCTCGTCCAGGACCACAGTCTGAACCTTGTCCAGGCGGATGGTTTTGCGATTGTAATGGTCCATAAGCCGTCCCGGGGTGGCTACCACGATCTGGGGCTTGCGTTCCAACTGCTTGATCTGGCCGCCGATGCCGGCGCCGCCGTAGAGCACCGCCACCCGAATCCCCTGGAAATAGGTCAGCAGGCCCCGCAGCTCCTCGCCGATCTGAATGGCCAGCTCCCGGGTGGGCGCCAGAATCAGCCCCTGGACCCCCTCCACCGCCGGATCGATGTGCTCGATCATGGGAATGCCGAAAGCGAAGGTCTTTCCGGTACCCGTAGGCGCCTTGGCGATCACATCCTTCCACTCCAGAAACGGAGGAATGGCCTGGGCCTGAATGGTGGTGGGATATCCGTATCCCTTCTGCTCCAACGCTTTGCGCATTGCCTCGGACAGGCCGAGGCTTTCAAATGTAACTTCCATGTATGTTTTCCTTTGTCATTAGTAAGATATAATCCTCTGAGAATATCATACCACCTTTTTCCTTTTTTTGCAACCGCAGATGCGGGAATCGGCGGATTGTTCCGGTGTTTTCAGAAAATTAAGATTCCGCTTTTCTGGCAGTGGTGGACAAATTTGATGAAATATGCTATATTAAGACTGTTGATCCGCCCTGAGCGGGTCCATCCAAATATGTCCACACCATAAGGAGAACATAAATGGGCAAACTAATTGTTATCGAAGGCACCGACGGCTCCGGCAAATCCACACAGTTCCGTCTGCTGACCCAGCGGCTGGAAGCCCGGGGCCAGGCCTTTCAACAGATGATTTTTCCACAGTATTCCGAGCCAAGCTCCGCGCTGATCCGGATGTACCTGGGCGGGGAGTTTGGCACTTCCCCATCGGACGTAAACGCCTACGCCGCATCCACCTTCTATGCCGTGGACCGCTATGCCTCCTACAAGAAGGTATGGGGCGGCTGGTATCAGGCCGGCGGCCTGGTGATATCCGACCGCTACACCACTTCCAATGCCGTGCATCAGTCCTCCAAGCTCCCGCCGGAGGAGCGGGACGCGTTTTTGGACTGGCTTTCGGACTTTGAATTTGAGAAGCTGGGGCTCCCTCGCCCCGATCTGACCATTTATCTGGACATGCCTACGGTTTTCACGGAGCAGCTCATGCGCCGCCGGGAGCAGGACACCAATACCCACGCCGATATTCACGAACAGGATACCGTTTACCTGGCTTCCTGCAGACAGGCCGGCCGTGCCGCGGCCCAGCGCTATGGGTGGAAGCTGGTGTCCTGTGTTCAGGACGGCCGGATGCGCTCCGCCGAGGATATCCACGAAGAAATATACCGCTGTGTTGCGGCCTGTTTGGAGGATTTAAAATGATTTACATGTTACTTGGAACCGGTTTTGAAGAAACCGAAGCTGTAGCCCCTCTGGATCTTCTGCGTCGTGCCGGGGTCCCCACCGCTACCGTCGGCATCGGCGGCAAGGTCATCACCGGAAGCCACGGCATCCGCATTGAGGCCGATCTGGAGCTGGGTCAGGTGGATCTGACCGAGCTGGAAGGCGTCATCCTTCCCGGAGGTCTGGGCGGCGTAGCCTCCATTCGCGGCAGTCAGGCCGCCATGGATCTGATCCGGTTCGCCTGGGATAACGGCAAGCTCACCGCCGCCATCTGCGCCGGTCCCACAGTGCTGGCGGACCTGGGCATCACCGACGGCAGGAACACTACCTGCTATCCCGGCTGTGAAAGCCAGATGACCAAAGCCCACCACGACCCCGGCGCCCCTGCTGTCACCGACGGCAACCTGGTCACCGGTGCCTCCGCGGGCTGCGCCGTCCCCTTCGGCCTGGCCATTATCTCCGCCCTGCGTGGTCCGGAGGCTGCCCGGTCTGTGGCAGAGCAGATCGTCATCCGCTGACCGGGAGGAGCATACCATGGACGAAAAACAATTCCCCCAGCCCCAGGAGGAGCCGGTTCTTTCTCCGGAGCCAGAGCTCACGGCTGAAGACGCGGTCTTGCCTGTCACGGAAGACACTTTATTCCGGCCCGAGACGGCCGAGGCGGACAGCGGCGGCGAAGCTGTCGTCACCCCGGAACCGGATGTGCTCCCGGGTCCCCCGGAATCCGAAACCTCCCCCCAGTCGGAGCCCCCGGCCCCGGTTTCCGAGCCGGAACGCACCCGCCCCACCGGCGCGGCCTTTATGGAGAAGATTCCCAATGTGGATGACCATCCCGATGCCGAAAACGAGGACACGCTTCCGGCGGATTCCCTCTTGTCCGTCCCCGAGGTCAGGCAGGAGCTCACCGCGGACGACCATGCCATGGACTATCAGGGCATGCTCGGTCATGGCCAAGAAGAACCCCCCTTTGATTTCGGCATCCTGGATGATCCGGCATTCCAGGAGGAAACCACAGAAGACGAAACGCCGGAGCCTGAGGATGAAATCGACCAGGAGTACCGGGACAACGGCGAAGAGTTCGACGCCATGTTCCACAAGCCCGACGATTCGGACGCCATTCCCACCCATGACCGGCCTGCCCGAAAGGGCCGCCCCAAGAAGAAAAAGGGCGAGGGCTTTCTGGGCATCCCCAACATTCTGGTGACCTTTGTATGGCTGGCCCTGATTCTGGCCATCGGCGTCACAGCGGGACGGATGCTCTGGGTTTGCGCCGCTGAGATCCTGGCCTTCGGAAAAGAGGACAAGGTGGTCACCGTCACCATTTACGATGCGGACACCATGGAGGATATCACCGATAAGCTCTATGACGCCGGACTGATCCGGTATAAGAGCCTGTTCAGCCTCTACGCCTCCATCTCCAATGCCGAGGAGGACATTCAGCCCGGCATTTACGACCTGAACACCCGGTACGACTACCACGCCCTTGTCAATTTTATGACCCCCCGTTCCAGCCGGGAGGTGGTGACGCTGACCATTCCGGAAGGCTACACCTGCCGTCAGATTTTCTCGCTTCTGGAAGAGAACCGGATCTGTACCGCTGTGGACCTGGGCTCCTACGCGGCCGAGGGCGAGCTGGACGATTACTGGTTCCTGACCTATGTGGAGCGGGGTACGGAATACTGCCTGGAAGGCTTCCTGTTCCCGGACACCTACGAATTCTATAAAAACTCCACCCCAAAGGAAGCGCTGGAGAAGATGCTGGACAACTTCGGCTACCGCTTCGATGAGGAGATGCAGGCCCAGATCGACACCTTGAACGAGTATCTGGCCAATCTGATGCGGCAGGGCGGCAAGAGCGAGGAATATATCGCCGAGAACCGGTTCACCACCCGGGACATCACCATTGTGGCCTCCATGATTGAAAAGGAGACCGCCAACAGTGAAGAAAGTCCCATCATCGCCTCCGTCATCTACAACCGTCTGTTCAACTGGGGCGACAATCCCCCCTATCTGAACATCGACGCCTCCATCGTCTACGCCCTGGACGGCAAAACAGACCTGACCACCGAGGACCTGCAGGTGGACAGCCCCTACAACACCTATACCAATACCGGCCTGACCCCCACGCCTATCTCCAACCCCGGTCTTGCCAGTCTGAAGGCGGCGCTGAACCCCGCCACCACCAACTACTATTACTATGTGCTCAATCCCGCCACGCTGACCCATCAGTTCTCCACCACGCAGGAAGAGCACGAAGCCTGGCGCGCCCAGTTCGCGGCAGCGAGGGACGGCTGATGAAGAGAAAATTGGAACTGCTCAGTCCCGCCGGCGACATGGAACGGCTGCAAATGGCCGTTCTCTACGGAGCCGACGCCGTATACCTGGCCGGGACAGACTTTGGTATGCGCTCCTTCGCGGGGAATTTCTCCCCGGAGGAGCTGCCCAAAGCCGTGCGATATGCCCATGAGCACGGTGTCGCCTGTCATGTCACCGTGAACACCATGCCCCGCAACCAGGAAGTCGCACAGCTTCCCGCCTATTTGGAGCGGCTCCAGGACGCCGGGGTCGACGCGCTGATCCTGGCGGATCTGGGAGCTTTCACCCTGGCCGGGAAATACGCTCCCAAATGCCAGCGGCACATCTCCACCCAGCAGTCCATTGCCAACTACGAATGCGCCCAGGCCTGGTTCGACCTGGGCGCAAGCCGGGTGGTCCTGGCCCGGGAACTGAGCCTGGACGAGATTCGGACCATCCGGCAGAAGACTGATCCCGCCCTGGAGATCGAGACCTTCGGTCACGGCGCCATGTGCGTCAGCTACTCCGGACGGTGTCTTCTGAGCAACTACATGACCGGCCGGGACTCCAACCGCGGCGCCTGCGCCCAGCCCTGCCGGTACCAGTATGCCCTGATGGAGGAGAAACGGCCCGGGGAGTACTTCCCGGTTTTTGAAGACGAGAAAGGGACCTATATCCTGAATTCCCGGGACATGTGCATGATCGACCACCTGCCGGAGCTGATGGACGCCGGGGTGGACTGCATCAAAATCGAAGGCCGCGCCAAATCCGCCTACTATGCCGCCATCGTCACCGGAGCCTACCGCCACTGCATCGACGACGCTGCCGCCGGGCGTCCCCCCGATCCTGTCTGGCGGGACGAGGTGGAGCATGTGTCTCACCGTCTCTACTCCACCGGCTTCTATTTCGGCGAACCCGGCCAGTACGTGGAGCACTCCCGGTACATCCGCCAATGGCAGATCTGCGGCAAGGTCCTCTCCTGCGATGACACAGGCCTTGCCCTCTGCAGCCTGAACAACAAGTTCCGGGTGGGCGATCCCCTGGAAGTGGTGGGGCCGGACCTTCGTCCCTTCTCCATGGCCGCCGGTCCCATGACCGATCCCGAGGGAAATCCCCTGGAAGAGCCAAAGACTCCTCAGATGCGCTTCACTATGCGGCTGCCCAGGCCCGTACCGGCCCACTCCATTCTCCGCCGGGCCGTGGACCTGTCCGCAAAATAACCTCCACGAAGGCTATTATGAAAGTAAACCCGCAACGTCCGGCCCCTTCCTGGGGCCGGACGTTGTACTGTCGATTATTTCCTGCCGAAGGGCCAAAATCAGAATCCCAGGTTCTCCCCCACCAGGATGAATTTGATCCTGCCCCCAGGGCGGCAGCGGCGGGTGATGAGGATCTGGTTGCAGATGCATTCTTCACTCTTGCAGTCGCCGCAGACGCCGGTGATCTCGCAGGGGGTCTTTCCGTCAAATCGCTGCTTGTTCATGGGGGCCGCGATGGTCCGAGCCCGGGTCACGGCCGCTTCCAGGGAATCGACCGCCTTATTCATCCCCGCTATGACCAGAACGGTTTTGGGGCCGTAGTTGATGGCCGCCAGCCGGTTGCCCATGCGGTCGATGTTCACCATCTGGCCGTCCATGCTCAGGGCATTGGCGCCGGTGATAAAGACGTCGGCAAGCAGGGTCTGCCGGACCAGCCGCTCCCGCTCCTGGGGGTCCTTTGCCATGTCCCGATCAATGGCCCGGTAGGGACCGGCCTTGACCGCGTCCATCAGACCGATTTGCTGAGCAGACAGAGCGCCTCCCCAGCCCACGGAGGAGCCTTCCGGAATCCACGCCAAAGCCTTTTCCAAGGCGTCCTGCCGGTTGGCGCAGTAGCATGCCTGAAAGTGCCGGCTCTCCAGGTTCCGAGCCAGGAGCTGACCGCGCTTATCATAGTATTTTTGTTCCCACTGGGTCATACGAGATCCCTCCGTTTTTGATTTCATTCTACCATGGACCTCCATGGATGTAAAGACTTTCCTCAGGCTCCGAGCCGGCAGCCTATTGACAAAATCCATGTCCCCGGGCTATAATCAGAGAAACGCGAATTATGATCGTATGGAACAGGAGGACTGAATCATGAGCCAAATTTACACCTCTGTGGAGCAGCTCATCGGCAATACGCCCCTGCTGGAGCTTACCCATCTGGAAAAGAAATTGGGACTGAATGCAAAACTGCTTGCCAAGCTGGAATATCTGAACCCCGCCGGGTCCGTCAAGGATCGGGTGGCAAAGGCCATGATCGACAACGCCGAGGCCAAAGGCCTCCTGAAGCCGGACAGCGTGATTATTGAGCCCACCTCCGGCAATACGGGCATCGGTCTGGCCTGTGTGGCCGCCGCCCGGGGATATCGGGTCATCATTGTCATGCCCGACTCCATGAGCATGGAGCGCAGGCTTCTGATGACCGCCTTCGGCGCGGAGCTGGTTCTCAGCGAGGGAGCCAAGGGCATGTCCGGCGCCATTGCCAAGGCCGAGGAACTGGCCGCTGAGATTCCGGACAGCTTCATCCCCGGTCAGTTCGTCAATCCCGCCAATGCCCAGGCCCACTACAGCACCACCGGGCCGGAGATTTGGCGGGACACCGACGGCCAGGTGGACATCTTCGTGGCAGGCGTCGGAACCGGCGGCACCATCACCGGTACCGGCCGTTATCTGAAGTCTCAGAATCCCATGGTAAAGGTGGTTGCCGTGGAGCCTGCCACCTCCGCGGTACTCAGCGGCGGCGCACCCGGCCCCCACAATCTGCAGGGCATCGGCGCGGGCTTTATCCCGGAGGTCCTGGACACCAGCATTTACGATGAGATCATCCCCGTGACCAACGAAAACGCCTACGAAGCCGGCAGACTGCTGGGGAAAACCGAGGGCGTTGTTGCAGGCATTTCCTCCGGCGCGGCCCTCTGGGCGGCGGTCAACCTGGCCAAGCGGCCGGAAAACACGGGAAAAACCATTGTGGCTCTGCTGCCGGATACCGGAGACCGGTATCTCTCCACCCCCCTGTTTACCCCGTAAACCACGTAAAAGACGCAGACCGATTTCCGGCCTGCGTCTTTGCTTATTCCGGTATGGGGCGGTAGGTCCCGCCGCGGATGGCGTAGCCCTTCCCGTTCTCCGGCTGCCACTGATAGCGATTCTTTCCCTCCTCCGGGAACAGACGGGCCATAATCTCCGCGATCACGCCGCCGTGGGTCACGATCACCGTGTCCTGGCCGGAGGCCTGAACCTGAGAAAAGGCCTCCAGGACTCGCTTTGCCATAGCCTGACCGCTCTCCCCGCCGGGGGGTACATTGGCCCGGTTATCCCCGGTGATCCACGCCTGATAGGCAGGCGTATCCTTGAGGGTCTCATAGCTTTTCATCTCAAAGATCCCAAAATCCACCTCCCGGAACCGGGAATCCCGGATGTGGGGAACCTGTCCAAAGAGCCGCTCCAGGGTCTGCTCGGTCCGAAGCATGCCGCTGGTGATGAACCGGGCCTTCGGCATCCTGTAAGCTAAGCGCCCCAGTTCCTCGATTCCCCCCGGTGACAGGGGCAGGTCCGTGCTGCCACAGTACAGATGCCCTTCGTTGGCCAAGGTCTTTCCATGCCGGATCAGGTAAACAGTCATTTCAGCCGCTGCTCCAGTCCGCAGAAGATCCGGCTGACCCGCTCCGCTTCCACCGTCAGATACTGGCACAGCCGTCCGGCAGCCTGACGCCATTCCCGCTGTATCGGGTCCGTGGGTACCACGCCGCAGAAAATGTCCCGGCAGATCAGAATGCTGTCCCGCCACTGGTCCTTATGCTCCAGAAAATAGTCCTTCGGCTCCACCCCGGCCTCTACGCAGGCATAGCAAAATTCCTCCAGATGCCGGACGCACCGCTTGGAAAAGTCGATGGAGGCTCCGGTACAGTCGAAGATTTCCGCCTCCGTCACGGAAAACGCGTCCCGGGCAAATCCCAGCTTCCCCTGATACGCGCCGCCAATGATCAGTATCATAATATTCCTCCCGCCATCAGTCCATAAATACAAGCGCCCCAGAGCTCTCCCTTGGTCAGGGCGTATCCGGCAATGTCCCCGTTCATCCCCTCCAGGGAGCGGTATCCCTTGCGCAGGGCAAGACCATATCCCCCCAAACACCCGGCCAGGACCAGGACATATTTCCCGCAGAACAGCCATCCGGCGGCCATAACGCTCGCAAGCACAGCCCCAAGAACAGCCAATCGGGATCTGGGCTTTTCCTGGGCCGCATATTGGCTGGTGGACATGGATTTCAGTCCCGTCACCGCCAGAGCAGAGCCGCAGCGGCTCACTGCCGGTAAGAAGATCAGAATCCGCCAGTCCCCTTCTCCGGCAGAAAAAAAAGCGAACTGGGCCAGGACCGTCAGGCACAGGCCGATCACCGCAAAGGACCCCACATGGGAATCCTTCAGGATCTCCCGCCTCCGCTCCAGGCTGCGGCAGGACCCCACCGCGTCGGTGACGTCCATGAATCCATCCAGGTGGATGGACCCTGTGGCCGCGTAGGGCCAGGCAGCCAGGAGAATCCCCCGGATCAGATCCGGCAGTCCCAACTCCTGCGCCGCCCAGGCCAGTCCTGCCCACAGCAGGCCGATCTCCAGCCCCACCAGGGGCAGCGCCAGGAGCATTTTATCCCTGGCATCCTCGTCCCAGATCTTCCAGGGACAGGGAATGGCGCAGAACATGCTCTGGCACATGGCAAAGGCATGCAGATAAGTCCTCACAGCTTCAGCGCTCCCTTGTGCACAATGTATTGCCCGGCGGAAACCTCCACCACCGTGTCGCTGACCGCCGCCAGAGCCCGGTCGATGTCCGCCAGACACTGCTGGTAGACCTGGGTGCTCCGGTCGTAGCGGATGGCGTCGGAATACAGGTAGTCGCTGACGATCACCGCGTTCCGGACCGATCCGGCAAAGGCCGTCAGCTCTTCCGCGCAGCGTTTGGCAGCCGGGACGTCCATCTCATAGTTCTTTTCCGGCGGGAACAGCTCGTTCATCAGAAGCGCCGTAGCGCTGTCCAGCAGGAAGGTGGCCTCTCGGTCCGCTCCGTCCAGGCAGGAAAGAATATTCCGGCCGCACTCAATGGTCTCAAATCCCAGACCTTTCCGGTCTTCCACATGGCGGCGAATCCGCTCCCGGTCCTCCCCGTCCGTGGGGATCATGGTGGCGACATAGTAATGGGTCCCGCCCCGGGCCAGTGACAAAGCCAGGTTCTGGGCCAGGGTGGATTTGCCGTTCTTGGCGCCGCCGGAGATGAAGCAGATCATGTTCTCCCCTCCACGGTAAAGCGATCCCCCTGCCGAATGGGCTCCAGATACCCGTCGTCGATCCCCGCCTGGTCAAAGGTCGCCATGTCGTTGATGACGGCGCAGGCGGCTTCCAGGACCTGGAAAGCCAGAGGGCAGCCGCTGCCCTCTCCCAGCCGCATTCCCAAAAGGAACATGGGCTCCAGCTCCATGGCCTTCATTGCCAGCTGATAGCCAATCTCAAAGGACGCATGGCTGGGAATCAGGTATCCCCGGACAAGAGGACACAGCCGAACGGCGCACAGGGCCGCCACCGCCGAAATAAATCCGTCGATGACCACAGGTTTCCGGGCTTCAGCAGCGCCCAGAAACGCGCCGCACATGGCGGCAAGGTCAAACCCGCCCACTTTCGCCAGCACATCCACCGGATCGTCCTTGTCCGGCGCGTTGCGGGCAATGGCCCGGCGGATCACTTCCTTTTTCTTGCGGAAGCTGTCGTCGGTAATGCCGCCGCCCCGGCCGGTTACAGCTTCCACATCGGCCTCCAGCAGCACCGCCAGCACCGCCGAAGATGTGGTGGTGTTGCCGATGCCCATTTCCCCGATCCCAAGCACATCCGCCTCCGTCTCCAGAGCCAGGTCCCAGCCGGTCAGAATGGCGCGAAGGGCCTGATCCCGGTCCATGGCCGGGCCTTTCGCTATGTTCCGGGTTCCGTAGGCGATCTTCCGGTCCAGTACCCCGGAATCCCGAATCTCAGCGTTGACCCCCACATCGCAGACGGTGACGCCGCAGCCGAAGTGTTTGGCCAGAACACTGGCCCCGGTCTTGGCCCGGGTCAGGTTCACAGTCTGCATCAGCGTCACCGACTGAGGCGCGCTGGAAACACCCTCCTCCACCACGCCGTTGTCCGCCGCAAAGACCAGCAGCTGCTTGCCTGGGATATGGTTATGGACCTTCCCCGTAATCCCCGCCAGCTGTACAGACAGATCTTCCAGCCGTCCCAGACTGCCGGGCGGCTTGGCCAATTGGGCCTGTCTGGCCCGTGCTGCCGACATGGCGTCCCCATCCAAGGGCGTGATTCCCTTCAGCCGTTTCAAAAGTATTGTTTCCATTGTTCACGCCTCCAGTAAATTCCGGACAGAGGATTCCGCCTCCGCCAGTTCCAGGGTCAGGCTGGCCTGGGGACACAGCTGTTCGATCCGTCCGAGCAATTTCTCCATGGGAATGGTCCCTTGATCCAGGGGACAGTGACTGTCCCAGCTTCCGTCATTGTTGTGGATGTGGAAGTGGCCGATCCAAGGGGCGCAGGCCTCCAGCCATTCCATCACCGGGATTTTCGAATACACATGGGCATGCCCCACATCCAGGCACATCCGAAGCCGGGGGTCCTTTACCTGCCTCAGAATGTCCAGAAGCATCTGGGGTTCTTCCTCCAGCACGTTTTCCAGGAAAATGGTCACGTCCTCAGGGGCCGTCTCCAGGAATTCCCGCCAGAAGCAGACGGACTGCTGGGTATACCAGGCGGGGAAGTATACATTGGTCACATAGCCGCCGTGGATCACCAGTTTCTTACAGTCGTACTCAGCGGCCAATTCCATGGCCTGACGGTAACGGCGGGCCGCCAAAGCCCGGGCCTGGGGATCAATGGCGCAGGGAAAGAGTTCATTGAAGGGGACGTGAAAGATCCGCCGCTGTACACCGTCTATGGCCCTGCGAACCGTCTGATCGGTCCGGGCAAAGTCCGCGTCCATATTCCAGGCGGTGCAGTATTCCGCGATCTCTACGCCAAGGCCGTAATCCCTGGCAAGCTGTCCTGCCTTCGGGTCAATGGTGGAGAGATAGAGTTTCTGACGCATGGCTAGCCCTCCTTCCGGGCATCCATCATGCCGTATTTTACAATCAGCCGGTCCAGCTTCGCCAGCAGCGGCTTGCCGAACACCAGCATGGTCGCGCCGCAGGCCAGGGCATGTTGAAGATTGTAGGGGAATCCGGCGATAAAAACCGCCGCCGCATAGCTCCAGGACAGCCTGCTGCCCGTGGTGAACAGCGTGCAGCAGTCAAGCAGCGGCCCTACCACCAGCAAAATGGTAAAAAAGCCAAACAACGCCAGCCCCGCCGGATTGCGCCAGGCTCTCCTTTTGGCGAAAATCACGCCGGCAAAGAAGCCGCCGAAGCCGTATCCCATCATCTGCCAGGGGGTCCATGGTCCCTGACTGAAGAAGAAGTTGCTGGCAAAGGCCGTCACAGCCCCGGTGACAAAGCCAGCCTCCGGCCCCAGGGCGATGCCCGAAAGCATAATGATGGCCGTGGTAGGCTTGAAGTTGGGGATCAGGACCACCACCCGGGAGGCCACAGCCAGGGCGCACAGGACGGCAATGGTCACCAACTCCCTGGCCTGGGGCTTCCGGGTCTCAAAGGAGAAGAAAAAGGGCAACATGGCCTCAATGATGACCAGGGTGCTGGTCAGGTAGTACCACCGTCCTGTCAGCCGGGTCCCCAGAAACAAGGTCAGCGGGATCAGGATCAGCCAGGTAAACAGGTTGATGCAGACGCTTCGTTTCATGACCTTCCCTCCAGATTGGCCAGGTACAGCTCCGCCACATCCTCCGCCGTGACGGCATTTCGAAAAATGCACCGGCTCATGCGGCTGGCCGCCGTGGTGTAGAAGCTGTTCTGCCCGAAGAAGCGGCGGGGCGTATCTGTGGTCAGGATCTGGCCGCCAAAGAACATGCTCACCAGATCCGCGTATTCCGCGCAGAACTCCACATCGTGGGAGACCATAACAATGGTGACGTCTCTGGCCTGTAAGGCCCGCAGAATGTCTGCCAGCTGTTTTTTGAACATGCTGTCCAGGCCCTTGGTAGGCTCGTCCAGCAGAAGCAATTTCGGTTCGGTGAGCAATACCTTGGCCAGAGCCGCCCGCTGCTGCTCGCCGCCGGACAGGTCCTGTGGATTGGCGTCCAGCAGCGGCACGATGTTGCAGGTCCGGGCCACGGCTTCGATTTTCTCCGGCTCCCGGCACATCTCCCGAAGGTCCTCCAGCACCGTGCTTTTGACGAACAGGCTCTTGGGATCCTGGGGAAGCATGGCCACGCAATTTTTGTAGAGCCGGTCCGCCTTGTATTCCCTCAGAGGCCTGCCGAAGATCTCAATCTTTCCCCGGTAGGGCTTGCAGACGCCACAGAAGGCCTTCAGGGTGGTAGACTTCCCCTCCCCGTTTCCGCCCACAATGGCAAAGAGGCTGCCCCTGGGAACCGTGACCGAAAGGTCCTGCAAGACGTCGGGGCCGTCCTTTTCATACCGGAACCACAGGCCCTTGGCCTTCAGGGCCGGGTCCTTTTCCGGGAAGGTCTTTTCCCCGCGCGCAGGCTCCGGAATGGTCACCGGCCGGTTTTCAAAGGTCCCGGTCAGCCAGTCCCGGCCTTCCCGGACTGTAATCGGCCCCTCTCCCCGTTCCCCCGCCTGGTAATATGCCCGCAGAGGCGCGGGCAGTGCCGCAAACATGGGATGATCCTGCCGCCACAGGAGCTGCCCCACCTTCCGGGGCGTATCGTTTGCCAGGATACGGCCCTGGTCCATGACCACCACCCGGTCCGCCCGGTGGTAGATGTCCTCCAGCCGGTGCTCCGTAATCAGGATGGTGGTCCCCAGCTCCAGATTGATCTTCTTGACCGTATTCATAAAATCCGAGGCGGCGATGGGGTCCAGCTGGCTGGTGGGCTCGTCCAGAATCAGAATCTGCGGCTGCATGGCCATAATGGAGGCCAGATTCAGAAGCTGCTTCTGCCCGCCGGACAGGCTGGCCACATCCCGCTGGAACCAGCTCTGGATTCCGAAGTAGCTGGCCATTTCCGCTACCCGAAGCCGCATGGCCTTGGGGTCCACCCCCAGGCACTCCAGCCCAAAGGCCAGTTCATGCCAGACCTTGTCCGTGACGATCTGGTCCTCGGGGTTCTGCATGACGAACCCGATCTTCGCAGCCTGGTCCTTCTGCGTCATCCGCTCCAGAGGCGTCCCGTCCAGGTACACAGCGCCGCTTCGCTTCCCGTAGGGAGTCAGCATGGTTTTCAGATGCCGCAGGAGCGTGGTCTTGCCGCTTCCGGAAGGCCCGCACAGGACCACATACTCCCCTTTTCCGATGGTCAGGCTCACATCCCGCAGTGACGGCTCCCGGCCAGTGGAATATTCAAATGTCAGATTCTGGATATCGAGACAGCCCATTGAACGGCCTCCTTTCCATGCAGCAGTGACGGGATCATGAGATACAGGCAGTAGGCGATAAAGCCCCAGCCGGGCCGTGGGATGTCGATCTGAGGCGTGTATTCCGCTCCGGTCCCGCCTGCCGCGATGACCAGGGCTGCCAGAAGAACCATCCACGCCAGCAGCGCCCAGTCCTGAAGCGTCATATGATAAAGCCGGAAGCTTGTGGGTCTGGCCGTGCCGTAGCCCCGAGCCCGCATGGAGTCCGCGGTGACGATGCTGCCCTCCAAGGCCCAGTCGGTCAGAGCGGACAGGACCTGCATACCGCCGTGGAGCTTCTGTTTCAGGCTGTTGTTCTCCCCGACTCCTTTTCCGATGGATTTTCTGGCGTCCAGGATCTGCTTACCCCGGCGGACCAGGTTGGGAATCATTCTGAGCACCATGACGATCAGCAGCGACAAGGCCGGGATCAGCTTCCCGAACAGACAGATAAATTTGTCGCTGGTCAGCACCGCGCTGTAACAGCTGAACCACAGCATCATCGCCGCGAAGATCCCGGCAATTGCCATGCCGTAGCACAGAGCCTCCAGAGTGTACGGCCTTCCGAAGACCGTAAACAGCACATGCTCGCCGTAGGTATTGAACAGGGGATTCCAGGCCGCCATGAGCACGACCAGCGGGAGCATTCCCAGCAGCATATTCCGGCACTTGCGCCCCTTCAGCAGCAGAAGGTACAGCGCTCCCCCCACGCAGCTGGCGCCAATGTAGGCCGGGTGCTGGATCACCACCGCGAAGCCGATGGCCCCCAGGAAGAAAACGAAGTTGGTCAGCGGGTGATATTTGGAAAAGGCGTCGCTGCGCATAAAGAAAAAGTCCCCTTTCGGGGACGAAAAATCGGCGCGGCTCCGCCCGCGAACCATGCGGATACAGCCGCAAAGCCCCCAGACCGTCCCCAAGAGTCTGACCGGCTCAGTCAAAGTCCGTATGCCGACTCCGGACGCCTGGTTGCCTACCCCTTCTCAGCCTTCGCCAATGGGATAAGCGGCTTTTTTTGTCCGTCTACGGCGGCTTGGTACCGTTGGGATTTCCCCATTCCAATTCAACAGTGACTGTTTTCTGTCATATTTCAAATGTCGGATTCAGTGTAGCACATTTTTTCCCAATGTGCAATAAGGAATTCAAAATGGGATTGAGTTTCTTATGGAAATGTGCTATAATGGCCCTGCTGTTCGGGGAAGCAGGTGCGAATCCTGCGCGAGTCCGTCGCCGTAAGGCGCTTTTATCCCCCGCTCAAACTGCCGCGCCGCAGCGGCGGGTTGGTCATTGGAGCGATCCGAGAAGGCCGAGCGAGGGGCGCGCCGAGCCGGAATATCCGGCAGCCCATTTCCTCCGCCGCGGAAACCGGTGCAGAGAGGAAAAATAATGAATAAGGAGCGTACAACTATGCGTAGATTCAGCATGAAATCCATGCTGTGTCTCATCGGATGTATGGTGCTGATTGCGGCTATGGCACTGAGCTTCGTGGGATGCAGCGACGCCGGCACCGAGACCGAACCGGCCCAGAGCGTTTCCTTCCAGGTGATCGTCACTGACCCGGATGGAAATGAGACCACCTTCGACTACACCACGGACAAGAAGACCGTAGGCGATGCCTTGCTGGCCGAGGGCCTGATCGCCGGTGAAGAGGGCGAGTACGGCCTGTATGTCACCACCGTCAACGGCATCACCCTGGACTGGGACGCAGACCAGATGTACTGGGCCTTCTACATTGACGGCGAGTACGCCCAGACCGGCATTGACCTGACCGACGTCACCGACGGCGCGGTCTACTCCCTTGTGGCGGAAGGATAAGAATTTGGGGCGGACGGCAGCGTCCGCCCCTTTTGCATTACGGCCCGCACCGTCCGATCATCCGGGCGGCGCGGGTCTTTTCTTTGATCGGACCGGGGGTCAGTTGTTCACCTGGTGGTGAAAGCCCGGGCTGTGTTCGTTCAGAGGCCGGAAGGCATAGCCCCGGTCCAGACCCCAGGCAATAATCTGCTCCACCGCGTCCACACTGTAGCCGTGGATGTCGTGCTGCAAAACCATGGCGACCCGCGTCTGGGCAAGGCCCTCGGTCACATTTTCGAACACGGTTTTGGCATCTCTTGCCCTGCCCGCGTCGTCGCTGTCCACATTCCAGTCGAAGTATTGAAAGCCCGCGTCCTGAACGGCCTGGGTCAGGGTGGTCATGATCCCCGGGCTGAGCGCGCAGCTGACCTCATTGGAACTGCCGCCGGGGAACCGCATCAAAGTGGTCCGCACCCCCGTGGCCGCGTAGATGATCTCCTGCATCCGGTACAGATCGTCAAAATACGCCTCCGGGCTGGAGTAGATGGTCTCATAGTCGTGGGTAACTGTGTGAATGCCGATGCTGTGTCCCCGCTCCACAATCTGCTTCATCAGCTCCGTATCACCGAAGCCCGTAACAAAGAAGGTCGCCTTTACATTCCACCGGTCCAGAACATCCAGCAGACGGCGGGTGTGAGGACCGGGACCGTCGTCAAAGGTCAGGTAGATGGTCTTCTCCTGGGGCCATTGGGTCTCAGGCCGGGGCTGGGCCACTACCTCCACCTGCCGGGTAACAGAGGCGGCGTTTCCCTGGGCGTCGCTGACGCTGTATGTAATGTCGTACATGCCGGGCCGCAGCCAGTCCACCGTTCCCTCCGCCAGAACCTGGGCCGTCAGATCCCCGTCAACCGCGTCTTCCGCCCGGAACCCCGGCTCTGTATAGGGCTTGCCCACTCCGATGGTGAGGTTCTGGCCGCCTGTCAGCTCGATCACCGGCGGCTCCCGGTCAAACACGGGGATCTTCCGCTGAACACTGGCCGGGTTGCCGCAGCGGTCCGTTACGGAGTAGGTCACCAGGCCCGGCTCGTGGAGAATCCGCACCTGGTCCGTGATGTCCCCGTCATAGTTGTCCACCGCCGAAAACCCCGGCTCCTGAAAGGACCCGCGGCCGTCCCAGAAGCCATCCGGCGGCTCTGTCAGCCGGATCACCGGGCTCTGGGTATCCACAATGCAGACCTTCCGCTCCGTCTGGGCGGAGAGCCCCATCCAGGAGGCGTGATAGACCAGGGTGTAGCGTCCCAGCACAGCCTCATCCACCTGCCCCTCCATCGTCAGCTTCGCCCCGGAAACGGGGATCCCCGTCTTCCAGAACCGGGTCCCGTGAAGGGACACCGTCACCCCCGGCTCCTCAAAACGCCCGCCGTATTCAATTTCCACCACGCTGTCCCCCACCGTTGTCACGGACAGAGAAAACCGGTTGATCCGGAACAGAACGGTCCAGACAAGGCTCCCCAGGAGTGCCATGAGCAGGAAAAGGATCCCCAGCCCTTTGCGCAGACGGGCGGGTTTGTTTGTTTTGGTCTTCATAGCCGCTTCCTCCGACTTTTTGTTTACATAATATTATACAACAAAGGAATCGAAAGTGGAAGAGATCCGCGAAAAAAAAGAGGGGCAGTCACTGCCCCTTCCTCTCCTGTATCCACTTTGCCAGCAGGGGCTCGAACTTGACTCCGTACCAGTGGTCCGGGTCCCCCTGGGTGTTTTCCACGCAGGCGCACACGAAGTCCGCCGCCATCCGGCCCGCCTCCATCGGTTCATTGCCCCGCATCCAGGCTCCGGTCAGGCAGGCGGCGAAGAGATCCCCGGTGCCGTGACAGCCGGCGCCGATGCGCCGGTGATGGTAAGATCGTACGTTTCCCCCCTGCTTCAGCAGAAAGCCGGTCTGATCTGCCGTGGGGCCAACGCCGGTGAGCAGGACCTGGGGATGGTCCAGCTTGTCCAGAAGCTTCCGGGCATAGGCCGCTCCCTCCGCCTCCTCATAGGGCGTCCCGGTCAGAAGGGCCGCTTCGGTGGTGTTGGGAAGCATAATGTGTGCGATCCGGCACAGGTCCCGGATGGCCTCCACATACTCAAGGTCAAAGCCGGAGTAGAGCCTGCCCCGGTCCCCCATGACCGGGTCCAGAACGCAGACGCCGCCGGGGGCCAGCAGCCGGGAGACCGCCTGCCGCGCCGCGTCCACGGCCTTCAGACTGCCAAGGTACCCGATCAGAACGGCGTCGAAGGTTATGCCGCGGCGCTCCCAGTGGTCCAGGGTCCTGAAAAGAAAGTCGTCCAGATGGACCACCTCCGGGGTCCCAAAGCCCCCGGTGTGGGTGGACAGCAGGGCCGTGGGCAGCACGCAGGTCTCATGCCCCCAGGCGCTGAGCACCGTCATGGCCACCGTTGTGGAACACTGGCCCAGGCAGGAGAGATCCTGAATGGATAAAATACGCTTGTATTCCATAGATTAAACATCCATATCCAGCCCCAGCTCCGTTGGCAGGAATCGGGGACACACGTTTTCGGAGGTGACGAGAACCGAGGCGGCCAGCATGGCGCCGATTTCGCAGGCCTGCCCCAGATCCTTGCCGTAGGTCAGGCCGATGGCGGCCCCGGCGCAGAAGGCGTCTCCGGCGCCCGCGGTGTCCTTCACGTTGACATTCCGGGCAGGGCAGAAGCCCCGCTCGCCCTTCAGGTTGGCATACACGGCCCCTTCCGCCCCCAGGGTGATAATCATGGCAGGGATCCTGGCCGCGTGGATTCTCTGGTCCAGGACCTCCTCCAGCTCCCGGACAGACCGGCCGGTGTAGTCGTCGGAGAACAGGATTCCGGCCTCCTGCCGGTTGCATACGAAGCAGTCCAGGGACTTCAAAAAGTCCCGGCGCTCCAGGGCAATATTCATGTTTGCCACGACCCCGTAGACCCTGGTATGGTGCTTCTTCGCCAGGGCGAGAACGGCCTTCACAATCTCCTTGTCCACGCAGATCTCCATGATCACGCTGTCGGCATTTGCGAAGATCTCGTCGCCGTGCTCCTGAAGGGTCTGTAAAATGGGCATCAGGTTGGGCCGCTTGGAGATGGAGGCGCAGACGTCGCCGTCGTTGTCGAACACGGCCAGCCAGGTGCCCATGCCGTCGGGGGTCTTGCGGATGAAATCAGTGTTGACCTTGTGGCTGTTCAGCTTGCGCACCACATCGGCCCCGGTGCCGGACTCGTCCACCAGGCTGACAAAGGTTGGGCGAAGCTCGCAGTTGGCGATGTCTTCGACCACATTCCGGGCAACGCCTCCGTGGATATGCTCCACCCTGCCCACGTTTCTGCCCGTGGGGAGAAATACGTCTTCGGGATAACCCTTGATATCCACAAAAACCGCTCCGATCACAACAATACCCATAAATCCTCCCTGGAAAACAGTTTACTGGCTTTGGGTATTATACTACACAATTCGACAAGACGCAAGTCTCCGGAAGATTTCCGGCCGGACATAATTTAACGAAATTTTCATATAATTCCTATTGCTTATTGGCGCATAATATGATATAATTTTATTGATAAAAATTTATCGAATACAGGAAAATTTCCTGATTCAAAATATGCAAAAACAGCAAGGAGAACTGAATTATGAAAGGATTTGCAATGCTTCAGATCGGTGAAACCGGTTGGATCGAGAAGGAAAGGCCCATATGCGGGCCAATGGACGCCATTTGCAAACCCATCGCTTTGGCGCCCTGCACTTCTGACGTTCACACCGTCTGGGCCGGAGCCATTGGCGACCGTCACAATATGATTCTGGGACACGAGGCCGTTGGCGAGGTTGTGGAGGTCGGCGCCCTGGTGAAGGACTTCAAGCCCGGCGACCGGGTTCTGGTTTCCGCCATCACCCCGGACTGGAATTCCAAGGCCGCCCAGGAGGGATATCCCATGCACTCCGGCGGCATGCTGTCCGGTTGGAAATTCTCCAACTTCAAGGACGGCGTCTTCGGCGAGTACTTCCACGTAAACGACGCCGACGGCAACCTGGCTCTTCTTCCCCAGGGCATGGACCTGGGGGCCGCCTGCATGATCAGCGACATGGTACCCACAGGCTTCCACGGCGCGGAGCTGGCGGACATCCAGTTCGGCGACAATGTGGCGGTTATCGGCATCGGCCCTGTGGGGCTTATGTCCGTGGCGGCCTCTGCCATTCGCGGCGCGGCCCAGATCTACGCCGTCGGCTCCCGCACCAACTGCGCAAACCTGGCCCGGGAATTCGGCGCCACGGAGATCATCAACTACCGCCAGGGCGACATTGTGGAGCAGATCATGGATCTGACCCGGGGCCAGGGCGTGGACAAGATCATCGTGGCCGGCGGCGACAACGACACCTTTGACCAGGCCATCCGGATGCTGAAGCCCGGCGGGATCATCGGCAACGTCAACTACCTGGGCGAGGGGGACTATGTGAAGATCCCCCGGGGCGAATGGGGCTGCGGCATGGGCCACAAGACCATCCGGGGCGGACTGATGCCCGGCGGCCGGGTGCGTTCCGAGAAGCTGGCCCGTCTGGTCATGGCCGGAAGAATCCACCCTGAGAAGCTCATTACCCACACCTTCCAGGGACTGGAGGGCGTAGAACCCGCCCTGATGATGATGAAGGACAAGCCCAGAGATCTGATCAAGCCCCTGGTGCTGCTGTAAATCAAGAACGATCCAAGGCCCGGACGCAATGTCCGGGCCTCTTGGTTTCCCCGCAAGGGCGGGATGCTCGCGGAGCGCCGCGCCGTAAGGACGCGCGAGCAGATCGTTAATCGAAAATCAGAGGCCAGATATCTGACCTCTGATTTTTATGGGTTTATCTTACTTCTTGCCGCGCTTGCGCAGGAGAACGATAACTGCCACAATGCCCACGGCGCTGACGGCCATGATGCCGATCATCA
>CALXFT010000021.1 GCA_944387635.1 uncultured Oscillospiraceae bacterium | reverse complement strand
ATTCTGGAAGAAAAACGCTTTTCATTTTCGACATCAAATGCTATACTGTTCATAGTGCAGACCCCTTGTATGTGTTTGGTGTTTTGTAGCGATTACATTATACCATACATTGGGTCTGTACTGCTTTTTTATTTCGCGAAATCGGCTAAAAAGTTGGGTTTTTCAGGGGTGCGAAGTTTGAGTTTGATTTTATGTTCCCATGCCCTTGCGGCATGAAAAACCACAAAAAAACTGCGTTTTCCACATAGGAAAACGCAGGGACGGCCCAAAGCCGCGATACCACTCTGCTTCGCCCGTTTCTCACGGAACGGACCTCGATAGGTGCAAGCACACCCCCGCAAGATAACGGTTGCCCCCGGTAAGGCCTACACAGCCGAAGCCTTCAGCCCACAGCTCACAGAAGGAATTCACCGGCGCCTGCCGTTGCTGTTTCGCACCAAACAACAGCTCTCTGAAACGGAGGGGGACCGGGTACTGGTTTCTGCTCAAACGCTTTTGCTCTATGGACGTTATGATAGCGAAAAATGTTCCGCTTGTCAAGACCTTTTGTTCTCTCCAAGCGGACGTTTTTGTTTTTCGCCCTTTTCCGTCCAGCCGCATAATCCCGCAGCAAGAAAGGAAGGCCCCTTACTGCTAATGCCACTTTGAAAGAAACAGTGCACCCGCTGCCGGATGCACTGTTTCTTGCCCTTGGCCGCCCCGGGGGCAATGCCGTAACTTCCGGACATTGCCCGGGAGGGCCTGGTTGTTGTGGAAAGGATTACTTCTCGTAGCCGGGCTTGCCCAGGAGCTGGAACATGTTCCGCTTGTACAGCTCCACGCCGGGCTGGTTGAAGGGGTTGACCCCCAGGATGTAGGCGGAGATGCCGCAGCACAGCTCCAGGAAGTAGAACAGTTCGCCCACCTTCCGGTCGTTGAGCTCGCCGGCGTCCATGATGATTACGGGTACGCCGCCGTCCACGTGGGCGGCCACGGTACCCAGGAAGGCCTTCTCGTCCACGAAGTCCAGAGTCTTGCCCTCCAGATAGTTCAGGCCGTCCAGGTTCTTCCAGTCGGAGCCGATGGTGTACTTCTGCTCGGGGGCGTCGAAGCGGACCATGGTCTCGAACATGTTGCGCTGGCCCTGCTGGATCATCTGGCCCAGGGAGTGCAGGTCCGCGGTGAACTCGGCGGTGGCGGGGAAGATGCCCTTGCCATCCTTGCCCTCGGACTCGCCGAACAGCTGCTGCCACCAGCCGCCGAACATCTTAAAGCCGGGCTCGAAGGACTCGAACAGCTCCAGGCTCTTGCCGTTGCGGTACAGCAGGTTCCGGACCGCGGCGTACTGCCAGGCGGGGTTCTCGAAGGCGCGCAGATCGTACATCTCCTTGGCGTCGGCGGCGCCGTTGAGCACCTGGACGATGTCGATGCCGGCCACGGCCAGGGGCAGCAGGCCCACGGCGGTGAGCACGGAGAAGCGGCCGCCGACGTTGGGCGGGATCACGAAGGTCTCCCAGCCCTCTTCCGTGGCCATCTGACGCAGAGCGCCCTTGCAGGGGTCGGTGATGGCGAAAATGCGCTCCTTGGCGCCGTCGGTGCCGTACTTGCGCTCCAGCATCCAGCGCAGGGCGCGGGTGGCGATGGCGGGCTCGGTGGTGGTGCCGGACTTGGAGATGATGGCGATGGAGAAGTCCTTGTCCTCCAGCAGCCGGGTCAGCTCGTTCCAGTGGCGGGTGCTCAGGCCGTTGCCGGCGAAGAAGATCTGGGGATTCCCCTTGCCCTTGCCGATGTTGTGGTTGGGACCCTGGAGCAGCTCAATGGCGGCCCGGGGACCCAGGTAAGAGCCGCCGATGCCGATGACCACGAAGGCGTCGGAGTTCTTGCGGATTTTTTGCGCGGCCTTCTGGATGCGGATGACCTCTTCAGAGGGTTCCCGAACGGGCAGGTTCAGCCAGCCCAGGAAGTCACTGCCGGCGCCGGTGCCGTCGGTGAGGGTGTTGTGGGCGTCGGCCACCTCTTCCTCCATGGCCAGCAGATCCGGCAGAGCCAGCTGTCCCCAGACATTGGAAATGTCAACTTTGATCATTTTCGGAACACATCCTTTCCTATTTTGCTGATGTGTCGGTTTTTTCGTCCGACACGCACCCGGCGGTCCCCGTGGGAAGATGGCGAGAATGGGCGGAAAGACCCTCCGGGTGTATCTGCATTCATTTTACCGCACAATCCGCCCAAACGCAAGTGCCAGAAAAAAATAATCCCCGCCGGGTGGACCCGTCGGGGATGAAAAACCTGGGTGAGCGCTTACAGCTCCTTGTACATGGCGCAGGCGTCGTCCTTGCGGACGGCCTCGGCCACCTGCAACACCTCCACGGCCACCGTCCGGGTACCCATGGCGATCTCGATCCGGTCGCCGGTCTTCACATCGTAGCTGGCCTTTACGGTCCGGCCGTTGACGCGGATGCGGCCGTTGTCGCAGGCCTCGTTGGCCACGGTGCGCCGCTTGATGAGCCGGGAGACCTTCAGATATTTATCCAGCCGCATGGATTTACTTGGCCACGGTGTCCTTCAGAGCCTTGCTGGCCTTGAAGGCGGGAATCCGGGTAGCGGGGATCTCAATGGACTCCCGGGTGTGGGGGTTGCGGCCGGTGCGGGCCTCCCGATGCTTGGTCTCGAAAGATCCGAAGCCGGAGATCTGGACCTTCTCGCCCTGGGTCAGGGCGGAGATGATGGTGTCGATGGCGGCGTTCAGAACCCGCTCCGTGTCCTTCTTGGTCATGCCGGAGCTCTCGGCAGCGGCGGCGATCAGTTCGGTTTTGTTCATGATTTTAAAAAGTCTCCTCTCAAAAAGCACTCCTTCGTCGGTGGCCCGGACGGAAGGGGATATGTCGAAAAATCGCCATTTAGATTAACATAATTACAGGAAAAAAGCAAGCAAATTTTTCGAGAAAACCGGATTCGTACAGAAAAAACAGAATTTGGCTAAGCAGCGGAGCTTCACAGCTTCAGCAGATGGACAATCTTCTCTCCCTTGGGAAGCAGCATGCAGTCCTCTTTCTTCACGGCCTTGAGCTTCAGGGCGGCGAAAAGGTAGACCACCACGCCCAGGGCGATGGGAATGGCGCACAGAATCAGGCTGCTGGTAATGCCCAGGGCCTCCAGCCCCAGAAGGGCGGCCCACACTGCCAGTCCCATGGCCCCGGCGGCCAGACAGGAGCGGATCAGGTTCCGGGCCACGGCCGGCGGGTGGTCCAGCAGGGTGCGCATGGAGAACAGGTTCAGCACCGAGATCACGCAGTAGCACAGGAAGGTACCCATGGGGGTGCCTACAATGCCGATGTTCGGGTTGCCCGTGAGGATGAACACCGCCGCCAGCTTCAGAACGCCGCCGATGAGCATGTTGATTACCGGGCGGACTGCCTGGCCGTGGGCCTGCATAATGGCGGTGGTGACCAGGACCACGGCGTTGAACAGAAGGGAAAAGCCCAGAATGGTCATAAGCTTGGTGGCGAGGACCAGGTTCTCCCCGGAATAGCCGCCCAGCAGAGCGGTGACGGGACCTGCCATGACGGCCAGACCTACGGCGCAGGGGGCGGCCACCAGACCGGTGACCCGGATGGCAGACTCCTCCGTGGCCTTCGCCTGGGCGTAGTTGCAGGTGGTCAGCTGGGCGGTGATGGCCGGGATGATGCTGATGGTGATGGGGGTGATGAAGGAGCAGGGCATGTTGTAAATGGTCTGGGTCATGCCGTAGATGCCCCGCATGGTGTCCGCTGTGCTCTGGCTGTAGCCCATGTCCAGCAGCTGGCCCATGTAGATCTTGGTCTCCAGCATGGTCAGGATCTGAAGCCCGGCGGAGCCGATGGTGATGGGTACGGCAATGAGCAGCAGGCCCTTGGCGGTGTCGGCGTAGGAGCGGGGCTCCTCCGCGGTCTGGGGCAGCTGGGGGAAGCTTCGGTGGAAGCACCGGGCCAGATAGACCGAGGAGACCAGACAGCTGACCGTGACGCCCAGAATGCCGCCGCCGGCGGCCAGGGGGATGCTGTCAAAGAGCTTCAGGAAGACCAGAGCCGCGATCATGCCCACCGCCAGCTTGATGACGGCCTCCAGGACCTGGGACACGGAGGTGGGGAGCATGTTGCTCTGGCCCTGGAAGAAGCCCCGGTAGGCACTCATGATGCAGATGAACAGGGCGCAGGGACCCAGGCAGCCAATGGCGGCCCAGGCGTCGGGCTGGTTCTGGAAGGCGGCCAGCTGGCGGCAGAACACGGTCATCAGCAGCGATCCGGTGATGCCCAGTCCCAGGAAAATGGCCCGGGCGGTGCGGTAGATCCGGCGGACCTGGTTGTAGTGGCCCAGGGAGTTGGCCTGGGAGATCATCCGGCTCATGGCCACAGGCAGACCGGCGGTGGAGATCATGAGCAGCACGTTGTAGATCTCATAGGCGGTGTTGAAGTAACCGAAGCCCTGCTCGCCGATGATGGCGTTGAGGGGGATCTTGTACAGGGCGCCCAGAAGCTTGACAATGGCGGTGGCCATGGCAAGCAGGGCGGTTCCCTGAAGGAAATTCTGCTGTTTTGAGGTATCAGACATGGGCGCCTCCTTATTTGGCATCCTCGAACAGGCGGGGAATGGCGTACTCGGTCAGTTCCCGGACCACTTCATTTAAGTCGATGGTGGGGAACTGGCCGTTCCGGTAGAGGATCCGGCCCCGGACCATGGTCATGGCCACGTCGCCGCCCTTGGCAGACCAGACAAGACCGTTGAGCACATTGTGGCAGGGAATCAGGTGGGGGGCGGAGAAGTCCACCAGGGCCAGGTCCGCGTCCATGCCCACCTGGAGCATGCCGCACTCCCCGGCCCGGCCCTGGGCTCGGGCGCCGGTGACGGTGGCCATCATCAGGGCGGCGGCGGAGGGCAGGGCAGAGGGGTCCTCCCCCAGGCGGCGGGCGTCCATGGCGGCCCAACGCATGGCCTCGAACATGTCCAGGTTGCCGGACTCGATGGCGCCGCCGGTACCCAGAGCCACGTTCATGCCCGATTTCAGACATTGGGCGATGGGGGTGGAGGCCAGGCCGCTCTTGCAGGACGCCAGGGGCGTGGCCACAGCCGTAACCTTCTTCTTACCAAGTAGTTTACGCTCATCGTCGCTCAGATATGTACATCCGGCGGCGACGGCGGGGACATTGAACAGGCCGTGGCAGTACAGCAGCTCTCCCGGACCCATGCCGGTCCGGTCCAGGCAGGAGTCGGCCTCCTCCCGGGTCTGGGCCAGGTGCAGCTGCATGCCCAGGCCCTGCTCCACGGCGTAGCCCACCAGGCCCTCCCAGAGCTTGTAGTTGCTGGTGTACTCGGCGTAGATGCCGGCGTCAATTCGAATGCGGCCGCTGTCATAGCCGTTCCATTTTTCCGTCACCCGGACCAGCTCCCGGCACTGCTCGTCGGTGTCGAAGTCGAAGTCCTCGCTGGCGTCGATGAAGCGGTAGCTGGACAGGGACAGATTGGCCTTGATGCCGGACTGGGCCGCGGCCTCGGCGGTGGCGTTGGGGTAGTAGTAAAGGTCCGATACGCTGGTGACGCCAAAGCGCAGGCATTCGGCAATGGACAGCAGTGCCGCCGCCTTGGCGCAGCGGGAGTCCATCTTCGCCTCCTTCTGCAGAAGGCCCTGGAGAGCCTGGGTGTTGCTCAGGTCGTCCAGGCTGCCCCGCAGGACGGAGGTGGCCAGGTGGGTGTGGCAGTTGATCAGGCCGGGAATGGCCACCATGCCCGTGCCGTCGACGATGGTCTTGGGGGCCTGGGCGGGGGGCTTTTTCTCGATGGAGACGATTTTGCCGTCCTCAATGCCGATGTACGCGCCGAAGATCACGTCCATCTGGGGGTTCATGGTCACGGCGGTGACGTTGGAGATCAGGATATCCAAAGGGTTACTTCCTTTCATGACTGGTTGGCGCAGGCGGGGGCGTCCATCAGAGCGAAGAGTTCCCGCTTCTGCCGCAGAACGGTGTCGAGCATTTCGATGTACTGCTCGGGGAATTTGGGGTTGTGGAACCGGCGCAGTGAGCCGTCGGGGAAGTTGAGCTTGTTCATGCCGCCGCCTCCCAGGGACAAGATGGTGTGGACCTCCTCCATCATGTAGATGTTGTACAGGCAGTCCAGACCGTCCCGGCTCCAGCCGGTGTTTTCGAAGCTGCCGGACATGTATTTCTGGCGGTACAGATAGTAGGGCTTGTAGCCCAAGGCCCGAAGGGTGTCCGAGGACCAGTCTACCATGGCCCGCACCTGTTCGGCGGTGGGCAGATCCTCACGCCGCTCAAACAGGTCCGCGCCCTTCTTCAGGGCCAGAGTGTGGACGGTGATGTTGGCGGGTCTCAGAGCGGCCACGGATTCCAGAGAGCGGCGGAAACCGTCGAAGCTGTCCCGGGGCAGGCCGGCGATCAGGTCCATGTTCACGGCACGGAAGCCCGCCGCCACGGCCTGGTCATAGGCCCGGAGGACGTCGCCGCTTTTGTGGGGACGGCCGCAGGCGCGCAGGACGGCGTCCTCCATGGTCTGGGGGTTGATGCTCATCCGGTCCGCCCCATGGCTGCGGATGGCCCGGAGCTTTTCCAAGTCCAGGGTGTCGGGGCGTCCGCCCTCCACCGTAAACTCCAGGCACCGGGACAGGTCGAAGGCATTGCCGATGGCCTCCAGGAGCCGGGCCATCTGGGGGGTGGACAGGGTGGTGGGGGTGCCGCCGCCGATGTACAGGGTCCGCACATGCCGCCCGGAGGCTTTCAGCAGGTCGCCGGTGAGGGCAATCTCCTGAAACAGGGCCTCCAGGTAGGGCTCCAGCAGCTCCGTCTTCTTGCCGATGGTCCGGCTGACGAAGCTGCAATAGGTGCAGCGGGTGGGGCAGAAGGGGGTGCCCACATAGACGGACAGGTCCCCCGGCTCCAGCAGCCCCGCGGCCCGGACCGTGGATTCCGAGCACTCCAGGGCCAACCGCTGCCGGTCCGGCGTTACATAGTACACATCCGCCAGCATCTTCCCGGCCGAGGCGGGGGTGCCGCCCTCCAGCAGATGCTTGGTGGTGAGCTTGGTGGGCCGGACTCCGGCCAGGGCGCCCCAGGCGGGAGGCTTAGGCAGGAACTCCAGGGCCGCCAGGTAGTAGCTCTGCTGCAGGCAGCGGCGGCGGAGCCGGACAGTCTCCCGGTCCGCCCGGAGGCGGCGGCTTCGGGTGACGGTCCGGCCGTTGAGGGTGATTTTTGTGGTGGCGGTGAGCCAGGTGTCCCCCCGGTGGAGGGTGCTGACCGCTTCCGCGGAGGTGTCGTCGGGGAACAGGGCCATTTGCAGCTGTTCCACCGCGTAACGGTCGTCATGACCGATCAGTGTCAATTTCATGCTTACGCTCCCATGTAGGGGTTGTACCGCCGCTCATATGCCAGAGAGGTGGCATTGCCGTGGCCGGGATAGACCCGGAAGTCCCCTTCCAGGGCTGCCAGCCGGGCCAGGGAGGCGCGGATGGTGTTCCAGTCGCCGCCGGGCAGGTCCGTGCGGCCGCAGCTGCCGGCGAAGAGCGTGTCCCCGGAGAACAGGGCGTCTTCGGTGAGCAGGCAGACGGAGCCGGGGGTGTGGCCCGGGGTGTGCAGGACGCAGATGTCCAGACCGGCCAGGTGCAGCCGGTCCCCCTCGCCGTAAGGATTGGTGTAGTACAGGGGGCCGTCGGTGATGATGGGGGGCATGGACAGGTCCTCAGGACACAGGTAGACAAGGCAGCCTGTGTCCGCGGCCAGGGCCTTTACGCCGCCCACATGATCGAAGTGGCCGTGGGTCAGCAAAATGGCCTCCAGGGTCAGGCCCAGGTCTTTCAGGGTCTGGGCCACGGCTTCCGGCTGGAAGCCCGGGTCGATGACGCAGCAGCGTCTGCTGTCCCGGCCCCAGAGGATGTAGCAGTTGGTCTGATAGTCTCCCAGAGGGAGGGTGCGTATGTTGGGCATGGGTAGACCTCCTGTTCAGGTTCGCCGGGGGGTGTCCATCAGCTGGTCCGTGTCCAGGATCAGGGTCACGGGACCGTCGTTGACGGAGGCCACCTCCATGGACGCGCCGAAGCGGCCGTGCTGGGGCGGATACCCCAGCCGGGCGCAGTGCTCCAGAAATTCTTCATACAGCCGCTCTCCCAGCTCCGGCGGCGCGGCGTCGGTAAAGCTGGGACGGCGGCCCTTGCGGCAGCTGCCGTAGAGGGTGAACTGGCTGACCACCAGCACCTGTCCGTCCACGGCGTCCAGGCCTAAGTTCATTTTGTCGTTTTCATCGGTGAAGATCCGCAGGCCCAGGGCCTTCTCCGCCAGATAGCGGCACTCCCGGGAGGTGTCGCCGGGGCCGACGCCCAGGAGAATGAGAAAGCCCCTGCCGATTTTGCCCACCGTTTCTCCGTCAATGGTGACGGAGGCGGAGGATACTCTTGTCAATACAGCCCGCATAGGCTCACACCCCCAGGGGGTCTTCGCAGTCCGGGGGCGGGACGTCCCCGCAGTCGCCGGCGGCTGCGCCGCTGCCAGTATTGTAGCTGCCGATGACCGTGGAGCGCTTGGGGCTGAGGAGCAGGCCCGCGGCCAGGGCGGCCAGGGTGCAGGCGGCCACTCCCAGAATCAGCTGACGCTGGTTGACCGAAATGTTCCGGTCCCAGGACTTCCAGAGAAATTTGATTTTTTCCATCATTGTGATATACCTCCTGATCAGTTCTGACCCCGCCGGGAGCCGATGACATCCCGGATGTTCAACAGTTTCTTGCGGATGGTCTCCAGTTCGGCCACGTCCCGGACCTCGAAGCGGACAGTGAAGGTGCTGCGGCCGCCGGGCAGGTCCTTGCCGTAGAGCTCCTTCACCCGGACCCGGGAGGTGGTCATGACCGTGGCCACGTCCAGGAGCAGGCCGTCTCTGGTGATGCAGTCCAGCTCCAGGGTGGTGTCAAAGGGCTGGGCCTCCTCGGCGGCCCAGCGGACCCGGACCCAGCGGGCTGCCTGCCGGGGATCGTTCCGGTTGGCGGCATTGGGGCAGTCCGCCCGGTGGACGCTGACTCCGTAGCCCTTGGTGATGAAGCCCACAATGGCGTCGCCGGGGACCGGGGTGCAGCACTTGGCGAACTTAATCATGCACGAGTCAATGTCTTCCACAATGACGCCGCTGACGGCGTGGCGGTTGCGCAGGGCGGTCTCGTCATCGGGCCGCATGCGCAGGGGATTCTGCCTCTCCGCGTTCTGGGCCTTCTGAATCCGTATTATGGTATCCCGGACCCGGCCCACGGCCTTGGAGGCGGTGAGGCCTCCATAGCCGATGGCGGCGTACATGTCATCCCAGCTGTCGAAGGAGGACAGCTTCTTCAGCACCTGGGTCTCCACTTCCGGATCGTCCAGGGCGCTGATGGCCAGGCCCTCCCGCTTCATCTCCGCCTCGAAGGCGGCGCGGCCGTGGACGATGTTCTCCTCACGCTTTTCCTTCTTGAACCACTGCTTGATCTTGGTCCGGGCCTGGTTGGACTTACAGATGGTCAGCCAGTCCCGGCTGGGACCCTTGGCGGACTTGGAGGTCAGGATCTCCACAATGTCGCCGTTTTTCAGCTTGGTGTCGATGTTGGCGATGCGGTTGTTGATCTTGGCGCCGATCATGGCGTTGCCCACGCCGGAGTGGATGGCATAGGCGAAGTCGATGGGGGTGGAGTCGGCGGGCAGGGACACGATCCGGCCTTTGGGGGTGTAGACGAAGACCTCGTCGTCAAACATGTCGATCTTCATGGACTGGACGAACTCTTCTGTGTCCGAATCCTGCTGGCTCTCCAGGAGCCGGCGGACCCACTCGAAGTCCTTCTCGCTGCCTGCGCCGGAGCCCTGCTTGTACTTCCAGTGGGCGGCAATGCCGTATTCGGCGGTTTCGTGCATTTCCCAGGTCCGGATCTGAATCTCGAAGGGGATGCCCTGGGTGCCGATGACCGTGGTGTGCAGGGACTGGTACATGTTGGGCTTAGGGGTGGAGATATAGTCCTTAAACCGGCCGGGTACCGGGTTGAACAGGTCGTGGACGTGGCCTAAGACGTTGTAGCAGTCGGGGATGGAGTCCACAATGACCCGGAAGGCGTAGATGTCGTAGAGCTCCTTGATGCTCTTGCCCTGGGACTGCATCTTGCGGTAGATGGAGTAGACGTGTTTAATTCGGCCATAGGTGGTGTTGCGGATGCCCATGCTGGTCAGCCGCTGGGTGATCTTGCTCTGGATGGTCCGCATGAAGGTCTCGTCCTGGTCCTTGTGGGCGTCCAGGTAGCTGGTGATCTCCTCGTATTCTCTGGGGACCAGGTACTTCATGGACAGATCTTCCAGCTCCCACTTGATCCGCTGCATGCCCAGCCGGTGGGCCAGGGGCGCGTAGATGTCCATGGTCTCCTGGCACTTGCTGATCTGCTTGGCGGGGGTCTGGTACTGCATGGTCCGCATGTTGTGCAGGCGGTCGGCGATCTTGATGAGCACCACCCGGATGTCCTTGGACATGGCCATGAACATCTTGCGCAGGTTCTCCATCTGGGCCTGCTCGGAGGTGGAGAAGTTGGCGCGGGTCAGTTTGGTAACGCCCTCCACCAGCTGGGCCACTGTGGAGCCGAAGAGCCGCTCAATGTCCTCGTGGGAGGCGTCGGTATCCTCGATGCAGTCGTGGAGCAGGGCGCCCAGGACCGCGTCCTGGTCCAGGCCCATCTCCGCCACCACCTGAGCAACGGCCAAAGGATGGATGATATAGGGGGAACCGTCCTTGCGCTTCTGATATTGATGCTTGACGTTGGCGTAGTCTACGGCCTGATCGATGAGCGCCATGTCCGCGCTGGGCATATGGGTCTCGATGGCCTGCTTCATGGCCCCATAGTGTTCTTCAAAAGTTTCCATGACATTCAGCTCTCTTTCGTCGCAGTGGCGTTGGGGGGCGCTTCGGGGGCGTCTTCCCGGCCCGAATGGAGGGCCCGCGTCAGCCGCAGCATGGTCTGGCTCTTGTTCAGATCCGCCTTGCCCGGGCCGGGGGTCAGATGGATGAGGATGTCTTTATGCTGGCGCTGAACCTGCAGCAGGCCCGCGTCCCGGAAGATGTCCAGGGCGGTGAGCAGCTGGCCCAGGCTCAGAGGCTTGCTGGTTTGACGGACGATCTTGCGGCACAGGCACAGAGGGGACTCCCGGACGGACGGGGCGGCGGCTGCCGCCAGATACCGCCAGATCATGGCCAGGGTGGCCCGGTCCGGCAGGAGCTGGCTGGCCAGGGCGGCGGTGAGCCGGTCCTCCCGCAGGGCATGGTAGCCGGAGCAGGCGGGGGAGCAGGGGGCGCTGCAGCTGGGCCGGATGTCGATGATGTTCATCTGGACGGTCCGGTCCCCCCGGAACTCGTTGATCTGGGGCGTGAACGCCGCGTCCACCACGTCACCGGGCTGGATGGAGAAGGTCTCCGCCGTGGCGGAGAAGCAGATGGCGCCCAGACAGTGGCGGCCCTGCCGCAGCCGCAGCCGCATGTGCCTGCCGCCGCCGACCATGCTGACGCGCTCGATGGTCAGATTTTTCATCATAAACACCGGCTTGGGACAGCCGTTTCCGCAGGGCTCCAGTACGGACAGGGAGGCGATGTTGGGAATGGTCATCAGCTCCGGCGGTATGGAACAGTCGATGTCCAGGGCGGTCCTGGGTACGTCGTCGTTAAAGTACCCGGCGGCCAGGGCGCACATCTGCCGCCGGAATTCAGGGATGTTCTCCCGGGAGATGGTAAAGCCTGCCGCCAGTTCGTGGCCGCCGTAGCTTTCCAGCAGAGGCGACAGGGCGGTCAGGGAGGCGAAGAGGTTAAAGCCCCCGTGGCTGCGGGAGCTGGCCTTGCCGTGGTCCCCGTCCAGACAGATCAGGAAGGCGGGACAGGCGAATTCCTCGGCAATGCGGCTGGCGACGATTCCCACCACGCCCTGGTGCCAGCTCTCGTCGGCCAGGACGATGGCCTCAGGGGGCTGCCCCTGGGGGAGCATGGACAGGGCCTGCTGGTAGATCTCCGACTCCACGGCCTGCCGCTGCCGGTTCAGCTCACACAGCTGGCGGGCCAGCTGAGAGGCACGCTGGGGGTCCTGGGTCAGAAACAGCTCCACGGCCAGGTCGATCTGGCCCATGCGGCCCGCGGCGTTGATTCTGGGGGCCAGAGTGAAGCCGATGGAGGAAACGCTGAGGTGGGCAGTGTCGCAGCCGCTCTCCGCCATGAGTGCGGCAAGGCCCGGACGGCGGGTGTGGGACAGGGACTGAAGGCCCCGGGTCACGAAGGTCCGGTTCTCAGTCTGCAGGGGCATGACGTCGGCCACGGTGCCAAGGCACACCAGATCCGCGTAGTCTTCCAGAATCCGGGACTGATCGCCGTGGATGGCGGCGGCCAGCTTGAAAGCCACGCCTACGCCGGACAGATTTTTATGGGGGTAGCCCCCGTCGGGGCGGTGGGGGTCCACCACGGCCGCGGCCTGGGGCAGCGTATCCTTACATTCATGGTGGTCGGTGATGACCAGGTCCATGCCCAGCTCCCGGCACAGCCGGGCTTCGGACACCGCGGTGATGCCGCAGTCCACAGTGACCACCAGACGGACCCCCTGGGCAGCCAGCTGCCGCAGGGCGATGTCGTTGAGGCCGTAGCCCTCCTCCAGGCGGCCGGGGATGTAGCTGACGCAGCTGGCCCCCCGGCGGCGGAGGAAATCCGTCAGCAGACAGGTGGCGGTGATGCCGTCCACATCGTAGTCGCCGAAGACGGCAATGGTTTCGCCCCGATCCAGGGCCTGGCGCACCCGGCGGACGGCTTTGTCCATATCCGTCATGAGAAACGGGTCCAGAAGGGGCTCGTCGCAGGCCAGATACTTATGGGCCTGCTCCCGGTCCGTCAGCCCCCGGGAGGCCAGAACCATGGCCGCCAGAGGGGCATAGCCCGCCTGAACCAGCGCGTTGACCGCGCTCATTTCCGGTTCTTGCACATTCCAAATTCCGTATTTCACCTTTGCACACATCCAAATAAAAACATTTTCCTTGTATTATATCAAAAAGGAACGAAATGTACAATAGGCTCCGGGGAATTTTGTGGGAAATGTGCGGCGGTTTCCCGGCGCGCGGCGGGGTTTTGTGAGAAAGCGGAGAGGGTTCAGAGGTTTCCGGGGTCCCGGCCCGGAATGAGCCCAATGGCAGCCACTGTGAGCACCGGGGACAGGATCATGCCGCCCACGCCCCAGAGCCTGTAGCCGATGTACATGGCCATGAGGGTCACCAGAGGGTCCAGCCCCAGGTGCCGTCCCAGCAGACGCGGCTCCAGCATGGACCGGGTCAGGCTGATGACGGCGTACAGGCCCAGAAGCCCCAGGGCCCTGGCCCCCTGGTCCCGCAGAAAGCAGACCAATGCCCAGGGCATGAGCACAGTGCCGGTACCAAGAACCGGCAGCACATCCACCAGGCAGATGCCCAGGGCCCACAGGGGAGCGTTGGAGATCCCCAGCAGCCACAGGCCCGGCAGCAAGATGGCGAAGGTGGTGGCCAGCAGCTTTCCCTGGGCCAGGAGCCAGCCGCCCACGGCTCCGCGGACCCGCCGGGCGGCCTCCAGGGCGGGCCGGGAAGACTCCGCGCCGATGTGCCGGGCCAGCCAGGCCCGGATTCCGGGCAGCTTGGCGCTGATCATGAACCCGGAGATCACGGCGGTACCCAGGCCCAGGGCGCTGTCGGGGACGTGGCTCAGGAGCCGGCCGGCCAGGCCCAGGACGTAGCGAATACCCTGGTCCAGCAGGGCCGCGCCGCCGGTGAACAGGGAGTTCAGGCTCTGCTCGAGATGGGGCCGGAGGGAGGGCGGAGCGTGGGAGATCAGGCGCAGAAGCCAGTTGTGCAGCAGCTCCACCCCGGAGCGGACCGCGTCCTCCAGATCGGGCAGGACCCCGGCCAGGACCGCCAGCTCCCGGACCAGAAGGGCGCACAGCACCAGCAGCACCATCACAAAAAAGCAAAACGCCATGCTCACCCCGATGCCCGCGCTGACAGGGCGGGGGACCCGGAGCCGCCGGTGGAGGAAGCCGGTCATGGGTTCGGCGGCCAGGGCCAGTCCCAGCCCCAGCAGGAAGGGGGCGAACAGGGGAAGAAAGTATTGGATCGCGAGCCAGACAGATCCGAAGGCCAGGGCGATCCCCAGGCTTTTTTGGACGCCGGGATGCATGGAAAAACTCCTTTCGATTCCCTTTGGACAAGGGGTTGCTTTTTTCAGAATCTATGCTACAATAACATACGTGCAGGAAGGACATTTGCGTTTGACAAACGAACGATTATTCCGATACATGATTTTAGGAGGCAAGCCATGTCGACAAAACCAAAATACTATATTGTTGAGGCGTCCGCGCTGCCGGAGGTGTTCTTAAAAGTGGCGGAGGCAAAGCGGCTTCTGTCCACCGGGGAGGCGTCCACCGTCAATGAAGCCACCCGGATCACCGGCATCAGCCGCAGCGCCTTTTACAAATACCGGGACGCGGTACTGCCGTTCCAGAATATGATGACCGGCAGGATCATCACCTTCCAGCTCCTGCTCCATGACGAGCCGGGGCTGCTGTCGGAGATCCTGGCCATTTTTGCCCAGGTTTATGCCAACATCATCACCATTAACTCCATCGTCCCCACCAACGGCACCGCCGTGGTCACCATCTCCGCCGAGACCATCGACCTGACCATCAGTCTCGAGGAGCTGCTGGCCAGACTCTCAAGTTGCCGGGGCGTGGTAAAAGCGGACGTTCTGGCCGGGTAAATCAAGAGCTGCCTGCGGGCGGCTCTTTTTTTATCCGGACGGCTTCGTCACCATTCGGCGGTCCGTGACATAGGATGTGCCGGAGGGATGCCATATGCTCTTGGTACAGAAGTACGGAGGGACCTCCCTGGAGACGGTCCGGAGAATCCAGACGGCGGCCCGCCGGACCGCGGGGCTGTGCCGCCAGGGACACCGGGTGGTCCTGGTGGTCTCGGCCCAGGGAGACGCCACGGACCGGATGATCGCCCAGGCCGCCCAGCTGAACCGCCGGGGCTCCGCCCGGGAGATGGACGCCTACCTGGCCGCCGGGGAGCAGATGTCCGCGGGCCTCATGGCCATGGCCATTGGCGCCCTGGGCTTCCCGGCGGTGAGCCTGACGGGCTGGCAGGCGGGAATCGTCACCGACGCCGTCCACGGCAATGCCCGGATTCTGGACGTACATCCCCAGCGGATTCAAAGGGAGCTGGAGGCGGGGAAGGTGGTGGTTGTGGCCGGGTTCCAGGGTCTGGGACCGGAGGGAGACGTGACCACCCTGGGCCGGGGCGGCTCGGACACCACGGCGGTGGCCCTGGCCGCTTGGCTGAAGGCGGACAAATGTCAGATTTTTACCGATGTAGACGGGGTCTATGACCGGGACCCCAGACAGTATCCAGACGCCCTGCGCTTCGGACGGATCGGCTACGGGAAAATGCTGGCCCTCATTGAAAACGGGGCCCAGGTTCTCCACGACCGCAGCGTGGAGCTGGCCAGGGAGCACAAGATCACCCTGGAGGTCCTGTCGGCCTTTACCGCCGAGCCGGGGACCCTGGTGGGGGATTTGGATTCATCCTACCCAAATGGGACAAAAGATATTCCCTGCTGCGGACAAAATCCTCAATGAATCCCCGCCCCGGCGTACCGGCCCGGATTCCGGGCCGGAAAAGAAAAACAATATTTGTCGAAATGTTGCCAGAAAGCCCGAAAGATAACGGCGCTTTTTTGGGAAAAACCGAAAATCATGCCACAAAAGCGGGAATAAGATTGACAAACGGCGAAAAGTTGTATACCATGAATGCGTGGGCGCTGCCCAGAAGCGCAATGGAATAATGAAAAACTTGCCGATATAATTTCGGATGGATGGCCCGAAAGTTTCTACCGTGACGCCAAACCGGTCACGACTATTGGTGACAATTGATGCACACAGATCCTGTCAGTGTGCATTGCTTTGTTTTTGTGCAGTGGAAGTATCGACAAGCAGACTGGTTTGCAGTCTGCTCTTTTTATTATATGGAAAGGAGCCGTTCCAATGAGGCTGATGGAGGAGAAGATCCGGCAGGAAGGCAAGGTTCTGTCCGGCGGGATTCTGAAGGTGGGAAATTTCCTGAACCAGCAGATCGACACCCGCTTTCTGCGCCGGATAGGGCAGGAGATTGCGGGGCTGTACCGGCAGGAGGGCGTGACCAAGGTGCTGACTATTGAGGCCTCCGGCATTGCCATTGCCGCCGCGGCCGCCATGGAGCTGGACGTGCCTATGGTCTTTGCTAAGAAGCACAAGACCAGCAATGTGGACGGGGAGATCTATTCCTCCACGGTCCATTCCTTTACCCACAACACCGACTACCACATCGTGGTCAGCCGGGATTACCTGCTGCCGGAAGACCGGGTCCTGCTGGTGGACGATTTCCTGGCCAACGGACATGCCCTGCGGGGCCTGATAGACCTGATCCGCCAGGCCGGCGCGGAGCTGGCCGGTGTGGCCGCCGCCATAGAGAAGGGCTTCCAGGGCGGCGGCGACGCCCTGCGGGCCGAAGGCATCCGGGTGGAATCTCTGGCCGTCATCGACCGGATGGATGAAAACGGCATTGTGTTCCGTCCCTGAATCCGTGTTCCCTTAAAAATTTTATATAAAAAAGGAGAAAAGAACAAAATGAAAAAGCTGATTGCTGCTGTGCTGGCGATGGCCCTCTGCCTGAGTCTGTTTGCCGCGTGCTCCGGGGATACCGGCGGCGAGACAGGCGAAGTCAAGGTCGGTTTCATCTTCCTGCACGACGAGAACTCCACCTACGACCTGAACTTCATGAACGCCGCCGAGGAAGCCTGCAAGAATCTGGGCCTGAGCGAGGACCAGTACGTCTTCCGCACCAACATCCCCGAGGGACAGGAGTGCTATGACGCCGCCTGTGAATTGGTGGACGACGGATGCACCATCATCTTCGCCGACAGCTTCGGCCACGAGGACTACATGATCCAGGCTGCCAAGGAATTCCCCGAGGTCCAGTTCTGCCACGCCACCGGCACCAAGGCCCACACCGAGGGCCTGGAGAACTACCACAACGCCTTCGCCGCCATCTATGAGGGCCGCTACCTGGCCGGTGTGGCCGCCGGCATGAAGCTCAACGAGATGATCGAGGCCGGCCAGTTTACCGCCGAGGAAGCCAAGATGGGCTATGTGGGCGCCTACACCTACGCCGAGGTTATCTCCGGCTACACCGCCTTCTACCTGGGCGCCAAGAGCGTCTGCCCCAGCGTGACCATGGAAGTGACCTTCACCGGCTCCTGGTACGATGAGACCGCCGAGAAGGAAGCCGCCAACACCCTGATCGCCAACGGCTGCAAGCTGATCAGCCAGCACGCCGACTCCATGGGCGCCCCCACTGCCTGCGAGACCGCCGGTGTACCCAACGTGTCCTACAACGGCTCCACCATCTCCGCCTGCCCCAACACCTTCATCGTCTCCTCCCGGATCAACTGGGCGCCCTACTACGAGTTTGTGATCAACGCCGTGAAGAACGGCGAGCAGATTCCCGCTGACTGGACCGGCACCATCGCCACCGGCTCCGTGGTTCTGACCGAGGTCAATGAGGCGGCCGCAGCCGCCGGCACCGCCGAGAAGATCGCCGAGGTCCAGGCCGCTCTGACCGAGGGTACGCTCCACGTCTTCGACACTGCCAGCTTCACCGTCGAGGGCGCCGCCCTGGATTCCTACATGGCCGATGTGGACACCGATCCGGACTACACCCCCGACACTGAAGCGATCTCCGACGGCTACTTCCACGAGTCCGAGTATCGGTCCGCGCCCTACTTTGATCTGCAGATCGACGGCATCAGCCTGCTGGACACCGCGTTCTGACGATATATTGGAAAGCTCTGAATCAACGCGGCTGAGCGGCAGCTCTTGCCGCTCGCCTCAGAGCAGCCCTTGCGACCCAAACCGTGGAAGCCCCTTCGGGGGCTTCCGCGGCTCTGCCTTGAAGGGGAGCCGCTTTTTCGGACGGCTGCCCTTTGGGACAGAAACTTGAGCAACCTCTGAATTTCCTGGAAGGAGAGAGCCACTTGGACAATAACATTCCCGCGATTTCCGTGCGGAACATCACAAAATCCTTCGGCAGCGTGCTTGCCAACGATCAGATCAACCTGGACATCTACCGGGGGGAGATCCTGGCCCTGCTGGGTGAAAACGGAAGCGGAAAGACCACACTGATGAACATGCTCTCGGGAATCTACTTCCCCGATGACGGCCAGATCCTCATCGACGGAGAGCCTGCGGTGATCGCCGCGCCCAAGGACGCCTACCGCTTCGGCATCGGCATGATCCATCAGCACTTCAAGCTGGTGGAGGTCATGACCGCGGCGGAGAACATCGTTCTGGGCCTGAAGGAGCCGGGGCGGCTGAACCTGGAGGCCGTGGGCCGGAAGATCCAGGATATCTGCCGGGAGTACGGCTTTGAGGTAGACCCGAATCAGAAGGTCTACGACATGTCCGTCTCCCAGAAACAGACCGTGGAGATCGTAAAGGCCCTGTACCGGGGCGCCGACATCCTGATTCTGGACGAGCCCACGGCGGTGCTGACGCCCCAGGAGGCCGAGAAGCTCTTCGCCGTCCTGCGGAACATGCGCGCCGCCGGCAAGGCCGTGGTCATCATCACCCACAAGCTTCATGAGGTGGAGGAGATTTCCGACCGGGTGGCGGTGCTCAACCATGGCCGGTTCGTGGGCGACGTGGCCACCCGGCGGACCAACGCCCAGGAGATGACCAACATGATGGTGGGCCACGCCGTGAGCCTGAACATCCAGCGGCCCGACCCCGTGGACCCTAAGCCACGGATACAGGTCCAGGGCCTGACCGTCCGGGGCGCCGACGGCGTCGTGAAGCTGGAGGATGTGACCTTCACCGCCAACAGCGGGGAGATTCTGGGCATTGCCGGGATCTCCGGCTGCGGCCAGAAGGAACTGCTGGAGGCCATTGCCGGACTGCAGAAGGTGGACAAGGGCAGCATCCGCTATGTGGAAGACAACGGCAGCTTCTGTGAGCTCATCGGCAAGGACCCTATGGAGATCTCCGCCATGGGCGTGGCCCTGTCCTTCGTGCCGGAGGACCGGCTGGGCATGGGCCTGGTGGGCAACATGGACCTGACCGACAATATGATGCTGCGCTCCTTCCGCCGGGGCCGGGGCGCGTTTACGGACCGCAGAGCCCCCCGGAAGCTGGCCGAGGACGTGGTCCGGGAGTTGGATGTGAACACCCCCAGCCTGTCCACCCCCGTGCGCCGTCTCTCCGGCGGCAACGTGCAGAAGGTGCTGGTGGGCCGGGAGATTGCCTCCGCCCCCACGGTGCTGCTGACGGCCTATGCCGTCCGGGGCTTGGATATCCACTCCTCCCACACCATTTACAACCTGATCAATAAGCAGAAGCAGTCCGGCGTGGCGGTGGTGTACGTAGGCGAGGACCTGGACGTGCTGCTGGAGCTGTGCGACCGAATCCTGGTGCTCTGCGGCGGCAGAGTCAGCGGCATTCTGGACGGACGGACCGCCACAAAGAATCAAGTGGGACTGATGATGACCACCCTGGGAGGCGCCGAGGACCATGACTAAACCGAGAACCAACCCCCTTTTCCATATTTCCAAGCGCAAGGAGATCACCCTGCGGGAGTCCGCCTCCATCCGGGCAGGGGCGATTTTGCTGGCCCTGGCGGCCTGCGCCCTGGTGACCACGGCCCTGACCGGCGAGAACCCCATTGCGGTCTACGGGACCATGTGGCACGGCGCCTTCGGCACCACCCGGAAGATCTGGATTCTGCTGCAGAACATGGCCCTGCTTCTGTGCGTTTCCCTGGCCGTGACCCCGGCCTTTAAAATGCGCTTCTGGAACATCGGTGCCGAGGGCCAGACCCTCATGGGCGGCCTGGCCACCGCCGCCTGCATGATCCTGCTGGGCGACAAGCTGCCCAATCCGGTGCTGATCCCTTTGATGTTCGTTCTCAGCTGCGCCGCCGGCGCCGTCTGGGGCGGCATCCCCGCCGTGTGCAAGGCAAAGTGGGGTACCAATGAGACCCTGTTCACCCTGATGATGAACTACGTCGCCACCCAGCTGGTGGCCTACTTCGTCATCGTCTGGGAAGTACCCAAGGGCGCGGGGAAGATCGGCATCATCAACCAGTCCACCGAGGCCGGCTGGCTGCCCCAGCTGGCGGGCCAGAAGTACCTGCTGAACGTGCTGATCGTGGCGGTGCTGACGGGGCTGATGTACATCTACCTGTCCCGGTCCAAGCAGGGCTACGAGATCGCCGTGGTGGGCGAAAGCGAGCGCACCGCCCGGTATGTGGGCATCAAGGTGGAAAAGGTCATCGTACGAACCATGCTCCTGTCCGGGGCTCTGTGCGGCCTGGCCGGATTCCTGCTGGTGGCGGGTACGGACCACACCATCACCACCACCATCGCCGGAGGCCGGGGCTTTACCGCCGTCATGGTCTCCTGGCTGGCCGGATTCAACCCTTTGAACATGGTGCTCACCAGCTTCCTGCTGGTGCTCCTGGACCGGGGCGCCGCGGAGATCTCCACGGACTTCGGCCTGAACCACGCCTTCGGCGACATCCTCACGGGCATCATCCTGTTCTTCATCATCGGAAGCGAGTTCTTTGCCCGCTATGAGATCCGCTTCCGCAAATCCGCCGGAAAGGAGGGTTGAGCCGTGTTTGACCTTGTATCCTTCATCCCCAGAGCCGTGGTTCAGAGCATCCCCCTGCTCTACGGCGCCACCGGAGAGACCCTGACCGAAAAGTCCGGCAACCTGAACCTGGGCATTCCCGGCATCATGTACGTCGGCGGCATCTGCGGCGTCATCGGGGCCTTCCTGTACGAGCAGTCCGCCGGGGGGCAGCTGGACCCGCTGCTGGCCGTTGCCATCCCCATGACGGCGTCCCTGGCGGGCTCCGCCCTCATGGGGCTGCTGTACTGCTTCCTGACCGTGACCCTCCGGGCCAACCAGAACGTGACGGGCCTGGCCATGACCACCTTCGGCGTGGGCTTCGGCAACTTCTTCGGCGGCTCCCTGATTAAGCTCACCGGCAGCGAAGTCCCCTCCATCGCCCTGTCTGCCACCAGCGCCTGCTTCAGCGCCAAATTGCCCTTCGCGGACTCTCTGGGCTGGTTCGGAAAGATTTTCCTGTCCTACGGCTTCCTGGCCTACCTGGCCATCTTCCTGGCTCTGGTTACAGCCTATGTCCTGCGCCATACCCGCACGGGACTGCATCTGCGGGCCGTGGGCGAGAATCCCGCCACGGCTGACGCCGCGGGCATCAACATCACCCGCTATAAGTACACCGCCACGGTCATCGGCAGCATGATCGCCGGCCTGGGCGGGCTGTACTACGTCATGGACTACGCCAGCGGCGTATGGTCCAACGACGCCTTCGGCGACCGGGGCTGGCTGGCCATTGCCCTGGTGATCTTCACCTCCTGGCGGCCCAATGTGGGCATCCCTGCCGCGATCCTCTTCGGCGGGCTGTACATCCTGTATCTCTTCGTCCCCACGGGCATGAACCTGTCCGTGAAGGAGCTGTATAAGATGCTGCCATACCTGGTGACCATCGTGGTGCTGGTCATCACCAGCATGCGCGACAAACGGGAAAACCAGCCCCCGGCGAGCCTGGGCCAGGCCTATTTCCGGGAGGACCGGTAAACCGTGAAAACAATGCCCATCCTGAGCGGAATGTACCGCCGGGGTGGGCATTGTTCTTTGAATGGCGCATAAATTTGTTGAAAATACTGAAAACTGCCTGAGAAATCCAAGGAAATGCGTGGGATATGCCGGTTGCAATTTGTTCACAATTTCGGTATAATGCTTAACGTAAATACAGATGTTCACGCGATGTGGACTCTGCTTGGAAAATGAGGAGGGAACATTAAGATGAAAAAAATGATCGCGATTCTGCTTGCAGTGTGTATGGTCCTGTCTTTGTGCGCTTGCGGCAGCTCCGGCAGCGGCGCTTCCGATGAGAAGGTCATCAAGATCGGCGTCTTCGAGCCCAGCTCCGGCGACTCCGCTTCCGGCGGTAAGAAGGAGATCCTGGGCATGCAGTATGCCAACAGCCAGGTCCCTGAGGTGGAGCTCAACGGCGAAACCTACAAGATCGAGCTGGTTCTGGCGGACAACGGCTCTTCCACGGACAAAGCGCCTTCCGCGGCCTCCAGCCTGGTCAGCGCCGGTGTCAGCGTGGTCTTGGGCTCCTACGGCTCCGGCGTCTCCATTGCCGGCGGTCCCAAGTTTGAGGAGGCCGGCATTCCCGCCATCGGCGTCACCTGCACCAACCCCAACGTCACCGCAGGCAACAGCTACTACTTCCGCATCTGCTTCCTGGACAACTTCCAGGCCGACGTCCTGGCTAACTTTGCCATGGATACCTTCGACGCCAAGGTGGCCTACTGCCTTGGCGAAAGCGGCAACGAATACGACCAGGGCCTGATCGCCTTCTTTACCCAGGTCTTTGAAGCCGCCGGCGGCAAGGTCATCACCGACTCCTTCCCGAAGAACAACTCCGACTTCAACTCCTACCTGAACAAGGCCAAGAGCGAGGGCGCCGACGTGATCTTCACCCCTGTGTCCATTGCATACGCCGTGCAGATCATGAAGCAGGCCGCCTCTCTGGGCATTGAGGCTCCCTTCCTGGGTTCTGACACCCTGGACGACAATATGGTCCTGGAGGCCGTCAAGGGTACCGATCTGAAGCTGTACGTATCCACCTTCTATCAGGAGGGCGGCTCCCCTGAGTTCGACGAGGGCATCAAGGCCTACATCAACGCAAACTCTGAGGCTTTGACCGCCAACGGCGGCAACGACACCATCTCCGCCGTCACCGCCATGGGCTATGACGCCTACTTCGTGGCTCTGGAAGCCATTAAGAAGGCTGGTTCCGGGGACAAGGCCGCGATTATGGCAGCTCTGCCCGACGTGACCTACACCGGCGTCTCCGGCGACATCGCCTTTGACGAGCAGGGCGACGCGGTCCGGGATACCGCCTATATCAAGACTGCCGACACGGCCAGCGGCGCCTGGGCGCTGGAGACTGTGCAGACCGGTTCCGGCAGCTGATCCAAAAGCCAATGAACCAAAGTTGGCGGGGGCCTGAAACCCCCGCCAACAGTCGTATTTTCTCCGCCGGAGCATTGCCTGTCCCGGAAACCTGATTTCTGAGGGAAGGGTCAGCGGCGGCATTCCCTTGAAAATGAGTTTTCTCGGACAACACTAGGATTTTGCTGGGAGGCATCCCTCATGGAACAACTGTTTACCCCGGAGTATATCGTCTCCATTCTTTTAAGCGGCATCTCCCTGGGCGGTCAGCTTGCCCTGATCGCCATCGGATATACCATGGTCTACGGCATTCTGCGGCTGATCAACTTCGCCCACGGCGACCTGTTCATGGTGGTGGGCCTGATGGGCATCTACGTCTGCGCGGTGCTGCCCACCTATGCGGCCATTCCCATTGTGATCCTCATCACCATGGGCCTTGGCTTCGCCATTGAGCGGGCGGCATACAAGCCCCTGCGAAGCGCACCCAGAATGTCGGCCATGATCTCCGCCATCGGCGTCAGCTATCTGCTGCAGAACACAGCCACCTACGTCACCGGCGGCCAGCCTATGACCTATCCCACTATCGAAACCCTGAACAGAACCATCAACATCATGGGTACGCCCACCAAGCTGGTGGTGATCCTGACGCCGGCGCTGGTGCTTGTCCTCATCGTACTGCTGACCCAGCTGATCAACCACACCAAGATCGGCATGGCCATGCGGGCGGTGTCCAAGGATTTTGAGACCAGCCGACTCATGGGCATCAAGATCAACCGGGTGATCTCCACCACCTTCGTAATCGGCTCAGCCCTGGCTGCTGTGGGGGCCATTTTGTACTTCACCACCTATCCCGCCATCACCCCCACCTCCGGCTCCATGCCTGGCCTGAAGGCGTTTGTGGCGGCGGTGTTCGGGGGCATCGGCTCCATTCCCGGCGCGGTCATCGGCGCGTTTCTCATTGGCATCTGCGAGACCATCATCAAGGGCCTGCCCTCGAGCTGGAATGTGTCCGTGTTCTCCGACGCGTTTACGTTCGCCCTGCTCATCATCATTCTCACCTGCAAGCCCACGGGCCTGTTCGGTGAGAAGGCCACGGACAAGGTTTAAGGAGGCGTCGGTATGCTGCAACAAAAGACCAATCGCAAAGGGGCGGCCGGGGCGGTCCTGGGCATTCTGGCCCTGCTTCTGGGCGTGGTGCTGCTGGAGAACCTCAGCGCCCTGATCCCAGGCCTGCCCGGGGTGCTCCAGCCCACCAGCCAGCTGTTTACCGTGCTGAAAAAGGGCGCGGTGTACGCCCTGGTGGTGGTGTCCATGAACCTGCTCAACGGCTTTACGGGTCTGTTCTCCCTGGGCCAGGCGGGCTTCATGCTCCTGGGCGCCTATACTTACGCCATCTTTACCGTACCCATGGACGCCAAGGACCAGGTGTACTATCTCTACGGCGGCTCTGCGGTGAAGTTCTCCCTGGTGGACCTGTTTGAGGGGATCTTCGGAACCTCCGGCGCGGGCGGGGGGATCGCTTTGATCTTCGCCGTTCTGACGGGCCTGGTCCTGGCCGGCCTGGTGGCCGCGCTCTTTGCCGCCCTCATCGGCTTGCCGGTGCTGCGGCTGAAAAGCGACTATCTGGCCATTGCCACGCTGGGCTTCGCGGAGATCATTCGGGCCATCTTCCAGTGGCAGACTCTGGGTCCCATCACCAACGGCGCCAACATGATCAAGGGCTTCCCCACCTTTGCCGACTTCAACATCAAGAACAGCTCCGGTCAGGTGGTTCTGCGGCTGAGCACCATGGTCCCCTTCCTGGTGGCGGCGGTATGCATCGCCCTGGTGGTGCTGTTGATCCGCTCCTCCTACGGCCGGGCCTTTAAGGCCATCCGGGACGACGAGGTGGCCGCCGAGGCCATGGGCATCAGCCTGTTCAAGCACAAAATGCTCTCCTTCGTCATCTCCAGCTTCTTTGCCGGGGTGGGCGGCGGCCTGTTCGCCATGTACGTGGCCAACGCCCAGGCCATGGTCTTCACCTCCACCATGACCTATGAGATTATGCTCATCATGGTCATCGGCGGCATTGGCTCCATCTCCGGCTCGGTCATCGGCACCTTCCTGTACGTGGCCTGCTCGGAGTGGTGGCTGCGGTTCCTGGACGCGGAGACCTACATCGGTTCGTTCAAGGTGCCGCTGCTGCGCAGCGGCTTCCGGATGGTGGTCTTCTCCGTGGTCATTATGATCGTGGTGCTGTTCTTCTCCAAGGGCATCATGGGTGAGAAGGAACTGTCCTGGGCCATGGTGAGAGGATTCTTCCAAAAGCTCCGGCCCGGAAAAAAGGCCGCGCCGGCGGAAAAGAAGGAGGATTGACAGCATGGGTGAACAAACAGTGCTTCGCATGGAAAACGTCACCATGCAGTTCGGCGGCGTAGTGGCCGTCAACGACCTGTCCCTGGAGATCCCCCAGGGGAAGATCGTGGCCCTCATCGGCCCCAACGGCGCGGGCAAAACCACGGCCTTCAACTGCATCACCGGCGTCTACCAGCCCACCAACGGGCGGGTGGAGTTCATGGGCAAGACCATGGTTTGCAGCCATCCCACGGGCAAGATGAAAAAGAGCTACTTAGGCAGCGACCGGGACAAGTTCCAGAGGGAGCCGATCATGGCCCCTACCCCGGACCATGTGGCGAAGCTGGGCATTGCCCGGACCTTTCAGAACATTCGGCTGTGGAAGAGCATGACGGTCTTTGAAAATGTGCTGGTGGCAAAGCACATGCGGGCGAAACAGAACGTGTTCTCCGCGGTTACCCGGCTCAATGCCGGAGAAGAGGAGCGCATGCGCCGGGAGACCATGGAGCTGCTGGAGGAGCAGGGCCTGGACCAGTACGCCGACGAAATCGCCACCAGCCTGCCCTACGGCCTTCAGCGGCGTCTGGAGATTGCCCGGGCTCTGGCCACGGAGCCGAAGCTTCTGCTGCTGGACGAGCCCGCGGCGGGTATGAACCCCCAGGAGACCCAGGCTCTGGCGGAGTACATCCGGCAGATCCGGGACAAGCACGATCTGACGGTCTTCCTCATCGAGCACCACATGGACCTGGTGATGAAGATCTCCGACTATATCTATGTCATTGACTTCGGCAGTGAAATCGCCCGGGGCGTCCCCAAGAACGTCCAGAAGAACAAGCGGGTGATCGAGGCCTATTTGGGGGTAACGGAAAATGAGTAACATCCTGGAAATTCGGGATCTTCAGGTCCATTACGGCGGCATTGAGGCGGTGAAGGGCATCAGCCTGGATGTGCCTGAGGGGCAGATTGTCACCCTCATCGGCGCCAACGGCGCGGGGAAATCCTCCACCCTCCGGGCCATTGCGGGCCTGGAAAAGCCCAGCGCGGGAAAGATCTTTTTCAAGGGTGAGGACATCACCGGCAAGGACAGCAACGAGATCGTCTCCCGGGGCGTGACCTTGGTTCCGGAAGGGCGGCGGATCTTCCCGGACATGTCGGTGCTGGAGAACCTGAAGATCGGCGCCTACCTGCGCAAGGACGACCTGAAGGAGGACTTGAACTGGGTTTTCGAACTGTTCCCCCGGCTGAATGAGCGATCCTGGCAGGCCGGCGGAACCCTGTCCGGCGGCGAGCAGCAGATGCTGGCCGTGGGCCGGGCCCTCATGAGCCGCCCCAAGCTGATTATGATGGACGAGCCCTCTCTGGGCCTTGCCCCCATCATCGTCAAGGGGATTTTCGACATCATCCGGCAGATCAACCGGCAGGGGGTCACGGTGCTGCTCATTGAGCAGAACGCCAACATGGCCCTGAAGACCGCGGATTTGGGCTATGTTATGGAAACCGGCCGGATCACCCTGTCCGGTCCGGGCCAGGCGCTTCTGCAAAACGAAGCGGTCCGGACGGCCTATCTGGGAACCTGATACTGATTCTCTTTTAAAATCTTTAATCAATTCGGATTAAAGATTTTAATTAGAGAATCATATGAGACGGGAATATGTGATTTTTTATTCCGAAAATCACATATTCGGCAGTGCCGCAAGGCGATGCCTTCTTGATTAAAATTAAAGATTTTAATCAAGAAAAAGTATGAAAACGCCCCGTTCTCTTTCACGGCGCTGTGTCAATGGCTTGGGGCGGAAAAAAACGGAATCATCGGCAGTCGTGCCGGAGAGAAATCTCCGGCACGATTTTATTTTTTCCTGCTTATCGATTAACACAGCCTGCGGCCCTGGGGGACGCCTTGGCTTACCCCTTCGCAAGGGGAGCCAAGGAGCGCGCAGGTTTCTGAGCCGGTACGTGTCCTCTGCAATTTCTGCTGTTCCAAGCCGATAAGCATGAAGATGTTATAATTTCCCATTGTTTCAGAGACTTTCATAGTAGAGATTTTAAAAGAGAATCAGTATCAGATTTGCTTATTTGGAGATTTTGTCTCTGGTTTTGACGGTATTCTGACGGTGTCACACCGTATTTTTCTTTAAAGCGGCGGGAAAAGTTGGCGTAGTTGGAGAAACCGCACTTTCCGCACACGTCGAAGATGCTGAGGCTGGAGAAGGCCAGCAGCTTTTTTGCATATTCGAATCGCAGAGAATCCAGATATTTCTTAAAACCGATTCCCATGTACCGGGAAAACAGTTCGCTCAGATACTCTTTGGATAGACCGATATGGGCGGCAGTCTCCTCCAGAGAAATATCCTCCGTGAAGTTTTCCAGAATGTACATCACTGCCTGACGGACATGGGAGTGGGTCCGGGGAGCTTCGGTGTGGGTAATTAAGGTTAATTTTCGCAATATACATTGCAGAAACAGAAAGGCGGAGGGAAAATCCTGCCGCTCTGCCATATTCACCACGTCCTCAGCCAAAAGACGGATCAACTGGCGCTCCGGCTCAGTCAGCGTGATACAGGATGCGGTAGTGCAGGAAGACAGGAGGAACAAGGAATCGCTGTCGTCTGCGGTATAGGAAAAGGAAATGTTAATCAGCTCCGTATCTGAGGTTTGAACGGCGTGGAAGTTGGCGGGAGTCACAAAAAACAGGGTGCCGGGAGAAATGGCATAGGAAATTCCATCGATTTCATAGCTGCCGGAGCCCCGGAGAATGTATTCCATTTCGAAATACTCATGTTGATGCGTGTCAAAGTTCCGGGTCACCAGCCGCTTTGCCGCGGTGATCATATCATTTTCGATCAGGGAAACGCGCCTGTAGATTTCCATGGGACGCTCCTTTCTCTCTCTGTTACCACGATCATATCAAAGTATCTTAAAAAACGCAACATTTTCCACAAAAACTATGCAAGGAATTAACGGGCAATTGTGCTAAGATTTTCTCAAGAAAGGAGGGAATCATGGAGCACTTATTACAACGCTATCCGGTTCTTTCCCGGTGCAGGGAGGAAATCGCGGCTGCCCGGGAGCTTATGTTACAAACCTACCGCATGGGAGGGAAAATCCTTCTCTGCGGAAACGGGGGAAGCTGTGCTGACTGCGACTATATTGTGGGGGAGCTGATGAAGGGATTCCTTTCCAGGCGAAAAATGGAAGAACATGACCGGGAGCGGTTTTTCTCTCTTTGCGGGGAAGAAGGGGCCTTTTACGCGGACAGTCTTCAGTATGGCATCCCAGCCCTGTCTCTGGCGGGTACAGCGGCTGTCAACTCAGCGTTCAATAATGATGTGGAGCCTGCCCTGGTATACGCTCAGGGAGTGTGGGCCATGGGACAGAAGAATGATTTGCTGATCGGGCTTTCCACCTCCGGAAATTCCGAAAATGTTATCAATGCCCTGATAACGGCAAAGGCGAAGGGGCTCAAAAGCCTTGGGCTTACGGGAGCGGGGGAATGCGCCATGGACCGATGGTGCGATACGGTGATCCTTGTACCGGAGCGGGAAGCCTTCAAGATTCAGGAACTGCACCTGCCTGTGTATCATTACCTGTGCGCTGCCATGGAAGCGGAATTATTTGTATAAGGGGAAAAGACGGTGTCAAAAGCATACTTTAACAGCCGCGTGGAGGCTGTGACCCGGAATCACAATGCGGTGATCTCCCGGGTGAATGAGAAGAAATTCAGCATCAACGGCATTTTTAACCGTTACCGCAATCCCTGCCTGATGCGGGAGGACATACCACTGAATTGGCGGTTTGACTATTCCTATGAGCGCAATCCCAGAGGACATTATCGGTTCCAGCTGGACGGAAAAACTGCCCAAGGACAGGATTATGAAAAAACTGCTCCGGGAACTGAATGCCAGGGGGGAAAATGTGCTGGTGGTGGGAGACGGACGGGCCGAGGTTGCCGCCGGTGTGCGGATGGGAGCTGTGGTCATCAGCCGTTTGCCAAAATCAGCAGCGCACCAGAGGAAGCTTCATAAAGCGCTGGGAACCAACCTCATCGTAGAAGACTATCTGGGGCGGGAGCTGTCGGAATGCTTTCAAGAGGGGGAATGATATTGTGGCCAAAAAGGGGCGTATTGGTGTTTTGGAACGGAGAAAGGAAAAATGGGGATATTTCTTCATTTTGCCCTGGTTTATAATGTTCTGTATTTTCAGCGTTTATCCGTTGATTTACGGAATTGCGGTATCCTTTACGGACTTTAATCTGGCGGGCAAGACCTTTGTCGGCCTGGAAAATTACCGGAATCTGTTCAGTGACTACGCAGTGGGCAGAAGCTTTATCGGTACTTTGCGCTATGCGGTGATTGTCATCCCTTTGCAGATGCTGATCCCGCTGTTTGTAGCAAGCACGCTGCGGGATCACTCTGCCCGGGTGAGCACTCTGATAAAGCTGTTAATCTACATGCCCGGCGTTACCTGCTCTGTAGCACTGATTCTGGTGTGGAACTTTATGTTCGCCCCCCGCATCGGCATGATCGCAAATCTGCTGAAGCAGTTCGGGCTGCCTGCGGTTTCCTTCTTTGACAATGCGAACATCTCCATCCCCATTGTTTCCTTGCTGGTGGTGTTCAGCAACTTGGGGCAGAATGTGGTGGTGTTCTGCGCTGCCATTAATTCCATACCCAGAAACTATTATGAGGCGGCGGAACTGGATGGCGCGTCAAAGCTCCAGCAGTTTATCAACATCACAGCTCCCATGATGTATCAAACAATTATTTATGTACTGGTGACAAATACCATTGGTGCTCTGCAGATATTTGTAGTACCCAAACTGATGACCGGCGGAGGCCCCAACTTCACCAGCTCTACCATGCTGATGCTGATCTATGACACCGGCAGATTCTGATGATTCCCAATTACCTGGTTGCCAGAAGTATGAACCTGCAGAACACACTGATCGGTCTGGTTCTGACCTCTATTGCCCCTGCTTACGCGGTTTTCCTTTCCCGTCAAACCATTTCCAGCATTCCCAAGGAGCTGTTTGACGCGGTGGAGATCGACGGCGGCGGTGAACTGAGAAAATTCTTCAATATGGTGCTGTCCATGTCCCTGCCCACCATGGGAACCATCTGCGTTCTGACGTTCTTCAGCGTGTTCAATGATTACATCTGGCAGCTTATTATGATTTCGGATACTTCCCTGCAAACGCTGCCGGTGGGCATGTCGCTGTTCGCCGAGACACAGGGCAATGACAAGGGAGCGCAGCTTGCAATGGCATTGGTAGCCACAGTTCCTCTGGCGATTCTCTTTGTTCTGTGCCAGAAATTCTTTATCAAGAGCGGTACCGACGGCGCCGTAAAGGGCTGAAAACTGCCTGGATTATGAAAAGGAGGTAATCACTATGCATATGCGCAGAAGCCGCACCCTGGAACTGCTCCGAGCAGGAAAATCTGTATTGTCTGTGAAGTTGAATTCCAAAGACCCCCGCATTCTGGAAATCGCCGCCATGATGGACTTCCCCTGCATTTGGGTGGATGTAGAGCATACGGCCAACGACTACTATGTGACGGAGAATCAGATAAACACAGGAAAAATATATGATACGGACGTGCTGGTCCGGGTTCCCAGAGGCTCCTACAGCGACTACATCCGTCCTCTGGAGCTGGATGCCTCCGGCATTATGGTGCCCCATGTGATGAGCGCTGAGGATGCCGCAAGCGTTATCCGCATGACCCGTTTCTATCCTATTGGCCGCCGGCCGGTGGATGGAGGAAATGCCGATGCCAAGTTCGGCTGCATCAGCCAGGCGGAATATAACCGTCAGGCCAATGAGCAGCGGTTCATTATTCTTCAGATCGAAGATCCGGAGGCCATGGAGCGGATCGACGAGATCGCCCAGGTGCCGGGGTATGACATTCTGTTCTATGGTCCCGGAGACTACTCCCACAGCATCGGACACTCCGGAGATATGAATCATCCGGACGTGGTGAAGGGCTTTGAGCGGGTGGCCAGTGCCGCAAGAAAATACGGCAAGTTTGCCGGAACCGTAGGTTCTATGGAAAATGCGCAAAGCCGCCTGGATATGGGCTATCAGTTTGTGAACATCGGCGCGGATGTGGCGGGCTTATGCGGCTAAGCTGAGGAAGCTCTGAATCAATCATCCGCGGCTGAGCGGCAGAGCTTCCCTGAATGAGCAAAATCCAAACATGGACAAACCTTCCCGATGGTGTCGAACCCCCACGGAAAGAGGCAGAACGGCTCCGGTCTCCCGGGGAAACCAAAACCATGCGGGGTCAGGAAGATCGGGAAACGGTCAAGGACTTTGGCGGAACGAAGCATAGGGTTGCCTTCATCCCGCCGATCAAATGGCGTTTTTTCGCGCGTTTATTCCAAACAGAGGCATTCGCGTGCCGATTGTCCATGAGAATGGAAATGGGGATTTCCGATTCCCGGACAGCCTCCATCACTTCCGCGGTCTTATCAGCTTGACACGGCAGACTGATCATCCAGGCCGGTTTGCAAAACCGGTATCCGTTCCTGCCCGGAGATCTTACGCCTGGACAGCGGATCGTTTCCTCCGGGAACGCAGGTTGAAAAACCGGAAATCCAAACAGGATTCCTCGATTTCCCAACCTTTTCCCGGAGGAAGTTTTCTTGCTGCCGGCGCTCCCGGAAGGAGAGCCAAGGGACTTGCCGCGCTGAGCCGGAAAGCGCGTGAAAGATTATAATCCGAACACCCGGGTGGCGATGGCGAAGTAGATCATCACGGAGCAGGTGTCCACCAAAGTGGTGATCAGAGGCGCTGCCATAATGGCAGGGTCCAGACGGACCTTCTTGGCCAGCAGGGGCAGCGTGCAGCCGATGAGCTTGGAGATGATCACCGTGGCCATGAGAGACAGGGCGATGACGAAGGCCATTTTTACGCTGCGGTAGGTGATCAGAATCCGCAGTCCGTTGGCGGCAGCTAAGGTGAAGCCCACCAGCAGGGCAATCCGCAGTTCCTTGAACATCACCCGGAAGATATCGGTCAGGCGGATCTCCTCCAGGGCCAGGCCCCGGATAATCAGGGTGGAGCTCTGGGAGCCGCAGTTTCCGCCGGTGTCCATGAGCATGGGGACGAAGGACACCAGCAGCGGGATGGCCTGGAAGGCGTTTTCGTAGTAGGTCAGAATGCTTCCCGTGGCAATGGCGGAGAACATGAGCACCAGCAGCCACACGATCCGGTTCTTTGCGTGATCCCAGACGGAGCTCTCAAAGTAGGGCTTCTCGCTGGGATTCACGGCGGCCATGATGGACAGGTCCTCGGTGGTCTCCGCTTCCAGTACGTCCACGGCGTCGTCGATGGTGACGATGCCCACCATGTACCCCTGGGCGTCCAGCACCGGAAGGGCCAGGAAGCCGTATTTGGAAAGGAGCTTCGCCACGTCTTCTCTGTCTGCCGTGGTGTTCACCGAGACGATCCGACGGGTCATGATGTCCCCGACCCGGACGGCGTCGTCGGCGGTGAGCAGGTCCTTGGCCGACACGATGCCCACCAGCTGCCGCGCCTCCAGGACATAGCAGGTGTAGATGGTCTGCTTGTGAATTCCGGTCTTCCGGATCTGGTCAATGGCCTGGACCACGGTCATGTCCGGCTTCAGGCGGACGTACTCCGTGGTCATAATGCTTCCGGCGCTGTCTTCCGGGTAGCCCAGCAGGGTGTTGATCTGGGCGCGCTTGTCCTTGTCCACCGCTGCCAGAATCCGGGTCACCAGATTGGCCGGAAGCTCCTCCAGCAGGTCTACGGTGTCGTCCAGAAACAGCGCGTCCAGCAGGGCTTTCAGCTCCGTGTCGGTAAACCGCTCCACCAGGCAGGCCTGCCGGGAAGGGCGCATTTCGGAAAAGGTCTCCGCCGCCCGGTCCTTGGGGATCAGCCGGAAGGCCAGAGCCAGGTCCGTTCCCTCCAGGTCCTCCAGCAGGGCCGCAATGTCCACCGGATTCATTACGTTCAGGACGCTCTGCACGGCCTTGAATTCCCGTGCCTGAATCAGCTTCAGAAAGATTTCTCTGGTCATAGGGGTTCCTCCTTATTCGATTACAGTGATTGTTTATGCCGCGCATACCATTCCCGCTGTCTGTGTCCATTGCGCTCACCTGCCTTTCGAAAACTTCCGGCACGAAAAAAGGACCTTCCGCCAAGCTTGTACGCCTGCGGAAAGTCCTGATAAACCCCGTGTTTTTCTCGTCCAAGCTTTAGCTTCACAGGGCGTAATCAATTGCGTTAGGTCATGCCTTATGCCGACATGTCCTGTTGACCAGCGCTTTGTGTCTCCACAAATTTGCGGCAGCAATCTTCGGAATGCTCCGGATCCCTGAGGTAGCCTCACCTACCAAAAGTATTGATTTTCAGGGACATTATACCAAATTGAGTCCGGTCTGTCAACTGCGGACGAAGGGAGCCGGGCTTAGTGTAAAATATTAATTGGCAAAAAAAGAGGCAGGGCAAAACAGCCCTACCTCTTGCAACCAAGTGATATC
>CALXFT010000020.1 GCA_944387635.1 uncultured Oscillospiraceae bacterium | reverse complement strand
TCTCATCCTCGTGGTTTCCGCAAGCCGCCCTCGCGGACAGCTCAGATATGTTACCACCAAAGCCGCCGTTTGTCAAGAAAAATTTTTCCATTTTTTGATTTTTGAAAATACTTTTTTCACACGGCGCGGTCCCCCTCCGGGCGGCGGGGCGGCCGCGCCGCTTTCATGAAAACAGCGGCACTCCCGAACGGAATGCCGCTGTACGTTTTCGGATCAGTCGAACAGATCCTTCAGCATATCCCCGAACCGCTTGCGCTTGGGGGTCTCCTCCGCGCCGCCTTCCAGCTGGCGCAGCAGTTCCTTCTGCTCCCTGGTCAGACGGGTGGGGGTCTCCACCACCACGGTGAACCGGTGATTGCCCCGGCGGCGGGAGTTGCCCACCTCCGGAATGCCCTTGTCCCGCAAAACAAATTCCTTGCCGGTCTGGGTTCCCTCGGGGATCTCGAATTTCACCTTGCCGTCCAGGGTGGGTACCTCGATCTCCGCGCCCAGGGCCGCCTGGGTGAAGGTGATGGGTACCTCGCACAGCACGTCGTAGTTCTCCCGGGTGAAGATGGGATGCCGCTTGATGCCGATCTCCACCAGCAGGTCGCCGTTGGGGCCGCCGTTGCTGCCTACGCAGCCCTCGCCCCGGACCCGGACGGACTGGCCCGCGTCCACGCCCGCCGGGATCTTGACCTTGACCCGGTTGGTCCGGCGGACCTTGCCCTTGCCCCGGCAGACGGTGCAGGGAGTCTTGATGACCTTACCCTTGCCGCCGCAGGTGGGGCAGGTGGTGGTGGACTGCATCTGCATGCCCATGAAGCTCTGCACAGACCGGACCTGGCCCGTACCCCGGCACTGCTGGCAGGTCTCAATGACCCCGTCGGCGGAACCGCTGCCGCTGCAGCTGGCGCAGTTCTCAATCCGCTGGGCCGCCACTTCCTTCTCACAGCCGAAGGCGGCCTCCTCAAAGGTCAGGTCCAGCCTGGCCATGACATTCTCGCCCCGGCGGGGGGCGTTCTGGCCGCTGCCCCGGCTCCTGGCGGCCCCGCCGCCGAAGAACTCTCCAAAAATGTCGCCCAGGTCTCCGAAGTCTCCGAAGCCGCTGAATCCTCCGCCGCCGTATCCGCCGCCTCCGCCGAAGTTGGGGTCCACGCCGGCGAAGCCGTACTGGTCGTATCTGGCCTTCTTATCCGGATCGGAGAGCACCTCGTAGGCTTCGCCCACCTCCTTGAACTTCTCCTCGGCGTTCTTATCGCCGGGGTTCCGGTCCGGGTGGTACTTCATGGCGCTTTTCCGGTAGGCCTTCTTTATGTCCTCGGCGCTGGCGTCCTTGGAAAGGCCCAGCACCTCATAATAGTCCCGCTTGTTTTCTGCCATTTTCATTCACCTCATACACCAGGACCCGCAGCCCGGCCCGGCCGCGTGCCCCATATACACCAATAAGGGGCGGCTGGAGCCGCCCCTTTTGCGGAGTCGATCAGTCAACGGTCTCGTAGTCGGCGTCTACCACGCCGTCGTCGCCGGACTGCTGGTAGTTGGCGCCGCCCTGGGCGCCGTCCTGGGGCGCGGACTGCTGATACAGCTTCTCGCTGACCTTGTAGAAGGCCTGCTGGACCTCCTCGGTGGCAGCCTTAATGGCGGCGACGTCGGAGCCCTTGTTGACTTCCTTCAGCTTATCCACAGCGGCCTGGATGGAGGACTTCTCCTCGGCGCTGATCTTGTCACCCAGCTCGTTCAGGGTCTTCTCGGTCTGGTAGACCGTCTGGTCGGCCATGTTGTGGGTGTCCACTTCTTCCTTGCGGGCCTTGTCCTCGGCGGCGTACTGCTCGGCCTCCCGGACAGCCTTGTCAATGTCCTCCTGGCTCAGGTTGGTGGAGGCGGTGATGGAGATCTGCTGCTCCTTGCCGGTACCCAGGTCCTTGGCGGAAACCTTCACGATGCCGTTGGCGTCGATGTCGAAGGTGACTTCGATCTGAGGAACGCCCCGAGGCGCGGGAGCGATGCCGCTCAGCTGGAACCGGCCCAGGGTCTTGTTGTATGCAGCCATCTCACGCTCGCCCTGAAGGACGTGGACCTCCACGCTGGTCTGGCCGTCAGCGGCGGTGGAGAAGATCTGGCTCTTGTGGGTGGGGATGGTGGTGTTGCGGTCGATGAGCCGGGTGAACACGCCGCCCATGGTCTCGATGCCCAGGGACAGAGGCGTCACGTCCAGCAGCAGGATGTCCTGCACATCGCCGGTGAGCACGCCGCCCTGAATGGCAGCGCCCACAGCCACACACTCGTCAGGGTTGATGCCCTTGAAGCCTTCCTTGCCGGTGATGCCCTTCACAGCATCCTGGACCGCGGGAATTCGGGTGGAGCCGCCCACCAGCAGGACCTTATGCAGATCGGAGGCCTGCAGGCCGGCGTCGGACAGGGCCTGCCGGACGGGCTTCATGGTCCGCTCCACCAGGTCGGCGGTCAGCTCGTTGAACTTGGCCCGGCTCAGGGTCACGTCCAGGTGCTTGGGGCCGGTGGCGTCGGCGGTGATATAGGGCAGGTTGATGTTGGTGGTGGTGACGCCGGACAGCTCAATCTTGGCCTTCTCGGCGGCCTCCTTCAGACGCTGCATGGCGACCTTGTCGGCAGCCAGGTTGATGCCCTCGGTCTTCTTGAACTCGGCCACCAGGTAGTCCATGATCCGCTGGTCGAAGTCGTCGCCGCCCAGATGGGTGTCGCCGGCAGTGGCCAGAACCTCGATGATGCCGTCGCCGATGTCCAGGATGGACACGTCGAAGGTGCCGCCGCCCAGGTCATAGACCATGATCTTCTGCTCGCTCTCCTTGTCCAGGCCGTAGGCCAGCGCCGCGGCAGTGGGCTCGTTGATGATCCGCTTTACGTCCAGACCGGCGATCTTGCCGGCGTCCTTGGTGGCCTGACGCTGGGCGTCGGAGAAGTAGGCGGGGACGGTGATGACCGCCTCGGTGACGGTCTGGCCCAGGTAGCTCTCCGCGTCAGCCTTCAGCTTCTGCAGGATCATAGCGCTGATCTCCTGGGGGGTGTAGCCCTTGCCGTCGATGGTGACACGGTAGTTCTCGCCCATGTGCCGCTTGATGGAGGCCACGGTGCGGTCGGCGTTGGTCACGGCCTGGCGCTTGGCCACCTGGCCGACCATCCGCTCGCCGGTCTTGGAGAAGGCCACCACAGAGGGCGTGGTACGGGTGCCTTCGGCGTTGGCAATGACAACAGGTTCGCCGCCTTCCAGAACGGCGACACAGGAATTGGTAGTACCAAGGTCGATACCGATAATCTTGCTCATAATGAAATCCTCCTATAGATATCCAAAAAAGTGAAATGGTTTTACAGTGCTATATATATAGTATGCAGAGCAGGGAATACAATCAATTGGCCACCTGGACCATGGCAAAGCGGACCACCTTGCCGCCGATTCTGAAGCCCTTCTGGAAAACCTGGGCCACCACGTTCTCGCCCAGCTCCTCGCTCTCGGTGTGCATCACCGCGTTGTGCAGGTTGGGGTCGAAGGGGTCGCCGGGGGCTCCGTAGATCTCCACGCCCAGGCCGGTGAGGATCTTGACCAGCTCGTTCATGGTCATCTCCACGCCCTTCTTGAAGGCGGCGTCCTCGGTGGGCTGGTTCAGAGCGCGCTCCAGGTTGTCGTAGACGGGAAGGATCTTCGCCAGGGTGTCGGCCCGGCCGTTGCCGTAAGAGGCCTCTTTCTCCTTCACCGTGCGCTTGCGGAAATTGTCAAACTCCGCCGCCACCCGCAGATGGGCGTCCCGCTCGGCGTTGTATTTTGCCTCCCAGGGATTTTCCTCCGGAACCGGTTCGGTCTGCGCCGTTTCAACGGTCTGTTCTTCCGGCTGCTGGGTTTCGGTGGGTTCTTCCTGGACAGGGGTATTCTGTTCGGTTTCTTGTTTTGCCACGTTCTGTGCCTCCTGTGATTGGAATACGGGCCATAAGGACCCGGGCTATTCGGTATGCTCCCCGGCCGCGGGGGGTTCCGGCAGCTGCGGGGATTCGGGCTTCGTGAACATCTTCGACAGGCTCTCGGCGAAGTAACTCAGCCGGGCAGTGACCTTGGCGTAATCCATGCGGGTGGGTCCCACCACGCCGATCATACCGTGCATGCCGTCGCCGATGTCGAACTTGGTCATGACCACAGAGGTGTCCTTCAACTCCTCGGACACGTTCTCCGGTCCCACAATGACCTTGGTACCCATGGAATTTTCCATGACTGCGGGCAGGTTGCTCAGAGCCTCCTCGTCGATGGACTCCATGACCCGCTGGGCCTTGTCCACGTCCCGGTACTCCGGAAGTCCCAGAAGCCGGGACTGACCGGCCACCGCCATGTTCACGCCCCTCTGGTTTTTCAAGGTCTCCTGGGTGAAGTCCAGGATCACCGGCACCAGGGCGGAGGCGGCTCCGGCGGAGCGGGTGACCTTCTCCATAAGCTCATGGGTCAGGCCCTCCAGGGGAATGTCCGCCATGGCGGCGTTAAGGACGGCGCTCAGAAGCTTCAGATCTGACTCCGTCAGTTCCACAGGCAGCTTGATGAGCTTGTTGACCACCTGGTCGTTGGTGAGCATAAGCACCAGGATGATGCTGCCCTTCCCCGCCAGGATCAGCTCATAATGCTTGACGCAGGCGCCGCCGGGACGGGCGGCCGCGGAAATGGCCGGAAGATCCGTGGCCTGGGAAACCAGCTTCGCCACCTTCTCCACCAGCTTATCCACCCGCTGCATCTTTTCTTCAATGGCGGTGTTGATGGAGCGGGTCTCGTCAATGCTGAGCCGGTAGTCCGCCATCAGTTCATCCACATACATCCGGTAGCCCGCGGCGGAGGGTACCCGCCCGGCACTGGTGTGGGGCTGCTCCAGGTAACCCAGAGCAGTCAGGTCCGCCATTTCGTTTCGTATGGTGGCGGAGGAGTAGTTCATGTCAGGCAGCTCGGCCACGGCCTTGGAGCCCACAGGCTCGGCGGTGCGGATGTAAAGATCCACCACGGAGCGAAGCACCTTCTTTTTCCGCTGAGACAGTTCCATGAAGTCCCTCCTTTTGTTTTAGCACTCTTTCTCCTTGAGTGCTAAACACACTATACCAGACAGGACCGAAAAAGTCAATGGGTGTAATTTGAATTATTTTTGAACTTTTCCGGGAAGAATATTCCCAAGGCAGCTCCGGAGAAATCGGCAGGCGCTGACAGCCGTAGAGCCAGACTCGTCCAAAAGTTCAGAAAGCGGAGGAATCCTGTATGTATTTCCCGCTTTTTCAGCTGCGCGGATGGGACTTTCGGTCCGGCATGCCGCCGAAGACGATTGATTCAGTGATTCCTAAGGAAGCTCTGACTCAATCGGCAAGAGCGGATGCCGCGAGATTTTGGCACAGACGAAAGTTCAAAAAGCGGAGGAATACTGTATGTATTTCCCGCTTTTTGAACGGCACGGATGTGGCAAAAGATCCGGCATGCCGCCGAAGACGATTGATTCAGAGATTCCTAAGCAAAAAAGGACGGGCAAGCCCTCCAGCTTGTCCGTCCAATATGTCCGCCAGCGCGGCAAAATCCTCCCCATTTCTTTCAACAAATCGCGTCGCTCTTTTCTCCGGTGTGGAAAACCAGGCGATAAGCGCTAACAAAAGCAGCAGATAGATTACTTTCTTTTTCATAGCAATCCTCCATAAATTCCTGCGCAGTGCTATTGTACAAAATCTTACGTTCCCCGCGTTTGCCTCCGGCTCTGCCCCCGACGGGAGGAATGAAGCTCCCGTCCGGAGCCTGATATACACGCAATCACCCCAGATCCGCGGTTTTCCGCGGAAAAACACGGTTTGGGTTGGTTTATTGTATCATAAAATCGAAGAGAAAGCTATACTTTCCTGAGAATTCATCATTTTGACAGACCGACGCGCGGGTCAAGCCGTGCCGAAAATGGGCGCCTGCTCCCCGAAACGTCCCTTGGCTCCACCGCCGGCACGGGCCTGGTCCTGGCAGCGGGGCTGCCCCTGTTCACCCGCACCTGCGGTGGACAATCCCTCGTGACAGTCCGCCTGAACAAGCTCCGGCCTGCCCCATGGGAGAGTCGGCCGGAAAAACCACAGGAAATCTGAAAAAAGGGGATTGCCAAAACAAAAAATCCATGATATAATACGCCGTGTGCCCGATCAAAGGGGGCGCTTCACATTGGGGTGTCGCCAAGCGGTAAGGCACCAGACTTTGACTCTGGTATTCGTAGGTTCGAATCCTGCCATCCCAGCCATATCTGATCCGCTAGCTCAGTAGGTAGAGCAACTGCCTTTTAAGCAGTGGGTCCGGAGTTCGAATCTCCGGCGGGTCACCAAAACATACAGGCACCCCAAAGGGTGCCTGTATGTTTTGATTTCAGCGGAGATTCGAACCGTCCAATGCCACAGTCCGGTGGACTGTGGCTTGCCGCCGGTCTCGACGGCGGCAACACCTTTATTTTCTCCGAAGGAGAAAATGTAACGAATCTCCGGCGGGTCACCAAAAATCGGCAAGCACACTTGTGGGCTTGTCGATTTAAACTATACCCTGTAAAATGGCCACGCCGAATCGGGAGCAGGATAGTTGGGGTTTATTCAGAAACGTCACGTAACCGTTCCCGAATCCATTCCTTCGCAAAATACCGCATCTTGAGCCGAATGATGACCGGTTTCCATTCTCCGCATCCTTCACACAAATCCGGTACTCTGGAAAACAGAAATTTCCCGTCAGGTTTCTGGGTGCCTATTATCTTGTTCCAACATTCCAGACAGAATTCAGCCATTCCCCTCACCTCTAACCAATAATATCACGTATGCATTGCAAACGCAATGCATATTTTCAAGAAGCGGTGATATAGACTAAATGCAATACAAATGTATTGTGAGGTAACGTCTATGGGCAGGTTTCAGATCCCCTCTACCCCACCCACCGTCAACAAAACCATCCGCTTTCCAACCGATGTGGTGGAAGATGTGGAGAAGGCCATCCAGGGCAAAAACTGTACCTTTTCGGCCTTTGTGATTGCCGCGGTTCGCGGGGCCTTGGAGGACGTCCGCGAAACGCAAACGCCATGTCCGGAGCGGAATCTATAGCGTTCCGTTCTTCCGTCAGGCAGGGCCTGGAGCCAACGCGCTCCGGGCCTTTCCCTGTATCGCGGACTTCCGCCTCGTGACGAAGGCATCGCCTATACTGTTTCGATGTTCCAAGAATTAAGAAGCAATAGGGAAGATGAAGCATGCGAATGTGTGGTTCGTAGTTGAAAAAACGCGGAAAACACAGTATAATGATCGTCACAGCCCACTGCTTGTCAGCCAGGGAAATGTCACACAAAGGAGGATATGCGCACAATGAAATCAGAAACCTTACAATTGGGCTTTTTCCCAAAAGCTTACTTTTTCAACATGGAAGACAAGTGGCTTGTCATCGAAAAAGAGCGTCAGGTTGTTTGCGTTTACGCAACAGGTGAGAATAACCACGGGATTTTTGCGGCAATTCCCTTGTGCCATCCAAAATATCTGAAAAAAACCGCCCTTGAAATCAGAACCACGGAGAAAAATGAAAATGCTGTGTTGATTTCTGTGGCGGATATCCGGATCGTGATTGACTACCAGCAGAAGCGCTGCGCCATTAACACAGATATTCACATATATGGTTCTGAATTCTGGGGACAGGATTGCTCCATGGCGTGGACCGCGGATCTCGACGCGTTGTTTTGATTTGCGGAAGGGGCGCCGGTTCGGGACACCAAAGCCATCCCTTTTCCGCCTTTGTGATTGCCGCGGTTCGCGGGGCCTTGGAGGACGTCCGCGAAACGCAAACGCCATGTCCGGAGCGGAATCTATAGCGTTTCGTTCTTCCGTCAGGCAGGGCCTGGAGCCAACGCGCTCAGGGTAGAAAAGCCGCGCAGACGTCTGAAATATGCTTTCAAGGTTCCCCAATGCCATTTCATCAAGAAGGCATCGTCTGGCGGCGCTGCCGAATATGATTCTATAAAATTGGTTATTCTGATCGACTTGAAACAGCAGAAATTGCAGAGGATACGTACCGGCTCAGAAACCTGCGCGTCCCTTGGCTCTCCTTGTGAAGGGGTAAGCCAAGGCGGCCCGCAGGGCCCCAGGCTGGGGCAAGTGGATAAGCATCATATGCATTATTGGACTGTAATCACGATGACATCTTCAGCAGTCCAGTAATGGGAATACTGGGGGCAGAGCCAGACCTCCTCATAGGGGTAGTTCTCCAGCGGGAACTCCTCAAAGAAGTGATCGATCACCCCTTCTTCGTTTGCCTGGCCATAGCAGCTGCTCGATATGTTGAACTCGTACGCATTTCCTTCCGCATCGTAGAAGATATTCCGGAAAAGCTGGTACATCGGCTCCTCCTCTTCCCAGTCAGCACGGAACTTTACGACCCAACCGTTTCCCGTCTTCCGGACGGAATCCAACGCGGCGCCTTCCGGAAGCGTACCGGTTTCACCGGTTGCCAGATTGATATACGTTTTCTCCAGATCCTTACTGAGCCAGGTCGCACCGGTAATCACTACCTTCAGGTGTTCCGCTTCGTAGAAATAAGCGCTATCCGCGCGGTAAGAAACCATGGAGAGCGTATCGGCAGATCCGGTAGAGACAATTCTGTTGGAAACAGGCGCGAACTTCATTCCCCAGTCGGTCTGGATATAGAAGTCCAGGCTCTTGAGCCACGCGGTGTTGGCTTCCGATTCCGCGATGTCCACCCGCAGATGGGTGGGATAGACTTCGATATCGGTGATGGTGATCGCCTGTCCATCCAGCATTACCGTCTGATTGACCGGGAAGACCTTGCCCGCAGCGGTGAATTCGGGGTCAAACTCCAACAGAAACTCAAATTCTGCCAGGTAATTCCGATCATCATCGGGGGCATCTTGGAAGATATCGTCAACCGCGTTTTCAGGCGCGAACGCTTCCTCCAAAATTTCGTTAGAATAGACATTGAATTGTACCTTCAGAGAATCAGGCACATTCTCATCCACGAAATCAATCGAGAGGCATCGCAGTTCTCCGTTCTCAGCATAGAGACCATTCGTACCCCATGAGCAGGATACTCCGGAGCCGTCGGGATTGACTACTACCGGGTCTGCCGCCAGTTCGGAATACTTCTCAGACTTTAGCCGGAAGAAAACATTCACCTGCTTCTGGTCCACGATTAGGTAGGCAACCTCCGCGGTGATTTCATTTTCGGTCCGGGACAGATCCATGGGCTGCACATATTCATTTTCAACGGCATCCCTAAGGGATCTGGAAAAGGTGACCGCAGCAGCCAGCTCACGCAGGATGGGAACCTGAGAGCAGGCGTAGGCCACCGGAGCGCAGAAGTTGACCAGAAGGACAAAGAGCGCGAAGTAGGCGGCAAGTCCGGCCGCTGGGCGAAGGATCATTTGACGGGTCTTCTTATTCTTTCTTTTGCGGGCCCGATCCAGCGTGGTCTCGAGACCAGGATTGGGCCGATTCAGCGCTTCCACCATAGCCTTATATTCTTCCATTCGGTTCACGGTCACACCTCCTCATCAAGTTCCAGCCGAAGCAGCCGCAGCGCCTTTCTTTGCCGGGACGCAACGGTTCCCGCCGGGATATGTAACGTCTGGGCAGTTTCGGCCACTGTGTAACCGCCAAAGAAGCGTAAAATGATGACATCTTTCAGATCCTTGGGAAGCCGTTTCAATGCCTCCTTCAACGGCAGAGCGTCAAAATCCTCTGCCGCGGCCTCAGGCAGTTCCTCCAGCGAACAGCAGCGCTTCTGTCTGCGCAGCTCATTGTGGCATTCATGAATCAGGATTCTGGTGATCCAGGTATCAAAGAACTCCGGCTGACGAAGCTTCCAGCGGCCGCAGAGGGCCTTATAGACTGCCTCGTCTACCGCGTCCATTGCCAGCGACTCACTGCTCAGATAGGTCAGCGCGGTCTTATACAGTTTGGTGCGGACGGACGCAACACGTTTCGCGAATTCTTCATCGTTCACTGCCGCTTCACCTCCTTTGCCCATTAGACGGTTGAAAAGGATATTTTTATTTCGCCCATGAAAATATTTTTTCCGGCCCGGGGAGCCGCTGTCATTGCGCCCCACGGGCAGGTTTCCCGCAGCAAGGACATATCGTGATTTTAGGACACCTTCCTTCCGGCAGGTGTCCTATCATTATACAATCTTAAACTGAGCACGGCGGTCTTAAGGGCATCCTTGCGTGTTTTCCATACAATATTAACCATAAACCCCATGGGTGGACACAGAAATTCCTTTTATGGGAGGTATGGTTTATGATTCCCGCGTTATGTATATTCCTTGTGATTTACGTATTGATGCTGACCATGCAGAAATACAGGCCATGGATCGCGCTGTCGGGCGCGGCTGTGTTTGTCGCCCTGGGCCTTGCCGGCGTCTATGATCTTACGCCGCTTCAGGCTCTCGGCGCGGTAGACTACAATGTGCTTTTGATGATTGCCGGTACAATGGGCATTGTCACGCTTTTTATAGAAAGCAGAATGCCCGCTCTGCTTGCGGAACACCTGATTGCCCGTGTGCCAAATGTGAAATGGGCGGTAACGGCGCTTGCCCTGTTCGCCGGTGTTGTCAGCGCCTTTGTCGACAACGTGGCAACGGTGCTGATGGTGGCCCCCATCGGCCTGGCCATTTCCCGTAAGCTGAAAATTTCGCCTGTGCCGGTGCTGATCGCCATTGCCGTATCCTCCAATCTGCAGGGCGCGGCTACAATGGTCGGCGATACCACAAGCATGCTCCTGGGCAGTTTCGCCGGCATGAACTTTCTGGACTTCTTCTGGATGAACGGCAAACCCGGCATTTTCTGGGGTGTGGAGCTGGGGGCTGTCGTATCCTGTATCGCCCTTTTGGTATTGTTCAGAAAAGACAGTCAGCCCGTCAGCGCGAAAGTGGAAACCACGGTCACAGATTATTTCCCATCCGCATTGCTCGTTGGCGCGGTGGGACTTCTGATTGTGTCCTCCTTCCTGCCGGAGCCGGAAAGCCCGTTCTTGCTCAGTATATACAATATCCGAAGCGGTCTCATCTGCTTGGGTCTTTGCGTCATCGGCGTGATTCGTGCCTGCGCGCGGACGAAATCTCCCGCCGCCCTGAAGCAGGTGCTTGCTGACATTGACAAAGATACCCTGCTTCTGCTGTTTGGACTGTTTATCGTCATTGAGGGCATTAAAACAGCAGGCGTCATTGACGCGGCTGCCGATCTGTTCTATAACTTTGCCGGAGACAACCCGTTCCTGCTTTACTCGATGATCGTGTTCGCCTCCGTTTTGCTTTCGGCGTTCATTGACAATATTCCGTATGTGGCGACTATGCTGCCTGTTGTACAGAGCATTTCCGCACTGATGGGGGCGGAGCCCTATGTGTTCTATTTCGGGCTTTTGACCGGCGCAACCCTCGGCGGCAACCTGACGCCAATCGGGGCCTCCGCCAACATCGCCGCCATCGGCATTCTTCGCAAGCACGGAGAAACCGTCAGACTTCGTGACTTCTTGCGGATCGGCGTTCCCTTTACGTTCTCGGCGGTACTTGCCGGATACATATACATTTGGATGGTATGGGGAGGTTAAGCTATGCTGAAACGAATCATGAAGCTGTCTCCCGGACGAATTATCGCCCTCGGCTTCGCGGCGGTGATTTTCATCGGGTCGGGGTTATTGATGCTCCCATGCAGCGTGCAGGAGGGACAGGACATTCACTACATAGACGCGCTCTACACTTCCACCAGCGCGGTTTGTGTTACCGGCTTGATTGCCATTGACCCCGGCACCGCCTTCACACCCATCGGCCGTTTTTTCCTGGCTATGCTGATTCAGGTCGGCGGCTTGGGCGTTACCACCGTCGGCGCCGGCGTGATTCTCGCCATGGGAAAGAAAATCAATCTGAAAGGCCGCAATCTCATTCAGGAAGCCGGGAACCTGGAAAACGGAAAGGGCGCAGTCCAATTTGTCCGGCAAGTGCTTTTGACCACCCTGACCATTGAGTCCATTGGAGCGGCAATCAACTTCATTGTGTTTGTGCAGGATTATCCGTCGCTGGAAGCCCTGGGGTATAGCTTGTTCCACAGCATCGCGGCGTTCAACAACTCCGGCTTTGACATACTCGGCCACTCAGGGCAGCTCTACGCCAACGAAAACCTGTTGGTCTACCATGACAATGTGCTGCTGAACCTTGTGACCACCGGCCTGATTATTTTCGGCGGCATCGGCTTCCTTGTGATTCAGGAGATGCGGAAGAACAAATTCTGCTGGAAGAAATACTCCATGCACGCGAAGGTTGTCCTTTCCGTCACCGCCTTTCTGATTATCTCCGGCACAGTGCTGATTAAAGTCACCGAGGAAGGCGAAACCTGGATGGGCGCGTACTTCCACAGCGTATCCGCCCGTACCGCCGGTTTCTCCACCTCAAACATGGCAAACTACACGGACGCGGGCCTGCTGGTGCTGACGGTGCTGATGTTCATCGGCGCGTCCCCCGGATCAACCGGCGGCGGCATCAAAACATCCACATTCTTTGTTTTGTTCAGAGGCATTGTGTCGGCGGCAACAAATAAAACGGAAAAGGCCTTCAAGTATTCCATTCCGAGAGAACTGTTCCGCAAGTCCGCCGTGATTACCTTATTGGCCTTGTGCGTGGTGGTATCCGGCACTTGGCTGATGATGGTAATGGACCCCCATGTACCGATGATCGACGCTCTGTTTGAGATGACCAGCGCCTTCGGTACGGTTGGCTTATCCACCGGCATTACGCCCACACTCAGCGTAGGGTCGAAGATCCTGTCCATTGTGATTATGTACATCGGGCGGCTGGGGCCCCTGACAATCGCTTCCCTTTGGTATTTCACCAAAGGAGATCGCGTGAACTATCCCGAAGGCAATATCGCCATCGGCTGAATTACGGAGGTAAACTATGTCCAGGAAACATGTGAGAGACAGAAATACATACGGAATCATCGGACTCGGCAGATTTGGCACGGCGCTGGCTCTGGAACTGGCAAAATCCGGAGCGGAGCTGATTGTGCTTGACCGCAGTGAGGAAAGGATCAGAGAACTGCGGGATTGCACGGACAACGCCTTTGTTGTGTCCTCGCTGGACAAGAAAACCCTGTCCGAAGCCGGCATTCAGAACTGCGATGTGGCTGTGGTATGCATCGGTGAAGCCATGGACACTTCCATTCTGGCAACGCTTCATCTTGTGAGCATGGGCATCCCCTCTGTTATCGCAAAATCCACCAGCGCAGAGCACGGCGAGATTTTGGAAAAGCTGGGGGCAAAGGTTGTCTACCCGGAGCAGGATATGGCAATCCGCCTTGCCAACCGATTGGAGGCGTCCCGGATGCTTGACTATGTTCAGCTTTCCGAAAAGCTGAACATCTCCAAGCTCATGCTGCCTGAGAAAATGGCAGGCAAGACCGTTCTGGAGGTCAACCTCCGCAAGCGCTTCGGAACGAACATCATTGCCGTTGAGAATGACGGAGAGCTGAACGAAACGGTAACTCCCGATTACACATTCCGCCGTGGGGACATCCTCTTTGTTTCAGGCTCAAAAGAAGGTCTGAGCAAATTGTCTCAGTGGGCCGAGTAACGCCCGCTTTGAATGTATTTTACACAAAAGAGGAAATGGACATATGGATAATTGATAATTGACAATATGATCCATGATGCTCAGCGACTTTGTGCTGCGAAAAACGCGGATATCCGCTGCTTCCATGCAGACCTCCGTCTGAGCAGCTGCCAGGATGCTTGCGCTTGCCATGGGCACCGCACCGATTTGGCGCTTAAGGCAATACCGGCACGAAACGAAGGGCGCGCCGGGAGGGGTCCAGGGGAGGGCGGCTTTGAGAGCGGGAGCCAAGGGGATGCTTTGCCCCATCGCCTGCGGCTGGACAGCGGATCTTTTCCTCCGGGAACGCAGGTTGTAAAACCGGAAATACATACAGTATTCCTCGGTTTTCCAACCTTTTTCCCGAAGAAAAATCTCTCGCCGCCAGCTCTTGCCGACGGGGCAAAGCTTCCCCGAAACTCAGCGCCTCCCCTGGCCGCGTTCTTTGCTGGCATTTCTGTGCGGGACAAGAAAGGAAGGCCCCCGGCAGGGGTCGGGGAGCACTTGCCGCTGTCTCAGCACTTCACTTAGAACGTACTGCCCAAACCTCTCAGTTAAAAATCTTTGATTTTTGACTGAGAGGTCCATACCGCAGTACGTTTTTCTCGGGTGCTCAGATAGAACCGGGTGCTCCCCGACCCCTCTCAGCCGCAAATTGGAGATTTTCGGCTGATGCCCGCCGCTGTCAGTCCCCGCTGCCCTCCAAGATCGCCCTTGCCTTGGCGTACTTCTCCCGCCTTTTCGCGAGCTGTTCCGCCGGTATGTCTTCGCAGCCGGCAAATCGAGTCTCATCGGAATTGTGGGCAAGATCGGCCAGCTTAACTTTCACCGCCACGGGGTTTTTCCGTATGGCTCGCACATAGTCAAAGTAGTCCGTCCCTTTTTCGTGGGTCAGCAGGCGCAGAGCGTCCGTGACCTCTTGCGGAAACGCACGCTCTAAATCTTCAAGGGTCAGGCTGGTGTCCTCCGCCACATCGTGGAGCAAAGCCACGCAGGTGCTTACCTCGTCCGTCATCTGTTCCGCCAAGTGATATGGGTGGAAGATATACGGCTGACCGCTTTTGTCCGTCTGCCCGTGGTGGGCCGCATAGGCCAGCCGCAAAGCCTTGTTGGTCAACGATGTATAAATCATGCCCTGTCCTCCCGCTGGCCATTATGCCCTTTCCCCTATTTCTGCCGCTTTTTAAGGAAGTCCCCTGTCGCGCCGGAACGGCGCGAAACTTCGTGCAAATTCATTATACCGGCTGCCACCCCAAAAGGCAAGGGCGGGATTTTTCGCCTGTCACCAGAATGAACCGGTTTCCCTCCAAGGTGCCGAAAATGGTGGGGGCTGCCGTGCCGATACATTTGCACACAGCAATCAGCATGGTCTGGCCCTTGGAGGACTTCCGCCGCTGGAGCATATACAGGTAGGCCACGCTCATGGCAATGTTTTGCAGATACGCGGAGTACTTCTCGCCCTCCACATCGCCAAATTCCCCATGGACTTGACCCGGCCTGCGGCCCGGTGTGTTCTTTTGGGCCTGGAATGGACGCCTGCAAAAAATCGTGCCGGAGATTTCTCTCCGGCACGATTGCCGATTATTTCATTTCTTCTCTGCCGGCGATTGCCGCAGAACCCTTTCGGGGAGGCGCTTTTTACAGCCCCGGAGATCGTTACCAGCGGAGCATGTTCTCGAACAGCTCCATGTACCGGGCGGCGGGAACGTCCCAGCTGAAGTCCATCTCCATGCCCCGCTTCTGCAAGGCCCGGAAGGCCGGCCGGTCTTCGTTGTACAGCCGCAGGCAACGGCGCAGGGCGGCGTAGAAGTCGTCGGCGTTGTAGCTCTGGAAGGTGAAGCCCAGACCGCCCTCGCCGTTTTCGTCGGCGGGAGGCACCGTGTCCTTCAGGCCGCCGGTGGCGTGGACCACAGGCACCGTGCCGTAGCGCATGGCGTTCATCTGGCTCAGGCCGCAGGGCTCGGACTTGGAGGGCATCATATAGATGTCCGCGCCGGCGTAGATCCGGGCGGCCAGCCCCAGGTTGAAGGTGATCTTGGCGCTGACCTGATCCGGGAACTGCTTCTCCAGATCCTTGAAGAAGCCCTCGTACTGGGCCTCGCCGGTACCCAGGATCAGAATCTGCACATCCTCCTCCCACAGCAGGCGGCGGGCGATGTAGCACAGCAGGTCCAGGCCCTTGTGTCCGGCCAGACGGGTGACCATGGCCAGCAGGGGGACGTCAGGCTTCACAGGCAGGCCCACTTCCTTCTGCAGGGCAGCCTTACAGGCGGCCTTCCCCTCCACAAAGGTCTCGGCGTTGTAGTGGGCAGGCAGGGCCTTGTCCGTCTCGGGGTTGAAGGTGTTCACGTCGATGCCGTTGGTGATGCCCGTGAGCTTCCAGGCGTTGTTGGCCAGAATGCCGTCCAGACCGTGGGCGTAGTAGGGATACATCAGCTCCCGGGCGTAGGTCTCGGACACGGTGGTCACCATGTCGGCGGTCTCAATGGCGCCCTTCATGACGTTGACGGAGTTGTTCATGTCCAGGGTGCTCCGGTACTCCCAGGGCAGGCCCAGCATGTCGTCGAAGAAGCTGGCGTTGGCCCAGCCCTGGTACTCGATATTGTGAATGGTGTACATGCAGCGGGTCTTGGGGAATTTGCTGTAGTACACGGCCTTCAGGTAGGTGGGGATCAGGGCCGTCTGCCAGTCGTTGCACTGGATCACGTCGGGGATGTAGTCCAGAGCGGCCATGGCGTCCAGGCAGCCCCGGGAGAAGAAGGCGAACCGCTCGCCGTCGTCCATGTCCCCGTAGATGGCGCCGGTCCGGCCGCCGAAGTAGTACTCGCTGTCCAGGAAGTAGACCTGAACGCCGTCCTCCCGGCCCAGAAGCTTCATGACGCCGCAGTACTGCCGCCGCCAGCCCAGCTGGACCCGGAACTCGCCCACCTTCTCGGTGACGTAGGCTTCGTTGTTCTTGATCTTGCTGTAGTACGGCAGGAACAGGGCCACCTCATTGCCCTCGATCCGCGCCAGGGCGGCGGGCAACGCTTCCATCACATCGCCCAGACCGCCGGACTTGGCATAGGGCGCGCCCTCAGAGGCGCAGATCGCGATTTTCATACAGTCTCCCCCCGGCGGACGATGATGGGGCTCTGCTTGGTGCCGATGAGCTTGGCGCCGGCGGTGACGGTGACGTTCTTATCCAGAATGGCGTACTTCAGCTCCGCGCCCTCGCCGATGACGGCGTCGTTCATGATGACGCAGTTCTCCACCTCGGCGTCCTTCTCCACGGTGACCTGGCGGAACAGCACGGAGTTCTCCACCTCGCCCTCCAGGAAGCAGCCGTCGGCCACCAGGCAGTTTTCGATGTCGCTGTCCTCGCCGTAGTAGGTGGGCACCCGGTCCCGGACCTTGGTGTAGACGGGGTGATTGCCGTGGAACAGGTCCTGACGCACATCCTGACGGATCAGGGCCAGGGAGTTGTAGAAGTACTCCTCCACGGACTCGTTGAACAGGGCCACGCCCTGGAACTCATAGACGTTGACGCTGACCTTGCCCCGCTGCCAGCCGCCCAGCACCAGGTCCCGGTCCATGTGGAACTTGTCCCGGCCGATCATTTCCTTGATCTGCTGGATCATCCACTTCTTGTTCAGAACGAACATATCCATGGAGGCCAGGTAGTCCGCGGGGGCGGCGTAGTCCACGACCATATCGACCACTTCGCCGTTTTCCATCTTCAGGGCCAGGTCCAGGACCTTCTCGCCGTTGGCGATGCCGGCCTTGGTGACTACGGTGATGTCCTTGCCGCTGCGGATGTGGCAGTCGATTACGTCGTTCAGGTTTACATTGGACAAGATGGCCGAGTCGATCATGACCAGCAGCTCATCCTCGGGGCCGAACTCCAGGAAGCTCATGGCGTTGGCCAGGGACTCCAGCTTGCCCCGGTAGGTGTGGGTGACGGACTGGGCGTAGGGAGTCAGATACTCCATGCCGCCCTCTTCCAGCTCCAGGCCCCACTCCTCACCGTCGCCGATGTGGTTCATCAGGGACTGATAGCTGTGCCGGGAAATGATGCCCACATGGCGCACGCCGGCGGCGCTCAGGTTGGACAAACCGAAGTCCACCTGACGGTAGCGGCCTCCGAAAGGCAGAGAGGCCATGGTGCGTTTATTGGTCAGTTCACCAATGGTGGCGTCGTTGGCGAAAATAATACCCATTACGTTCATAGCGGAAACCTCCTGTTACAGCATGTCACCGGGCAGAAGCACGGTGCTGTCCTTGACCTCAGCGCCCTTGGACGTGACGCTGATCTTTCTCTTGTCGCCGGGGCCGAAGGCGCCGCCGACCACGGCGTTCTTGCCCACCACAGAGTTCTCACCCAGGATGGCGTTGCGGACGATGGCGCCGTCCTTGATGACGACGCCGGGCATGACCACGGAGTCCTCCACCAAGGCGTCTTCACCGATGGTGCAGCCCACGGAGATGACGGAGTGCTTGACCTTGCCGTAGACCTCGCAGCCCTCGGCCACGAAGGCGTTGACGATCTTGGCCTTTTCGTCGATGTAGGAAGAGGGCAGGGCGGAGTTCCGGGCGGAGATCTTAAACCGCTCGTCGCCGCGGAGGTTGAAGGCGGGGTCCTTGCCCAGCAGCTCCATGTTGGCCTCCCACAGGGAGTCGATGGTACCCACATCCTTCCAGTAGCCGTCGAAGGGATAGGCCATCATCTTGTGGCCCTCGTTCAGGAGCTTGGGAATGATGTTCTTACCGAAGTCGTTGGAGGAATTGGGGTCGTCCTCGTCGGCGATCAGGGCGTCGCGCAGGACCTTCCAGTTGAAGCAGTAGATGCCCATGGAGGCGTTGGTGGACTTGGGCACGGCGGGCTTCTCCTCGAACTCGTAGATGGAGTTGTCGGGGTTGGTGTTCAGGATGCCGAAGCGGGAGGCCTCCTCCAGAGGCACGTTGCGCACGGCGATGGTGCAAGAGGCGTTGTGCTGCTCGTGGTAGGTGACCATGGCGGCGTAGTCCATCTTGTAGATATGATCGCCGGAGAGGATCACCACATAGTCCGGGTAAAAGCGGTCCACGAAGTCGATGTTCTGGTAAATGGCATTGGCCGTGCCTTTGTACCAGCCGGACTTCTTGTCGTGACGCTCGTAGGGAGGCAGCACCTGGGCGCAGCTGTGGGTTTTGTTCAGGCCCCAGGGCTGGCCGTTGCCGATATACTCGTTCAGCTCCAGAGGCTGGTACTGAGTCAGAATGCCAACGGTGTCAATACCGGAATTGACGCAGTTGGACAGAGGGAAGTCGATGATGCGATACTTGCCGCCAAAAGGCACGGCGGGTTTCGCGGTCTTTTCCGTCAAAACCTTCAGACGGCTGCCCTGGCCGCCGGCCAGCAGCATAGCGATTACGCGTTTTTTCTGAAAATACATAGTCACAGCTCCTTACATATATTGATTGGCGCTCTGTAAATGAAAAACAGGTGCGTCGAGGCACAATTTTCCACATTGATAAAATAACATATTTTCCTCAATTAGGAAAGGGAAAAGTTGTCTAAAATATCAATCCGCTTTTCGTCATTTTGCACAATCTCCCTCCATGGAACCGGAAAACCCCTGGGATTGTCACCAAAAGGGAGGCATTTTTCCATCCAGACCAGGTCAAGCCACCGGCCGAATTTGAATCCGCACCGGGGCAGCTCCGCCCGAATCCGGTATCCCGCCTTTTCGTGAAAACGCGTGGACGGGCCGTTCTCCCCGCAGATCAGGGCGTAGAGGACCCGGTACCCCTGGGCCTTCAAAATCGCCTCCAGGGCGGCGTAGAGCGCCGCGGCGATTCCCTGCCCGCGGGCCTGGGGCAGCAGATACACCGCCGGCTCGGCGCACCAGGCGTAGGCCGCCCGGCTGAAGGGGGCGCTGGCATAGGCGTAGCCCAGGATCTGTCCCCCCTCGTCCCACACCAGCCAGGGAAACTGGGCGGTAACGGCGCGGAACCGGCCGGTAAATTCCGCCAGGTCCGGCGGGTCGTACTCAAAGCTGACCGTGGTCCGGCGGACATAGGGGCTGTAGATGTCCAGCATGGGGGGAAGGTCTCTTTCTTCGGCAAAACGGATCATAAACGCCGCCTCCATTTCTCTCCGGGGCGCCGGAGCCTCTTTCCTCCATTTTACACCCTCCCGCTTCGCTGTCAAGGCGGTTTTTCCCGGCCGCCGCCTGCTTTTCCCGGTCCCGGACGTCTCCGCTTTTTTCGCGCCGCCGTGCCGGGTTCCGGTTGACAACAAAAAAAAACCCGGGTATAATGGTAAAGAATTCGGGAAAAACAGGAACGGGGTCCGCCCCATCTTTCTGTCCCGGCCAAATTTGTAAAAGAGGAGGACCCACCATGGATGCTGGCGGCAATGGCAATATACCCGGTCGAAGTAGCGCAGGCCCCGCCGTCCCGGTGGGTGCTTAAACCACTTCGGCCCTGTAGGATTGCCCTCAGAATGGAATGGATCATATTGAGGGAGGCAAATCATGGCTGAACGTTTTGTTCTTGTAGAAAAAGCCCTCCGGAAAATGCTGGAGGAGAAGAAGTACGCGACCCTGCGGGATATTCTGGTGACTATGAATTCCAGCGATCTGGCAGGGCTTTTTGACAACCTGGACGAAAAGCAGATTCCGCTGATGTTCCGCCTGCTGCCCAAGGAGCTGGCGGCGGAGACCTTCGTGGAAATGGAGCCTGAGGCTCAGGAGCTGCTGATCCGGGGTTTTTCCGATAACGAACTGAAGGAAGTCCTGGACGAGCTCTACGCCGACGACGCGGCGGACATCGTCGAGGAGATGCCCGCCAACGTGGTCAAGCGGATCTTAAAGCACGCGGACCCGGAGCTGCGCAGCTCCATCAACCAGATCCTGCGCTACCCGGAGAATTCCGCCGGGTCCATCATGACCACGGAGTACGTCTCCCTGCGGCCCACCATGACCGTAGGCGAGTCCATCCTCCGCATCCGCCGGCAGGGCATTGACAAAGAGACCATCTACCTGTGCTACGTCACCGGCCAGGACCGGACCCTCCTGGGCCTGGTGTCCGTCCGGGATCTGCTGCTGGCAGAGGACGACGACGTCCAGATCCAGGACATCATGCTCACCAACCTGATCTACGTCACCACCCAGACGGATCAGGAAGAAGTGGCCCGGATGTTCAGCAAATACAACTTCCTGGCCCTGCCCGTGGTGGACACGGAGCACCGGATGGTGGGCATCGTCACCTTCGACGACGCCATGGACGTCATGGAAGAGGAGACCACCGAGGACATCGAGCTGATGCACGGCATGACGCCCTCGGAAAAGCCCTACATGCGCAGCACGCCTCTGGACCTGTTCAAGAACCGGATTCCCTGGCTCATGCTGCTCATGGTGTCCGCCACCTTTACGGGCATGATCATCACCAGCTTTGAGGACGCCCTGGCGGCCCAGGTGGCCCTGACTTCCTACATTCCCATGCTCATGGGCACCGGCGGCAACTCCGGCTCCCAGACTTCGGTGACGGTGATCCGGGCTTTGAGCCTGGGGGAGCTGAAGTTCCGGGATCTGGGGACGGTTCTGTGGAAGGAGCTGCGCACGGCGGTGATCTGCGGCGTGACCCTGGCGGCGGCCTGCTTTGTAAAAATCTGGCTCGTGGACAGGACGCTTCTGGGCAACGAGAACATCACGGTCATGGTGGACCTGGTGGTCTGCGTGGCCCTGTGCGTCACCGTTATCATGGCCAAGGCAGTGGGCTGTCTGCTGCCCATGGCGGCCAAAGCGCTGAAGCTGGACCCGGCGGTCATGGCCGGACCCTTCATCAGCACCATTGTAGACGCCCTGTCCCTGCTGGCCTACTTCCTCTTCGCCCAGAGCATTCTGGGACTATAAGCGAAAATACACCGGGAAACGGAACCGCTCCGCTTCCCGGTGTTTCTTTTCGGCGGCACGCCCCACGGGAGAAACGGAGCGCATGTTCTCCCTCCGGGCGCATATTCTTCCGTGAGGTGATATTTTGTCTATGGTGCCAACGGACGTACCCATGACCAGCAGTCTGTGCCGGGAGACCATCCGGCGGCTGACCGGCCGCTATCCCTTCCTGACGGAGGAGATTCTGACCACCACCGCCTACGGCCGGCCGGTTCAGGTGATGACCCTGGGCCAGGGGGAGCGGCAGGTTCTCTACACCGCCGCCCACCATGCCAACGAGTGGATCACCGCCACATTGCTGCTGAAATTTGCCGAGGACCTGGCTCAGGCCTTCGCCGGCCGGGACCGGCTTTACGGCGTGGAGGCCCGGAATATTCTGAACGCCGCCACCATTCACCTGGTGCCCATGGTGAACCCCGACGGGGTGGATCTGGTGACGGGGGATATCGAGGTCGGGACGCTGGAATACGAGGCTGCCCGGACCATGGCCGACAACTACCCCCAGATTCCCTTCCCAGACGGCTGGAAGGCCAACCTGCTGGGTGTGGACCTGAATCTGCAATACCCCGCCGCCTGGCTCCAGGCCCGTGAAATCAAGTTCTCCCAGGGCTACCGTCAGCCCGGCCCCCGGGACTATGTGGGCCGGGCGCCGCTGAACCAGCGGGAGACCATCGCCCTGGCCCGCTACACCGAGGGCGTGGACCCGACCCTGATCCTGGCCTATCACACCCAGGGCCAGCAGATCTACTGGCAGTTCCAGGACTATGAAGTCCCGGGGGCCAGGGAGCTGGGGGAGGAATTTGCCCGGCTCAGCGGCTACACCCTGGCGGACCCGGCCTACAGCTCCTCCTTCGCCGGGTACAAGGACTGGTTCATCCAGTATTTCCGCCGTCCGGGCTACACCATCGAAGCCGGCTCCGGCGTCAACCCCCTGCCCATAGACCAGTTCGACCAGATCTACCGGGACAATCTGGGCATCCTGGTCACCGCCGCCCTGGGGCTGCTGGAATAGGCCTGCGCTTCCCCAGGCACGGCCCCCGCCCGGAGACGAAAAAGAGGCAGACAGCCCCATGGCCGTCTGCCTCCTGATTTTTCTTTCGCCTCAGCCCTGGCGGCTGTAGGCTGCCTCCACGGCCATGATCTTCTCCACCCGCCGCCGGTGGCGTTCCTCGCCGGAGAATTCCGTGTCCAGCCAGGTGTCCACGATCTCCAGGGCCAGGTTGTCCCCCACCACCCCCGCGCCCAGGGCCATCATATTGGTGTCGTTGTGCAGCCGGGTCAACCGGGCGGACATGGGGTCGCTGAGCAGGGCGCAGCGAATCCCGGGGACCTTGTTGGCGGTGATGGACACCCCGATGCCCGTGGTGCACAGGACGATGCCCTTCCCGCACTGTCCCGCCGCCACCGCTTCGGCGGCCGCCCGGGCGAAGTCCGGGTAGTCGCAGCTGCCCGCCGTGTAGGCGCCGAAGTCCGTCACCTGATATCCCCGCTTCTCCAGATGGGCCTTCACCTTGTTCTTCAGATCCAGAGCCCCATGGTCGCATCCGATGGCAATGTTCATAGTCCGCATCTCCTTTGTAATTTTGAAAACAGCGCTGTTCTTCGGTCAGATCACCAGACCGCCGTTCACCGGCAGAATCTGCCCGGTGACGAAATCCGCCTTGGCCAGATAGGCAAAGGCCTGGGCCACGTCCTCAGCCCGGCCGTTGCGCCCCAGAGGGGTCTCCTCTGCCAGGGCCGCCAGAGTTTCCTCGGAGACCTGGGCGCACATGTCCGTCAGGATCACCCCCGGACAGACGCAGTTGACCCGGATGCCGCTGGGTCCCAGCTCCTTGGCCAGAGCCTTGGTCAGGGCGATCACCGCGCCCTTGGCGGCGGAATAGGCCGCCTCGCAGGAGGCCCCCACCTGGCCCCACATGCTGGAGACCGTAATGACCGAGCCCGCGTGCTTGCGCAGGAAGGCGGGCATGGCGGCGTTGACGCAGTGGTAGACGCCCTTGACGTTGACGTCAAAGAGCCGGTCCCACTGCCGCTCATCCAGGTCCCGCAGAAGCCCGTAGTGGGCGATGCCCGCGCAGCAGATCAGGGTGTCCACATCGCCGATGGCGGCGAAGGCCTCCCGGACCTGGTCCCCCTGGGACACGTCGCAGCAGATGGCTAAGGCCCCGGTCTCCCGGGCAAGGGCCATCGCCGCCGGATGGTTTTTCTCATACAGGAACCAGACCCGGTCCCCTTGGCCGACAAACAGCCGCACGGCGGCGGCCCCAATGCCCCGGGAGCCGCCGGTGATCACCACATTGCCCATGATCCGTTCCTCCTGACAGGGAAACACGGGCCGCGCCGCAGCCCGCTGTCACCTTATCCTCTTCTTCTGCTTCTTCCCCGATGGTCCGAGTATGCCTTGATGGAGGAGAGCTTGCTGTCCGATTCCGTCATGAAGGCCTTCAGCTTCTCTTCGAAGAGCTGATCCGCGGTCTTCGGGGCCGCAGGCTGAATGGGCGCCCGCTGGGAGCGGCCATAGCTCTGTTCCCGGCCTGGGGCGCTGCCGCCATCCCGACGCTGACCGCCGGCGCGGTGGTTGGACCGGCCGCCGTTGTCCCGGGGCGCGCGAGGCTCCAGACGCTTGATGGAAAGGTTGATCTTGTTGTTGTCCAGGCCGATGACCATGACCTTTACATCCTGCCCCTCAGTCAGATGCTGGCGAATGTCGTTGACGTACGCGTTGGCAACTTCGGAAATATGCACCATGCCGGTCTTGTTATCCGGCAGAGAGATGAATGCGCCGAAGTTGGTGATGGATTTGACTTTGCCCTCCATAACGGTTCCTACGGTTAACTCCATATGTATTTTGCTTCCTCCATAATAATTTGGCAAGTCTATGCCAGAATGACGATTTTATCTGCCCTATCCTTCCGGATCGATGAACATGGTGTCGGGGTCCACCAGTCCCAGCTCATCCCGGGCAATCTGGGCGATGCCCTGGACGGTGCCCACGTTATTCTTCTTTGTCTCCAGCTCTTCGTTGGCGTACTCCACCGCCGCGGCCTCCCGGCCCAGCTCCCTGGTCTGCTCCTGGATGCCGTTGTGGACCCACTGCAGGGCGGTCAGCGCCGCCATAGAGAATACGATAAGCAGGCCGGCCGCGATCTTCAGCGTCCGGGAGCCGGAGCGGAACACCACCTTCACCGGCTTGCGGGGCTGGACGGCCTGGGCCTGTTTTGCCTGTGCTGCCTGATTTTTTTCCATTGAGAATTCCTCGATGCTTCCGCAAAAAAAGTGTCCCTCTTATTGTAACCCATTTTCTCCAGGATGCAAAGAGATTTTTCAAAAATTGATGAAAAAATTTTCCGGGCAGAGCCGAAATTCGCAGAATGGTCCGAAAAAATTCCCAGATACTGGAAAATACAGGCAGCAAAGGCGCCCCCGCGGCCCGATACCAGATCAGCGCCCCCACAGGCACTCCGATATAGTAGCCCAGCCGCAGGTCCCCGCCGCAGACGCCGAAGCCCTGCCAGAGCCAGACCCAGGCCGCTCCCAACAGGAACAGGCCGTCCGCCAGCGCCGGGTGTTTGCGCCCCAAGGGCCGCAGAAAGGCGTACAGCATGCCCAGAACGCCCCCCAGGACCAGGCCCCAGGCCAGCCGCCGGCCCACGCTCATCCCAGCAGCCGCCGCCAGAATCCAGTCTGCCGGGGCTCCTCATAGACCAGAGCGGACACGGTCCCCTCCACGGCCACCTGCCCTCCGTCCAGGGACAGGGTCTTCAGCTGCAATTGCTTGCCCTGGATCAGCAGAGATCCCAGGGACGTGCGCAGGACCACCGCGCTTTCGTCGAAGCTGACCACCTCCGTGACCCCGGTCATGGTCAGTTCCCTGCGTTCGTTCAGCTGCATCTTATGGGGCAGCCGCTGCTCTTCCATGGCCATCCCTCCTCCCATGGGACAGCCTATGGCCCCGGACCGGAAAATATGCGCGTAAAGGCCCCCGGCGGGAAACTTCCCGCCGGGGGCCGGCCAAACCGGGCAGGCCCGGTTCCCTTTTTGATCTTGCCGCGCTTGCGGTTAAGTCTGGGAGCGTTTCCCCGGTGATCCGAAAAACGCCCGCGGCGACACATTGCCCGGCGCCTTTCCTCTCCCTCACTTGCCCTGGGGCAGTACCGGCAGGTACAGGAAGCTGTCATACTTGCCGCCGGTATAAAACGGGAGCAAAGCTTCCCCGCAGCTCAGCGCCTCCCCTGGCCGCGTTCTTTGCCGGCATTTCTGTGCGGAACAAGAAAGGAAGGCCCCCGGCGGGGCCTTTGGGGCCGCGCCGGGGACATTGGCATTGTGTTTATTTCGGCTCACTCCAGCTCAAAGGCGCCGGTGTAGAGCTGATAGTAGGTACCCTTCTGGGCGATGAGGTCGTCGTGGGTACCCCGCTCGATGATCCGGCCGTGGTCGAGAACCATGATGCAGTCGCTGTTGCGCACGGTGCTGAGCCGGTGGGCAATGACGAAGACCGTCCGGCCCTTCATCAGCGCGTCCATGCCGTCCTGAACCAGCTTTTCCGTCCGGGTGTCGATGGAGGAGGTGGCCTCGTCCAGGATCATCACCGGGGGATCGGCCACAGCGGCCCGGGCGATGGACAGCAGCTGCCGCTGGCCCTGGGAGAGTCTGCCGCCGTTGCCTGTGAGCACCGTGTTGTATCCCTGGGGCAGACGGGTGATGAAGTCGTGGGCGTTGGCCAGCTTGGCCGCGTAGATGCACTCCTCGTCGGTGGCGTCCAGCTTGCCGTAGCGGATGTTGTCCATGACCGTGCCGGTGAACAGGTTGGTATCCTGGAGCACCATGCCCAGGGACCGGCGCAGGTCCGTCTTGCGGATCTTGTTGATGTTGATGTTGTCGTAGCGGATCTTGCCGTCGGCAATGTCGTAGAACCGGTTGATCAGGTTGGTGATGGTGGTCTTGCCCGCGCCGGTGGCGCCGACGAAGGCGATCTTCTGGCCCGGCTTGGCGTAGAGGGTCACGTCGTGGAGCACGGTCTTCTCCGGTGTGTAGCCGAAGTCCACGTTGAACATGGTGATATCGCCCTTGAGCTCGGTGTAGGTGACGGTACCCTCGGCCTTGTGGGGGTGCTTCCAGGCCCAGCGTCCGGTCCGCTCGGCGGACTCTGTGATGACGCCGTTCTCGTCGATATTGGCGTTGACCAGCTTGACGTAGCCATTGTCCTGCTCCGGCTCCTCGTCCAGCAGCTCGAAGATCCGCTCCGCGCCGGCCAGGGCCATGACGATGGAGTTGATCTGGTTGCTGATCTGGGAAATGGGCTGGTTGAAGGTTCTCGACAGGGTCAAAAAGGAGATCAGCTTGCCGATGGTGAGCAGCTGGCCTTCGGAGTAGATGGCCAGCAGGCCGCCTACAATGGCCAGAATGGCGTACTGCAAATAGCCCAGGTTGTTGTTGACGGGACCCATGACGTTGGAGTAGGCGCCGGCCTGGAAGGCGTTGCGGCGCAGCTGCTCGTTGATCTCGTCAAACTCCCGCTTGCAGGCCTCTTCCCGGCAGAAGACCTTGACCACACGCTGGCCGTTGATCATCTCTTCCACATAGCCGTTGACCGCGCCCAGGGTCTTCTGCTGGCCGATGAAGAACCGGGCGGACCGGCCCGCCACCACCTTGGTCACGAAGAGGATGGCGCTGACCGTCAGGGCAAGCACCACCGTCAGGATGGGAGAGGTGATCACCAGGGCGATGAACACCACGATCAACGTGGCCGCGGAGGAGATGCACTGGGGAATGGACTGGCTGAGCATCTGGCGCAGTGTGTCGATGTCGCTGGTGTAGCGGCTCATGATGTCGCCGGCGGGATGGGTGTCGAAGTAGCGGATGGGCAGGGTCTGCATGTGGATGAACATGTCGTCCCGGATCTTCTTCTGGGTGCCTTGGCCCACCCGGACCATGAGGAAGCTATACAGGAAGGAGCTGACCATGCCCATGAGGTAGATGCAGGCCATCATAATCAGGAACCGGATCAGGGGACCGAAGTCCGGGTCCGTCTGGGTCAGCATGGGGTTGATGTAGTCGTCCACCAGAGTACCCAGAGAGGAGGAGCCGGCGGACTGGGCCACGGCTGCCAGAATGATGCACACCACCACGACCACCAGCGTGGCCTTGTACTGGCCCAGATAGGACAGCAGCCGGGAAATGGTCTTCTTGGGGTCCTTGGCCATGCGGCCGTCGCCGGACATTTTCACAGGAGGCATTATTCCAGCCCTCCTTTCACTTGAGATTCATAGACCTCGCGGTAGATATCACAGGTCTTCAGCAGTTCGTCGTGCTTGCCCTGGCCCACGATCCTGCCGCCGTCCAGAACCAGGATCAGGTCCGCGTCCTCCACGGAGGAAACACGCTGGGCGATGATGATCTTGGTGGTGTTGGGGATCTCCTCCCGGAAGGCCTTGCGGATCATGGCGTCGGTGTGGGTATCCACGGCGGAGGTGGAGTCGTCCAGGATCAGGATCTTGGGCTTCTTCAGCAGGGCGCGGGCAATGCACAGCCGCTGCTTCTGGCCGCCGGAGACGTTGCTGCCGCCCTGCTCGATGTAGGTGTCGTACTTGTCCGGGAAGCCCTGGATAAATTCGTCGGCGCAGGCCAGCTGGCAGGCGTGGATCATCTGCTCGTCGGTGGCGTTGGGGTCGCCCCAGCGCAGGTTGTCCTTGATGGTGCCGGAGAAGAGCACGTTCTTCTGCAGGACCATGGCCACGGATTCCCGCAGGACGTCCATGTCGTAGTCCTTCACGTCCACGCCGCCCACACGGACCACGCCCTCGGTGGCGTCGTAGAGCCGCGGGATCAGCTGGACCAGAGTGGACTTACTGGAGCCGGTGCCGCCCAGGATGCCCACGGTCATGCCCGATTCGATGTGCAGGTCGATCTTCTCCAGAGCGTTGCGGTCAGCCTTCTCGGAGTAGCGGAAGGACACGCCCTCAAAGTCCACGGCGCCGTCGGGGACCTCGGTTACAGGCAGGGCGGGGCTGGCCAGATGGGGCTCTTCTGCCAGGATCTCCGTGGTCCGGCGCATGGGCGCCCGGCTCATGGTGATCATAACGAAGACCATGGACAGCATCATCAGGGAATTGAGGATCTGGCCGGTGTAGGTGAACATGGAGGTCAGCTGACCGGTGGTCAGGCCGGCGGGATCGTTGCCGGAGGCCACCACCATGGACGCGCCCACATAGGAGATGAAGAGGATGCAGGTGTACACAGAGAACTGCATCAGAGGGTTATTGAAGGACATAATGCGCTCGGCCTTACAGAAATCCCGGTAGATCTCGTTGGAGACGGAGGTGAACTTCTCCTTCTCCCGCTCCTCCCGGACGAAGGCCTTGACCACCCGGATGCCGTGGACGTTTTCCTGAACCACGTTGTTGAGCTTGTCGTAGGTCTTGAACACCCGGTCGAAGATGGGGTGGACGCAGCGCATGAGGATCAGCAGTCCCGCGAACAGTAGCGGCAGCACGACGCAGTAAATCACGCACAGCTCGGGACTGATGGTGTAGGCGTTGATGGTAGCCAGAATCAGCATCATGGGGCAGCGGATGGCCATGCGGATCATCATCTGGAAGGCCATCTGAATGTTGGCCACGTCTGAGGTCAGCCGGGTGACGATGCTGGAGGTGGAGAACTTGTCAATATTGCCGAAGTCGAAGGTCTGCACCTTGTAGTACATGTCATGGCGCAGGTTCCGGGAAAAGCCGGTGGCGGCGTAAGAGGCGAAGAAGGCCGACGCCACACCGAAAACCAGGGAAATCATGGCGTACAGCACCAGAATCAGGCCGTAGCGGACCACAGCCCCCATGTTGCCTGCCTGGACACCCTGGTCCACAATGTTGGACAGGACCAGCGGGATCAATGTCTCCATATAGACCTCGCCGATCATACAAATCGGGCTGAGCAAAGCAGCCCATTTGTACTCCCGGATACACCGGGCAAGTCGTTTGATCATTCCTTAGGTTCCTCCTTGAAAGATTGGTTTTCCTTTGTTTCCATGTTCGCGATGGCCCGTTCCAGGAAGTCCCGGAACTGGGCCTGCTCCAGGTCGGTGAAGCCTGCCACGACCTGCCGCTCGGTGTCCAGCATGCGCTGATGCATGATCTGGTTGAGCTGCTGTCCCTTGGGCAGCACATAGATCCGGTTATACCGGTGGTCCCTGGGATCGGGCCGGAGCTCCAGAAATTCCTTCTTCACCAGCCGTGCCAGGATTCCGGACACCGTGGGATGGCTCAGGCCGAAGGCCGCCTCAATATCCCGGGAGCAAGGCGGCTCCTGCCGCTGGGCTACAAAACCCATAATGTGGCCCTGGGCAGCGGTCAGTTCCGAAGTCTCCAGGGCAGCGCTCATATTCTGTTTCATACTGGTGTTGAGCCTCCGGACCAGCACGCCGAAATGGTCCTGCAGAAAAATCACCTCCCCGAAAAATGTCGCTCGCTACATAATACTCTAGCATATTTTCATTTCGGATGCAATATGTTCACAGATAATTTACATTTCCCTGCCGCGCCCTCGGCGCGGTCCCTGGGGGAAGCGAAGCGCGGCTAAATCGCCATAATCCGCATATACTAAGGCCGGACCCCGCAAAGCGGGAGAACCCTGGGCAGCGAGGTGAACACTGTGAAGGAAGAGAAACAAAAACCCGACACCTGGGAGCTGGCCGATCCCAAGCCCCCGGTGATCCGCTCCGGACGCCTGGAGAACCAGATTCGCAACGGATGACCGAAAAAACAGGACCGGAAGATCCGGTCCTGTCTTTTCTTGTTCAGCGATCAGCCATTGCCGCGCATCTGAGCGAAGCACTCGCTGCAGTACACGGGACGGTCGGTCTTGGGCTGGAAAGGCACCTTGGCCTCGCCGCCGCAGCGCGCGCAGGTAGCGGTAAAGAACTCACGGGGACCGCGGGTAGCGTTCTTGCGGGCGTCGCGGCAAGCCTTGCAGCGCTGGGGCTCGTTCTGGAAGCCGCGCTCTGCGTAGAACTCCTGCTCACCGGCGGTAAACACAAACTCGTTGCCGCACTCTTTGCACACTAAAGTCTTGTCTTCGTACATGAAAAATACCTCTCTTCGGTTTGTTTGCCCCGTGAAATTCCGGATTGGTTACAGGTGATTACGCAGGGTAGATAGAATAGGGCGGAAAGAATTCCACAAACGGGATTATACACAAATGTGAACAAATTGTCAATGCTTTGTGAAAAAATTTCTTCCCGTTTTTTCAGGATTTTTCCGCGGTTCTTCTCTTCCCTGGCTCACAGGGAGAACCGGGTCTGTCCCTGGAAGGGGATGCGCAGATGGTCATAGGCCAGGGGCGTGACGCACCGGCCCCGGGGGGTCCGGGTCAGGAAGCCCAGCTGCATCAGGTAGGGCTCGTACACGTCCTCCAGGGTCACCGCCTCTTCTCCGATGGTGGCCGCCAGGGTTTCCAGACCCACGGGGCCGCCGGAGTAGTTCTGAATGATGGCCGTGAGCATCCGCCGGTCGATGTTGTCCAGGCCCAGCTTGTCCACCTCCAGGCGGCTCAGGGCCAGGTCCGCGGTCTCCTTGGTGATGGTGCCGTCGCCCATGACCTGGGCGAAGTCCCGGACCCGGCGCAGGAAGCGGTTGGCGATCCGGGGCGTGCCCCGGCTCCGGGAGGCGATCTCCATGGCCCCCGCGTCCTCGATGGGCATGCCCAGAATGGCGGCGCTGCGCTTGACGATCCGGGCCAGCTCCTCATGGGTATACAGCTCCAGGCGCAGGTTCACGCCGAACCGGTCCCGCAGGGGGGCGGACAGCTGGCCCGCCCGGGTGGTGGCGCCCACCAGGGTGAACTTGGGCAGGTCCAGGCGGATGGAGTTGGCGCTGGGGCCTTTGCCCACGATGATGTCGATGGCAAAGTCCTCCATGGCCGGGTACAGGATCTCCTCCACCACCCGGTTAAGCCGGTGGATCTCGTCGATAAAGAGGATGTCCCCGGGGCTCAGGTTGGTCAGCAGAGCCGCCAGGTCTCCGGGCTTTTCAATGGCGGGGCCGGAGGTGATGCGGATGTTGACCCCCATCTCATTGGCAATGACTCCGGCCAGGGTGGTCTTGCCCAGCCCCGGAGGGCCGTAGAGCAGGGTGTGGTCCAGGGGCTCCCCCCGGCGGCGGGCCGCTTCAATATAGATGGACAGGTTCCCCTTTGCCTTCTCCTGGCCTGTATAGTCGGAAAGGCGCTTCGGACGCAGGCCGATCTCCCCGGCATCCTGGGGGGCAAAGGCGGGACTGACCAGGGGGGCATCCAGATCCTGGGAAAATTCAAGGCTCATATGGGTTCCTCCGGAGGGTTAGATAATGGACAATGGATAATTCGGTTCGGCCTCCGCGCCTGGTTTATCCCTTCATGACCATGGCGCGCAGGCCGTAGCGCACCAGGTCTTCTACGGAGGCGGAGGCGTCCGCCCCCTTCAGGGCCATGCCGATTTCCGCGGCGGAGTAGCCCAGCTCCTGGAGCGCCGCCTGGGCCAGGGCCAGGTTGCTGCCCTTCTGCGCGGGTACGGCGGCGCTTCCGGCGGAGAAGTCCAGCTCGGCAGCTCCGCCGCCGAGCTTGTCCTTCAGCTCGAGAATGATCCGCTGGGCGATTTTCTTGCCAATGCCCTGGGCGGCGGTAAGGGCTTTCTCGTCCCCGGTCATGACCGCCAGAGTGAAGTTCTGAGGGCCGCAGCCGGAGAGAATGGCCATGGCCGCCTTGGGGCCTACGCCGTTGACCGAGGTCAGCAACTCATAGCACCGCTGCTCCTCCCGGCTGGAAAAGCCGTACAGGTCGAAGGCGTCCTCCCGGATGGATTCGGTGACAAAGAGTTTGGCGTTCTGGTTGAGCTTCAGCTGACCGGCGGTGTAGGCGGTGATCCGGCATCCGTAGCCCACGCCGCCGCAGTCGATGACCGCCAAACCCGGCTCCAGCACCGCCACGGTGCCGGACACATAGTAAAGCATAGGGTTCCTCCTGTTCTCAGCCCCGGGCCTGGTACCGGGCCAGCAGGGAAGTGCTGGAACGGGCATGGCACAGGGCGATGGCAATGGCGTCGGCGGCGTCGTCGGGCTTGGGCATGGCCTGCAGGTGGAGCAGCCGCTTGGTCATCTCCTGGACCTGGTGCTTGGTGGCGCTGCCGTAGCCCACCACCGCCTGCTTGACCTGCATGGGCTTGTACGGCACCGGGGTCAGTCCCGCCTGACGGATGGCCAGCAATATCACCCCCCGGCTCTGGGCCACGCCAATGCCGGTGGTCACGTTCTGGCCGAAGAACAGCTCCTCAATGGCCACGGCGTCGGGCTTAGCCCTTTCCAGCAGCTGCCGCATGTCCTCATAGATCACTTCCAGCCGCCAGGAAAAGTCCGTATTGGGGGGTGTGGTGATGGCCCCGCAGTTGAGCAGCCGGTACTGACTGCCCTGGGCCTCGATGAGGCCGAAGCCGGTGATGCCGTAGCCGGGATCAATGCCCAGAATCCGCATTACAGACCTCCCCTGGCAATGGTCAGAACCTGCCAGATCACAAATCCGATGGCCAGGACCAGTCCCGCCCGGGCGGCCCAGACCTGACCGGCGGGCCGGGGGGTATAGCCCTCCGCCTGCTCCGCTTCGGTGTGTTCCCGGGGATTTTTCTCGTGCTTGTCTTCCATGGGCGTCTCCTCCGGCGGCTGAAAAAACTGGGCAACGCGCCTCAGCCGCTCCATATCTATAGTATCATAGCACATTTGTTTCAAAATTCCTAGGCCCAGATTGAAAAAAACGTCCTCTTGCCCCAGGCGGGAAACCGTGCTATACTTATGAATATAGAGGAAGCCGCTTTTTTCGTCCGGTTTATCCGGGTACCATTGGAGGTGCGAATTATGAAAGTCCAATTCATCGGCGCGACCCACGAGGTCACAGGCAGCTGTACCCTGCTGGAAGTCGGCGGCCGGTATTATCTGGTAGACTGCGGCATGGAGCAGGGGGCGGATGTGTTCCAGAATATCACCCTGCCGGTGGCGGCCGGCGCCATCGAGGCCGTGTTTCTGACTCACGCCCACATCGACCACTCGGGCATGCTGCCCAAGCTGTGCAAGGACGGGTTCTCCGGCCCCATTTACGCCACGGAGGCCACCTGCAGCCTGTGCAGCATTATGCTGCTGGACTCGGCCCACATTCAGGAGTCCGAGGCCCAGTGGCGCAGCCGGAAGGCGGAGCGGGCCGGTGAGGAGCCGGTGGAGCCGGTGTACACCATTGCCGATGCCAGAACCGCCGTCGGAAAGCTCCGGCCCTGCCGGTACGGGGAGTCCATGCGGGTGGCCGAGGGCATTGTCCTGCGGCTGACGGACATCGGCCACCTCCTGGGCTCCGCCGCCGTGGAGCTGTGGCTGACCGAGGGGGACGAAACCCGGAAGATCGTCTTCAGCGGCGACGTGGGCAACGTGAACCAGCCCCTGATTAAGGACCCCCAGAGTGTGGACGCGGCGGACTATCTGGTCATCGAGTCCACCTACGGCGACCGGTACCACGAGAAGACCCGGCGTGACACGGTGGGGGAACTGGCGTTTTACATCCAGCAGGCTCTGGACCAGGGCGGCAACCTGGTGATCCCCTCCTTTGCCGTGGGCCGGACCCAGGAGATGCTCTACGCCATCCGGGAGATCAAGCAGCGGGGCCTGGTGAAGGGCCACGACGGCTTCCCGGTCTATGTGGACTCCCCGCTGGCCGTGGAGGCCACGGGAATCTTCCTGCAATGCGACCCGGCGTGCTTTGACGAGGAGACCTCCGCCATTGTGCGCCAGGGGATCAACCCCATCTGGTTCGACGGCATCCGGCTGTCCGTCAGCTCCGAGGAGTCCAAGAACATCAACGCGGACCAGGAGCCCAAGGTGATTCTGTCCGCCAGCGGCATGTGCGAGGCGGGCCGTATCCGCCACCACTTAAAGCACAACCTGTGGCGGGGGGAGAGCATCATCCTCTTCGTGGGCTACCAGGCGGAGAACTCCCTGGGCCGGAAGCTCCAGGACGGGGCCTCCAGCGTCAAGCTCTTCGGGGAGCAGATCGCGGTCCACGCCCAGATCGCCACCCTCCACGGCACCTCGGGCCACGCGGACAAGGAGGGCCTGCTGAACTGGCTGGGCAAATTCCAAAAGAAGCCCCAAATGGTCTTCGTCAACCACGGCGACGACGCCAGCTGCACCGCCTTCGAGAAAACTCTGAAGGATCTGGGGTACCAGGCGGACGCCCCCTACAGCGGCACGGAGTACGACCTTCTCACCGGCAAAATGACCCAGTACACCGAAGGGGTGAAGCTGGACCGGGCCGAGGCCTTCAAGGGCAGCCAGCGGGCCAAGCAGGTCTACGGAGAGCTGGTGGCCGCGGCCGAAGAGCTCCTGGCTCTGGTCAGGACCCGGAAGGGCCGGACCAACAAGGACAACGCCAAGCTCACGGCCCAGATCCGCAATCTCATCGGCAAGTGGAAGGATTGAGCCGATTGACAAGGGACAGATGACGTGGTAAGATAGACGAAAGACAATTGACAATTGACAATGGACAATGGAAAATTATAGAAAATTATAGAAAATTATCAATTATCCATTGTCAATTTGTTCCGCGGGCATGGTGGAATTGGTAGACTCGGTGGATTTAGGTTCCACTGCCAAAAGCGTGCAGGTTCGAGTCCTGTTGCCCGCACCATGGCGAGTGTTCTTACAGCATTTCAGATGCTGATTCAGAACACTCGCCTTTTTCTGTACATTTTTTCAAAACGGGCGCAAGGAATCCTTCTTTCTTTACTCCCATATCAGTGAGACCCTTTGATATTGGAGCAGAAAAACCGGAGGTGATTTCTTGGAAGATCGGGATTTATGTCAGCGAAAAAGTTTCCTGACGGTTGACTTTTTAGAGAAAAATGAAACACGCCTCCATTGTATCCGGCTTCCCGAACCATTATAATAATACGTACAGAACAACGCGAAACGCCTTGAGAACCAAGGCTCTCAGGCATTGATTGCTGTCTGAATTCCATAAAAACGGTTTAAAAGTGCCGCTTTGCGGCTTATTCAGCAGACATTATATAATACTGTGAGGTGAGCGCTATGAGAGAAATGAATCTGGGCCGCATCCTGATTGAAAACCGCCGCAAGAGAGGAATCACCCAGGATGAACTGGCCGCCCACATGGGCGTTTCCAAAGGGGCGGTTTCCAAATGGGAGACCGGAGTTTCCCATAGTTAAAGATACCACAAACCCACGCTTATAATATTTCTCTAAGATGGAAATGTCTTTTTGCTGTCATGACAGAGTTCTAAAGTAATTCACACCAATGCCTTATTGATAGTTCAATCCAATATTGTTTTTCTCATCTATTTCACAAGCCGAATGCTGTTTGAAAACAGACATTCGGC
>CALXFT010000019.1 GCA_944387635.1 uncultured Oscillospiraceae bacterium | reverse complement strand
CTGGACCTCTCCCGGCGCGCGCTTCGTTTGGTGCAGGTATTGCCTTAAGCGCCAAATCGGTGCGGTGACCGTGTGAAGCGTAAGCATCCTAGCAGCTGCCCAGACGTGACAGATCCATGGGAAACGGAAAACAGCCCCCCGGAGGGGGCCGCGAAGAAAAAGTGTGCCCACCGCGCAAGGCCGCGCCGGGGCACACTTGTTTTTTCGGTTCAGCCGGCGCGGATGGCCCAGATGTTTCGGATCTGGCTTTCCAGGTCTTCGTAGGTCCATAGCTGATCGGAGCGGACGCGGCTGTTGGGATCGTTGACCCGGAAGGCCCCGTCTTCCACGCCGGTCAGGACGATGTAGTGGCCGGTGGTGGTGAAGTCGCCGGGACCCATGGCCAGGATGATGGGACAGCCCTCCTCCAGGGCGTCAACCATTTTTCCCTTCACCAGGGGCAGCTCCTGAGCCTGAAGCCCCAGCTGGCCGGCGCCCTCGCTGATGAGGGTCCAGGAGGAGCCGTAGCCCCGCTCGTAGTAGCCGTTTCGCTGGGCGAAGGAGGCCACCTGGTCCGGGCTCATGGCGTCGCTGCCGGTGAGGTAGTAGCCCACCATGGCAAGACAGGTGGGGCCGCAGCCGGTGACGGCGAGATAGCTGCTGCCGTATTCTTCGTAGCCCCACATGGGGTCCCACTGGAGGAACAGGGGTACCGTATCCCGGCTGTAGCCGCTCAGGTCCACGGTTACGTCCCCCCGGAAGGGATAGTTCAGGACGAAGTCCCGGGTCTCGGGATTGCTCTCATACAGGTCGATGATGGACTGGGGGTATTCGCCGTAGGAGATGCCGTTCTCTTCGGCGAAGGCCTTGATCTCTTTCTCCGTCTCGCTGCGTTCCACCCAGTAAAAGGATATGTCCCGGTACAGGTTGTAAAGGGGCTTGGCCCCCAGCAGCAGTCCCAGTGCCAGGGCCAGGATCACAAGCAGGCATACCTGCCATTTTTTTGTCTTCATGATGGTCTCCTTTCTCTGCTCTGAGGGCATTATAGCACAGGAGGGCTTAGGAAGTCTTTACAGCCCGATTAAGATTTCCTTATTTTTGACCGGGTTCGACCTGGGGCCGGAGGAAAAATTCCGTTTTTTCTGAAAAAAGCACTTGACAATTGGGAAACGGAAGGATAAAATAAATCAGTCTGCAAACAGACAGATCCTTGCTCCCGGCGGGTCCGGGGGCCAAAAGTCCAAAAGGAGGTGCAATCAACATGGCTAAGATCACCGGTAAGTATGAGGTGCTCTACATCATCGACCCCACCCTGGGCGAGGAGAGCATCGCAGCACTTGTGGAAAAGTTCAAGGCAATGGTGGAAGCGGAGGGTACTCTCACCGCCATCGATGAGTGGGGCAAGCGCCGTCTGGCCTATCCCATCAACGACATGAACGAGGGCTACTATGTTCTGATGAACATGGAGACCAAGCCTGAGTTCCCTGCTGAGCTGGAGCGGGTTATGAAGATCACGGAAGGCGTTATGCGCTGCCTGGTCACCGCTGTGGAGGCCTGATTCCATGCTCAACCACATCATCATTATGGGCCGCCTCACCCGGGACCCTGAGCTCCGCCGCACCGGCACCGGCATTGCCGTTGCCAGCTTCTCCGTGGCGGTGGATCGGGACTTCGGAGGCCGTGACGGCGGCGAACGGGAAACCGATTTCATCGATTGTGTGGCCTGGCGGCAGACCGGCGAGTTTGTCTGCAAGTATTTCTCGAAGGGCTCCATGATCGTGGTTTCCGGCCGGCTCCAGATTCGCAACTGGACCGATAAGGAAGGCAACAAGCGCCGCACCGCCGAAGTGGTGGCAGAGAATGTCTACTTCGGTGAGAGCAAGCGCAGCAGCGACTCCGGCAATGCCTACGGCGGCAGCACCGGCGGCAGCTATGGCGGCAATTCCTACGGCGGCAGCCAGTACGGCAATGCTCCGGCTGCTCCCAACTACGGCGGCGGCCAGTACGGCAATGCTCCGGCTGCTCCCAACTACGGCGGCTACACCGCCCCTGCCAGCGCCCCGGCTTCCGACTTCGCGATGCTCGAAGACGACGACGCCCAGCTGCCCTTCTGACGCTACCTGAACTTTTCTAAAAGACTTACAAGGAGGGAAACACCATGGCCAATGAACAGCGTATGCGTCCGCGCAGACGGAAGAAGGTTTGCGCGTTTTGTGTGGATAAAGTGACCGCCATCGACTACAAGGATACCGCCAAGCTCCGCCGTTACCTGTCTGAGCGGGGCAAGATCCTGCCCCGGCGTACCACCGGTACCTGCGCCGCCCATCAGCGGGACCTGACCACCGCCATCAAGCGGGCCCGTCAGATCGCTCTGCTGCCCTATGTGGCTGACTAAGGTCTACTCCATAATGCGGCCTTAACGCCTCCGGTTCCGCCGGAGGCGTTTTCCATGCCCGTCTTGATTCCCTGCGGGGGATTTGATATAATCAGGGCGGATATTGGGGAAACATGCATATCGACTTAACGCAGCAAAACATTTCAGAAAGCGTCAGCCTTATGCATAGTGCTTTGACTACAGCCAGCCCCTTGGCTCCCGCTCTCAAAGCCGCCCTCCCCTGGACCCCTCCCGGCGCGCGCTTCGTTTGGTGCCGGTATTGCCTTAAGCGCCAAATCGGCGGGGTGCTCGTGTGAAGCGTAAGCATCCTGGCAGGTGCCCAGACGGAAGCCTGCATGGAAGGAACGGATATCTGAAATTGCTGCTGTTTAAAGTCGATAAGCGTGTTGGGGAAATTGTGAATCAGAAGGGCCGGCTGTGCCGGAAAAGGAACCATCATCAATTGGGGCGAGGCCCCGCGGAGGATTGTTTTATGCGAATGAGAAGAATGCGGAACCTGGAGCCCCGGATGGAGAAGTGCGCCGCCTACCGGATCGCCGAGCCCCGGGCCAGGAAGGGGACCTGGCGGAGCCTGAAGCCCGACTGCGCCGCCCTGTGGGTGGAAGTGGGCTGCGGCAAGGGCAAGTTCACCGCCGAGACCGCCCAGGCAAACCCCGACGTGCTCCTGGTGGCCGTGGAGCGGTGCCGGGAGGCCATGGTGGTGGCCATGGAAAAGGCCCGGGACATGGGCCTGACCAATGTGTTTTACATCGATATGGACGTGGCGGACATTGAGGAGGTCTTCGGCCCCGGAGAGATCGACCGGCTGTTCATCAACTTCCCGGACCCCTGGCCCCGGAAGAAGAACGCCAAGCGCCGCCTGACCCATCGGAATTTCCTGGACAAGTACTGCCGGGTGGTCCGGGAGGGCGGAGAGTTCCACTTCAAGACCGACAACGCCCCGCTGTTCGACTTCTCCCTGGAGGAGTTCGCCGCCTGCGGCCTGGAGACCAGGGCGGTGACCAGGGATCTCCACGCCGACGGCATTGTGGGCATCACCACGGGCTATGAGGAGAAGTTCCACGCCCAGGGCGTCCCCATCAACCGCTGCGAAGTGGTCTGCAAGCCCTTCGTCCTGCCCGTGGAGGAGAAGAAGCGGACCGATCCGGACCAGTGAGGAAACGGCAATGACCTATTTCGGAGGAAGCTGTGACGTGGCCGTCATCGGCGCGGGCCACGCGGGAATCGAGGCCGCCCTGGCCGCCGCCCGGCTGGGCCTGCGCACCATTCTGTTTACCATCAACTTGGACGCCGTGGGCAACATGCCCTGCAACCCCGCCATCGGCGGCACCGGCAAGGGCCACCTGGTCCGGGAGCTGGACGCCCTGGGCGGGGAGATGGGCCTGGCGGCGGACCACTGCTGCATCCAGTACCGGATGCTCAACCGGGGCAAAGGCCCGGCGGTCCACTCCCTGCGTGCTCAGGCGGACCGGCGCAAGTACCAGCAGTACATGAAGCATGTGCTGGAGCGGCAGGAGAATCTGGAGCTGAAGCAGGCCCAGATTGTGAAGGTCCTGACGGAGCGGGGCCGGGTCAGCGGGGTCCGGACCCAGCTGGGGGCGGAGTATGCCGCCAAGGCCGTGATCGTCGCCACAGGCACCTATCTGGACAGCACCGTCATCACCGGCGAAAGCGTGGTGGCCTCGGGGCCGGACGGCATGCACCCGTCCCAGGGCCTGGCTGACGACCTGCGCGGCCTGGGCCTGCCCCTGCGGCGGTTCAAGACCGGCACGCCCCCCCGGATCAACCGGCGGGGCATCGACTTTTCCAAAATGGAGCTTCAGCCCGGAGACGAGGAGGCGGAGCCCTTCTCCTTCCGCACTGAGCACCGGGTGAACAACTCCGCTGTGTGCTACCTGACCTATACCAACGAGGAAACCCACGAGATCATCCGGCGGAACCTGAGCAGGAGCCCCATGTACGACGGCACCATCTCCGGCGTGGGTCCCCGGTACTGTCCCAGCATTGAGACCAAAATCGTCCGCTTTCCGGACAAGCCCCGGCACCAGCTGTTCATCGAGCCCTGCGGCCTGGACACCGAGGAGATGTACATCCAGGGCTTCTCCAGCAGCCTGCCCGAGGATGTGCAGATCGCCATGATGCGCACCATTCCCGGCCTGGAGCCCGCCCAGATGATGCGCCCGGCCTACGCCATCGAATACGACTGCGTGGACCCCACCCAGCTGCTGCCCACCCTGGAGTGCAAGCGGATTCCGGGCCTCTACGGCGCGGGCCAGTTCAACGGCACCTCCGGCTATGAGGAGGCCGCGGTCCAGGGCCTGGTGGCGGGAGTCAACGCCGCCCTGAAGATCCTGGGCCGGGAGCCTCTGATCCTGACCCGGGACACCAGCTACATCGGCATTCTCATCGATGACCTGGTGACCAAGGGAACGGAAGAGCCCTACCGGATCATGACCAGCCGCTCGGAGTACCGGCTGCTCCACCGGCAGGACAACGCGGACCAGCGGCTGACGGCCATCGGCGCGAAAATCGGCCTGGTGCCGAAGTCCCGGCTGGAGGCCGTGGAGGAGAAATACCGGGCGGTGCGCCGGGAGCTGGCCCGGCTGGAGAGCAGCGGCGTGGCCGCTTCGGAGGAACTGAACCGGATGCTGGCGGAAAAGGGGACGGCCCCGGTGGCCGCCTCTGCCCGGCTGGCGGATCTGCTCCGCCGCCCCCAGGTGAGCTATGAAGACCTGGCCCCCTTCGACCGGGACCGGCCGGAGCTGCCCGCCGCCGTCACCGAGGAGACGGAAATTCAGATCAAGTACGCCGGCTACCTGGCCCGTCAGGAGCGGCAGGTGGAGGAATTTAAGAAAGAGGAATCCCGCCTGCTGCCCCGGGACCTGGACTACGGCTCCATTGCCGGACTGCGGCTGGAGGCCCGGCAGAAGCTGGCTCAGATCCGCCCCCTGTCCGTCGGACAGGCCGGACGGATCTCCGGCGTCAGCCCCGCGGACATCGCGGTGCTGCTGATCTGCCTGGAGCAGAGGGAAAATAATACGTAAAAAAACGGGCGGCCCAATGGCCGCCCAACAACTTTATTCTAGCACAAATGAAAAGGGAAAGTCAACGGCTTTCCGAGGGGTTTTCCGGAAATCTATATTTTCAACAAGTCAAAAGTTGGTAGTTTATACAATATTCCATATTGAAAAACGGAAAAATATGTGATATCTTATAGGCACAAAGAGGTGATACCAATGTACAGGTAACTTCTTTCAAGGCTCAACCAATTGCATTCAGCGACAGCATCTTCTTTAAGAAATCTGGAAACAAAGTGCAAAAGAGCAAATGGCGTAAGGCAAGAATGTGTGAGCAGTCGAATATGTTTTTCCGCTAAGAACATGAGCATAGGCTTTGGTAACGGCAAAACCCCTTTTCTTCCCATGCAAACCATTCCAACCCCAGATCAAAAGCAAAGGGTGATCCCCGAGGAAGGTCCTAAAAATCTCATACGGATATTCCATAAAAGCTTTTATTCCCAAGAATAAAAGTTTTCATAGGAAGATCATAATGAGATATGATTTCATGATTTTCATTTTGAAAATCTGAAATCCGGCAGCCCGCAAGGGCAATGCCTGACGAATAAAAACCAAAGGTTTTTATTCAATTTCAGCACCAGAATCAGGAAGCCATTCCAAGCAGTTGACTCCAGAAGGAAAAAGTAAGCATTCAGAAGAAATCGGTTTTTCGCAAAACCCAGGTAATCGCTTCAGTCACAGCAAGATCATATTCCAAAGGAAACGGTTCTAAGCCCAATACCCAAAATCCAGGCAGAATCCATTCGGCAAAAGAAAACGGAAGAAAGTGTTTTTTAAAAGGATATGGTTTTTTAGGAAGCGATCCTCTGAAATGACATGTTTCGTAAGAAATCAAATGCGACAGCAAATGGTGAAATTGCGAAAGATGAAATTTGGAGTTATTCAATCCATAAAAATCAAATCAAAATAGAAAGCATATTTTGAAAGTTCAATTTTCCGATTGATTCATGTCCATGACAAAAACAAAAAAGTAAGGCAAAAAGACAGAATCTCTGATTTGGAATGTCGGTATTTCATTTGAGAAAGAATATCTTCCGAAGTTTCTTTGAAAGAAGAAAATTGTAAGAGAAAACAGAATCAAATCCATATACAGATCGTCCCGAATCAAAAAGAAATTCTTCTTCCGTCACCAATTTTTGTAAGATGTCAGAAATGTCAGAAGACAGAAAGAAAATCAAAGTTCTTCCGATTTTACGTAAGTAAAATGGAAATCAGCTCTTTCCGAAACCGGATTTTGTGAAAAATCAAAGGGAAGCCTGCGAGAATCCGCAAAAGATGGAAAAGAAGAAAGAATCAAAAGAATTTGATAAAAAACTGTCCATGGCCGATGGGTCCGGAGTAGAAAGCCAGAACCCAAAGAGAAGGATTTTTCCAAAAACGAAGACAATGGTTTCCGTTTTGGTCAGATCCGATTCCAGGCAAACAATTCATGCAAACCACCAAAAGCCGAAAGCAAATTGTTCATAGCAGAAAATAGCAAACAAACTGTCAGCTGAAAATCAGATGCAAAAGGATGTGGAGCCGAATCAAGACGGCCATTCGAGCAAATGGATTCCGAACTTATAAGAGCGTCCCGCTGAAGGGATTGAACGTGGTAAACATAAGGAATGCGGAGTGTAATTGTATCGAAAGGAATCGTCAATCTGTAGAAAGAGAGGTTAACCAATGATGTTAGATACCAAGAGTGAACAGAAATGACCCTTGGCTACGAAAAAAATGTGTCGATGGCAAGATGCATGTAGTCAAGGGTCATTTCATTTTTTTGCTTTCCGCTCCGAAAGGAGCGTTTTTTTATACACTTTCTTGAAGAATTCCTATGTCGCGTACGGTAGTGTCAAGAGTTATGCGCAAATTTGATTTGGCTCTGGCAGAAATTTATTTCAGGGGGCGGGTTCACGCCCCTTGGTTACCTTCCAGCGGGCAGGGGGAGAGGATCAACTTTTTTGACGGATGGTGATGAGCACGGTGCCGAACCAGCCCTGGCGGCGCAGGAAGGCATAAAGACTCCCGCCGTACCGGTCCGGGCCTGTGGAATTGCGGTAGGTGTTGTACCCCACAAAGCCCTGGGGCGTGTGCCGCAGAGCCACGAAGTGGGCGCCGAAGCGCAGCTTCCTTCGCCAGTGGTAGAACAGAACGCACGCGTCCGCCTCCCGGGCTGCCCGGTCGTACCGGCGGGGATTGAACACCAGCTTCACGGGAAAGCCCCAATTCCGGAAGCACAGGGCCGGCGCCCAGAAGGAGGTGCCGAAGGTGCCGTGGATCAGAGGCAACAGCCGGAGCAGGTAGCGGATCAGACCGTCGATGTCCGTGGTGTACCCCAGCAGCCGCAGGGCGTTGTAAACGGCGATCCAGCCGCAGCCGGTTTTGGCCGAGGGCCGCAGACCGTAGGGGTGCTCCCGGGGCGGGATGTTCCTCTGGCAGTAGATCAGATCATCCATGGCGGGCGGCCTCCAGGGGATGGGCGGCGATGTAGTCGTCCAGGATATGGGCGGCGGTCATGACCATGCGGGCGCAGGGCCGATGCCGGTAGAATTCCGCCGTCCTGGGGGTGGGATTGGGGTCCGAGGGGGGATTCTTCAGGATTTCCCGGCAGACTATGCTGCCGATCCGCTCCCGGAACTGTCCGGCCAGGTCCTGGACCAGGACATAGTGGGCCTTCTTATGAACGTCTTTTTCGCCGGGGTCCGCGTAGCCGTAGAGCAGACCGGCAACCATGAGCATGCCGCTGACCGCCCCGCAGACCTCCCGCATCCGGCCCATGCCGCCGCCGAAGGAACTGGACATCCGGGCCGAAAACTCCGGCTCCAGGCCGGTCAAGTCGCTGAAGGCCACGACCACTGCCTGGGCGCAGTTCTGTCCGCTTAAAAACAGTTCCGCCGCTTTTTCCCCGTGATTCATAGAAAAACCTCCCGCTGGTTCGTTTTCGCCATTATACCACAGCCGCCTGCCCTTGGCAAGGGTTACAGGACCACGGGAACGGGACTGCGCAGGGCCATGGTCTGGGGCGTCACGGCGCAGTCCATGGCCAGGACCTGAACCCCGGCGGCAGCGGCCTCCCGCAGGGCGCCGCCGAAGGCCGGGTCCGTGCGGTCGTTGGGACGCAGAGATATTACGTCGGCCATCTGGATGACAAAGAGCACGTAGGCCCCGTATCCCTCCCGCGCCGCCCGGGCCAGGCCCAGAAGATGCTTGCGGCCCCGCTCCGTGGGGGCGTCGGGAAAGGCGCAGATCCCGCCGTTCTCCAGGGTCACGCCCTTGACCTCCAGGAAGCAGGTCCTTCCGTCCAGGGTGAAGGAGAAGTCAAACCGGGAGTCGCCGTGAACGGTCTCCGGCTTCAGATCCGCCACCGGCCCCAGGCCGCCGCCCAGGAGCCACTCCCGGGCCGCCTGGTTGGGAGCCTGGGAGTCCATGTTGATGAGCCGCCCGGCCTTTTCCACGGCGATCAGGTCGTAGCCGGTTTTCCGTTTGGGATTTTCGTCCCGGCGGCACCAGACCAGGGCGCCGGGGACCAGCAGCTCCCGGCAGCGGCCGGTATTTTTCACATGGACGGTTTCCTCCCGGCCCTGGATTTCCACGCTGGCAATAAAGCGGTTGGGCCTGGCCCGGAAGATTCCGGGGACCATATGGGCGTAGCGCATAAGCAAAACCTCCTGATTTCGTCAAAATGAGTATAACAGGATTCCGAAAATAAGCAAGAGAAAAAATCTGAAAAAAGGTGTTGACAAACTGGTGAATTGTGGTATAATAAGTCCTGCGCTGGTTATGGAGGCATAGCTCAGCTGGTTAGAGCGCATGCTTCACACGCATGAGGTCACAGGTTCGAGTCCTGTTGTCTCCACCAAGAGGATTAGTGTAACGGTAGCACACCGGACTCTGACTCCGTTCGCGGGGGTTCGAATCCCTCATCCTCTGCCAAAGAAAAACCCACCCGAAAGGGTGGGTTTTTCTTTGGCAGAGATCGGATTCGAACCCATCTAAATGCAATCCTCCGGCGGAGGATTGCTTGCCGCTGGCTGGACGGCGGCAGCACCATACGATTTTCCCAAGGGGAAAATCGGCAGTCGAATCCCTCATCCGGGGGAAAGCTCTGAGAGGACCTGTTAAGGGAGCGGGTGACACCCGAAAGGGTGGGTTTTTCTTTGGCAGAGATCGGATTCGAACCCATCTGAAGCCCTCGGGACTTTGTTCGAAGAGGAGCGCTAGCCGCGTTCTCCCGGTGAGGAGAACTGGCCCCGGTACGGTTCTGCAATGTCCAGTATCAGACCGGCCCCCAGGCGAAAGCCGTAGAGAAAATACTCCTCGTTTTCCAGCATCGCCAGACGGCTGCGAAGGTCTTCCACAACCTCCATTTGCCGCCGGGCCTCCGGGGAGATCCCGTTTCGCAGCTTTTCCAGCTCCGGATTCAGCTGCCTGAGGGCCGCGGCGTATTCGCTTTCCGGCCGGACGAATCGCTCTGTGGGGGAGATGTTCCCACGCCACAGCTCTTTCAATACATACATTTCCTTGCCTCCTTGCGCCATGTGGCTAGATTCCGTGTCAATACTTGCATTTGGCGGGGTGTGTGCTATAATACAAAAAATATGCTTTTTGAATGTTTTACAGATTCAGATACCGCCAGAGACAGAGGATGTCCGCCGGGATAAACGCTTGCGTGCTCCTCTTGTGAAGAGGTAAGCGAAGAGGCCCACGGGCCGCAGGCGCGCAAAAATCCGCTGCCTGGCTGAGTTAAGTCCATACATATCATAAATCGGTAAGTCCGATATGCTTTGTTTAAAGATAGTATAGCACGAAATGCCGTGCAAGTCTATTGGAAATATTACACGAAATAAAGTGCAATATTGGGGTGATTTTGCACAATATCTAGGAAGGAGGCGGTGGCATGCCGCTGCGGTATAAGGTGGATATCCTGAAGGCTTTAAAGGAAAAGGGCTATAATACAAATAAAATCCGGACCGAAGGATTACTGAGTCAATCCACCTTGCAGAAATTTAGAAATCAGCAGGGCATATCCTGGGATAGTCTGGAGGTCCTTTGCCGCCTGTTGGAGTGCCAGCCCGGAGACCTGATCGAATATGTTCCGGAAGAGAAGTGAAGGCCCAGCCCCGGCGCCCGTTTTTGGGAGCCGGCGGCCCAGAGGCCGAAGCGCTCTGCCCAAGGGAGAGACAAGACCGCCCATACCATCGGGGATCTGCCGATGGTATGGGCGGTTTGGCGTTTCCGGCGGTTACATAGCCGCGGTGAGAATGAAGTTGAGAACGAACAGGGCGGTGGAGACCCAGATGATGGGGTGGATCTCCTTCGCCTGCTTCTTGCAGATCTTCAACAGGCAGTAGAAGAAGAAACCGGCGGCGATGCCGTAGGAGATGCTGTAGCACAGGGCCATAAACACACCGGCGAAGAAGGCGGGAATGGCCTCGGAAAGCTCGGTCCAGTCGATCTCCCGGAAGGAGGACATCATCATAACGCCGACGATCACCAGGGCGTAGGGGACGTTTGCCGCCAGGCCCATGACCAGGGTGCCGATGACCGAGGCGATGATGGTGGCCAGGAAGACCGCGCCTCGCCGCAACCATGCTGCCGCAATACATAAAAAAAGCGGGAAGTTCCGATGCCGGACTTCCCGCTTTCGGCGCTCCCAAGGGGTAAGCGAAGGGCAGCGGTGAGAGTGCATGACAGCCTCTGTTTTTATCCTCGGGCGGACTTGGGCGGGAGATGGGCTTTTTCATACAGCTCCAGCACCGTCACAGCTGGCAGTACAGCCGGACTCCGGGGTCCTCCAGGGAGCACGGGAGCAGACTCTCCAGTTTGCGGATACGATAGGCGCCGGTGTTCCTGACCCAGACCGTGACCTATACCGCTCTGTATATGTACCAGGCCAACTACACCTACTACTTCATCTACGTGGTTGGCGACTTCACAAAGCTGACCATCGCCAGCGTAGTGGCCTCTCTGGTGTTGGTTTCTATTGCTTTCTCCGTCAGACTATCCCAGAAGGAAGCAGCCGGTGTAGGCCAGCTTGTCCTGGCCGTAGTAGTAGGTCAGGCCGTTGCGCTTGCACACCTCCAGCACCAGCAGGCCGTAGGCCTCCATGGAGCTGATCCGCTCCTGGGGGAACCGGCAGGGCTCGTCGGGGCAGGTGCACTTGCGGCACCGGGTGCAGCAGCCGGCGCCCAGGGCCAGAACCCGCTCCCCGGAGGCGCGCAGGATCTGGTACATTTGGCTGAAGCAGTCCTTGTAGGCTTCGTTGAGCTCCATCATGGCCTCAATGTCGAAGCCGTCCTCCACGTCGCCCACCACCTGGACCAGGATTCCCTGGGTCATGCCCCCGAGATCCTCGGCGCATTGGGCCAGATCCCCGCAGTGGGGCGGGCAGCTCCAGCAGGCTCCGTATTTTCCGCAGGTGTTGGCCTCGCACATATCCCGGACCTCCTGCTTCAGCTCCAGGGTGGTCACGTCCAGCTTGGCCCAGTTTGTAAAGCCGCAGTCCTTGGCAAGCCGTTCCAGTTGTTCCCAGGTCATGGTTCTTCCTCCTCAAAATTCAGACAGTCTACGAACATATCCTGGAACCGGGGCAGACTGGCCAGCTCCAGAAACTGTGTGTGTTGGGCCAGCTCCTGGCTGTAGGCGAACTCCGCCCGGCTCAGGGCGCAGAGCTTGGCCCCCTCTCCGGCGGCGTTGCCGATGGGCCGAATCCGGTCTTCCAGCACCGGGGGGATCATGCCGATGCGGCAGGCGGAGGCCGGGGTCAGGTAGTTGCCGAAGGCCCCGGCCAGGTACACCGCCTCAATCCGGGATACCGGCACGCCCCGGGTCTGGGCCAGCAGCTCAATGCCCGTGCGGATGGCGGACTTTGCCAGCTGGACCTCCCGCACGTCCTTCTGGGTCAGCGTGACCGCCGGACACAGCTGGAAGGCCTTGTCCTTCAGGCGGCCGCTTTCGCTGATGTACCCCAGGTCCAGCAGGACGGCCACCAGGTCCAGCAGACCCGAGCCGCACAGGCCCTTGGCCTGGCCGCCGCCGATGACGTGGTACTCGATCCGGCCGTCGCGCAAATACACATGGTCCACGGCCCCGTCGGCTCCCCGCATGCCGCAGGAGATCTTGGCCCCTTCAAAGGCCGGGCCTGCGGCGGTGGAGCAGGCGGTCCTGCCCTGGGCGTTGCCCAGGACCATTTCCCCGTTGGTGCCGATGTCAATGAGCAGGCTCAGCTCCTCCAGCCGGTCAAACCGGGTGGCGGTCATGCAGCCTACGGTGTCCGCCCCTACGAAGCCGGCGATGTTGGGCAGGACCCGGACCGTGCCGCCGATGGGCAGCAGTTCCCCGCCGGGCAGCTCCATGGTCTGGCGGACCCTGGGCATGTAGGGCGGCGTGGTCAGAGGCTTGGGGTCGATGCCCAGAGCCAGGTGGTGCATGGCGGTGTTGCCCACCAGGGCGGCGGCGCCGATGGCCTGGGGGTCGATCCCGGCATTCCCGGCGGCCTGTCGAGTCAGGCCGGCCAGGGCATCCCGGACGCATCGGGCCATGGACTCCGGCCCTGTCTGCATCACATACTGTATCCGGGAGATCACGTCGGCGCCGTACTGGCCCTGGGGGTTCAGGCAGCTGGCCTGGGCCAGGGTTTCCCCGGTCACTCCGTCCAGCAGGTAGGCAACCAAGGTGGTGGTGCCTACGTCCACGGCCAGAACATAGGCGTTGTCTCCGTCGGGCCGGGTCTCGGCCCGCAGGCTCCGGGTCAGAATTCTGGCCCGGTCTCCCTGGGGTACCGTCACCGTCAGATCCGAGGACACCGGGGTCTGGCAGGCCGGGACCCGGCTGCCGTCTGCCAGGGTGACAAGGCACTTTCCGCAGATTCCCTTGCCGCCGCAGGGGGCGTTGGGATGAAGGCCCGCGCGGATCATGGCCTGAAGCAGGGTGGTCCCGGCCTCAACCCGGACCCGTTCGCCGCCGGGCAGGAAGGTGATGGTATAGGAATTCATGAAGACCTCCTGATACGGATTCTGTTTTAAGGCAAAAGGTTTCAGAAAGCGTCGGCCTTATGCATAGTGTTTCGATCACAGCCAGGCCCCTTGGCTCTCCTTCCAGGAGAGCTGGCAAAAATCTTTGATTTTTGACTGAGAGGTTTGGGCATTGCGCTCTGGTGAAGCGCTGAGACAGGGGCAAGTGCTCCCCGACCCCTTCCGGGGGCCTTCCTTTCTTGTCCCGCACAGAAATGCCAGCAAAGAACGCGGCCAGGGGAGGCGCTGAGTTGATATCTCAAAGCCGCCCTCCCCTGGACCCCTCCCGGCGCGCGCCTCGTTTCGTGCCGGTATTGCCTTAAGCGCCAAATCGCTGCGGTGACCGTGTGAAGCGTAAGCATCCTGGCAGCTGCCCAGACGGAAGTCTGCATAGAAGCAACGGTTATCCGCGTTTTCTGCCGCGCAAGGTCCATAAGCATCCAGGGTTTTAACCTGGAAACGGTATGAAATGCCGGAAGGGGCCGATGGATCCCATCGGCCCCGGGCGGTTGGTTTATTGGATCAGGCTACCAGCTCCTTGGCCCGCTTGGCCGCGCTGGCGGCGTCGGGGGTGTAGGCGTCGGCACCGATCTTGTCGGCAAACTCCTGGGTGATGGGCGCGCCGCCTACCATGACCTTCACGTTGCCCCGCCAGGAGGCGGCGTTGATGGCGGCCACCGTGGCTTCCAGAGCGGGCATGGTGGTGGTCAGCAGGGCGGAGCAGGCCACGATCTTCACGTCGGGGTTCTCCTCGGCGGCGGCGATGAACTTCTCCACCGGCACGTCCACGCCCAGATCGATGACCTCGAAGCCGGCGGACTCGATCATCATGGCAACCAGGTTCTTGCCGATGTCGTGCAGGTCGCCGGCCACGGTGCCGATGATGACCTTGCCCAGAGCGCCGGCGGCGCCGGTGGTCAGGTGGGGCTTCAGAACCTCCACGCCCTTCTTCATGGCCTTGGCGGAGATCAGCATTTCGGGAACGAAGATCTCGCCGTTCTTAAAGTTCTCGCCCACCACGTCCATGGCGGCGATCATGGTGTCCAGCAGATCCTGAGCGGCGCAGCCCTCGTCCAGCGCTTCCTGAACGGCGGCGGGAACCAGCTTGGCCTTGCCGCGGATAACCAGATCATTGACTTTTTCGATACTCATATGTATTTCCCCCTATTTTTCTATGGTTAATCCCTATTCGCTCCGGCATGCCGGAAAAATACTTACTTCACCGGTCCGAACAGGCCTTCCCGGTACGCGCCGATGTATTCCATACAGTATTCGTCCTCGCCCAGCAGGGCTTCGGTGGCGTAGATCACGCCCATCATGTCCCGGTTGGTGGGGTCCAGGATGGCGCTGTCCAGACCGGCGTTCATGGCAAGCACCGTGAAGGCCAGGTTCACCATTTTGCGCACCGGCAGATTGAAGGAGATGTTGGAAACGGCGGCGGTGATGTGGATGGACGGATATTTTTCCCGGACGGTGGAGATGACCTCAATATTGGTCTCAATGCCGTTTTCGGAGGTGCACAGCATCTCCACCAGAGGGTCGATGTGGATGCGGCTGGGGCTGATGCCGTATTCCTTGGCCTTGGCCATGATCCGGTCGAAGACCCGCAGCCGGTCGGCGGCGTTCTTGGGGATGCCGGTGTCGTCGGACAGCAGGGCGATGACCTGCCAGCCCTTGTTCTCGGCCAGGATGGGGAAGATGGTGTCGATCTTGTCACCCTCGCCGGAGACGGAGTTGATCAGGCCGGGGCGCTTGCAGAACTTGTAGGCCTGAGCCAGAACCTGGGCGCTGGGGCTGTCCACGGCGATGGGCAGGTCCGAGACCTCCTGAATGCAGTCGATCATCCAGTGCAGGGTCTCCACCTCCTGCTCCTCGGGAACGGAGGCGCAGCAGTCGATGAAGGTGGCGCCGGCCTTCTCCTGAGCCAAGGCCCGGGCCTTGATGAATTCCGCGTCCCGGCGGGCAATGGCGTCGGCTACCACGGGAATGGAGCCGTTGATCTTTTCGCCGATAATAATCATGGGTTTATTCTCCTTTATGACAGGCGGATGAGCTAGGGTTAGAACATAATGCTGATGGGCGGACGGGCGTTGTCCAGCTCTTCCTGGGTGTGGCCGAAGGTCTCGCGGTTGTAGCGGTCGATGGCGTCCCAGATGCCCTTGTAGGTGCCTTCGTACAGAGAGCCGGGACCTCCCTGGGTGATGCAGGGGATGAAATACCGATTGCCGCAGCGTTGGATGGCGTTCAGGGCGGCTTTGTCGCAGTCGGCCTGGGTCCAGCCCTCAAAGTCCACCTGCTTGTTGTCAATCTCGCCCATGAAGGAGATCTTGCCGCCGTACTTGGCGATGAGTTCGGGGACGTTGTTGGACTTCATGCAGCCTTGCCACACGTCGATGCCCATTTCGATCATGGCGGGTACCAGGTTGGCGCCGTAGGAGTCGGAGTGGTGGATAATCAGCTCCACGCCGTGGGATTTGTAATAGCCGTAGATCTGCTTGTAGGCGTCTACGAAGAAGTCCTCAAAGACGCTGGGCCGCAGGAAGGAGTTGATCTCGCTGCCCCAGTCGTCGTGGTGGAAGATGGCGTCGGGATGGAGATGAGAGCAGATGCCCTCGGCCAGCTCCAGCTCCCAGTCCGTCAGGTACTTGATCAGATCCTTCATCTCGTCGGGATACTCCATGTAGTTCATGAGGGCCTCCTGCATGGAGCACAGGTGGTGGGTCTGCTCGAAGAGGCCGGGAGCCACGAAGGTGGCCTTGTAGCTCTTGGTTCCGTCCACGGCGTCATACATGGCCTTGGCCGCGTCCCACAGCTCCTGGGGGAACTTCAGGGAGGGAGCCTTGACGTAGTCCTGCCACTGCTCGATGTCCTTGACCACGATCTTGTCCGGGGTGTGGACAGGGAAGGAGCCGGGGACGTTGGCGGGGAAGGAGTTGGTGACGCCCCAGCCGTTGACCACGTTTTCCATGCCCCGCTGGAGCAGAGGCTGAGTCATCAGATAGGGGTGGAAGAGAAGGGAGACGGCTTCATACTGGTTGACCACCCGGTCGGGGGAACCGCCCCGGATGACCTGGCGCATATTTTCTTTTGCAGTCAGCATTGTTTTTCCTCCTTTGCATATGACGGCGGCACAATCCGATGATGTTCCTGCTGATGAGTTTCCGCAAAATTGAGCTTACGGAAGCTCTGAGGATTTTTGTAAATTGGTCCATAAATATCCTAGCATCAAAGGAAACTTTTGTCAATTAACACAAGGAATATAGAAATATTTTCCGCATTTTTTGCAGACGAGGCACTTTACATTCCGCAAAAATAAGGATAAAATAATCAGACAGGAAGGAGTGAACGACCATGGGAAGCAAGAAGCCGGGCGGAATGCTGCCCACCCTTCCGGCCATAGCGGAGGACCTGGCTCTGGCGGGACTGACCGTCCGGCTCCAGGCGCGAGACCCGGACCGGCGGTACCGGGGGGTCCGGCTGCTGACGGCGGGGACGCAGGGAGATCCGGATTATCTGTACATACTCCAGGGGGACCGGGAGCCGGGGAGGGGGACGGCCTGCGCCGCCGTCCGGCCTGTGACGGGCGAGGCGGACCACCTGTATTGTCCGGGGCTGGAGGTGGGCGCTCTGCTGGAGCTGCTGCTGGAGCTGTTTTCCGACTATCAGGACCGGGAGCGGCAGCTCAACGACCTGATCTGCGCCGGCGGCGGTCTGGCGGAGCTGTGCGAGCTGGGACAGACCCTGCTGGACAATCCCGTATTCATTCACGACGACTGGTTCATCGTCAACGGCATGTCCCGGGGGGTCCGGCAGATCGTGGACCGGGACCAGAAGCGGGCCTTCATCAGCGGCGGCGCCCTGGCCCAGGGAATTGTGGAGGAATTCAAGGGCGACGAGGACTACCTGCACACCTATGACGCCGAGGGCGCCCAGCTTTGGAAGGGCGGGGGCAACGGGCCGGACAGCCTGTATGTGAACCTGCGCGAGGGGGAACTGTTCAAGGGAAGGCTCCTGGTCCTCCAGCAGGACCGGCCCTTCCGCGTCCGGGACCGGATCGTGCTGGAGGAGATGGGGGCCAAGGCGGAATTTCTGCTCAGCCGCAAAACCCCGGACCAGCAGACCTATCCCGGCATGGACCAGATGATGTACCGCCTGCTCCAGGGAGACGTCCTGTCCCCGGCGGAGCTGGAGAAGGTGCTGCGGCCCCTGAAGTGGGAACCCAATGACGATTATGTGTGCATCCGGGTGAAAAACCAGGAGCAGGCCGTGCCGGCCATTGCCGAGCACGCCCTCCATGCCAGCCTCTTCACCCTGCTGCCGGGAAGCTATGTGCTGCTGGCCAAGCGGGAGCAGTGGGTGGTCCTGAACGTGACCCGCAGCGCCATGGACCGGGGCCAGCTGCGCCACCGGATCGCGCCCCTGTGCCGGGACTACTGCCTGTACGCGGGGATCTCGTCGCCGGTCCGGGGCATCGGTCAGCTCCGCGCCGCCAAGCTCCAGGCGGGGATCGCCCTGCGCCAGGCCTTCCGCATGCGCGACGAAAAGTGGATTGTACCCTTCAGCGACTGCGCCTGGGACTATGTGCTGGACAATCTGCCCGATGGGCTCCAGCCCATCCATCTGGTGTCCCCGGAAATGCTGACCCTGCGCCGCCACGACCGGCAGAAGGGTACCCAGTATTATGAGACCTTCCGCTGCTACCTGCTCTCGGAGCGGGATGTGACCCGGACCGCCGAGGCCCTGATTATCCACCGGACCACCCTGCAATACCGGCTCAAGAAGATCCAGGCCCTGATTCACGCGGACCTGGAGGACCCGTGGAACCGGGTGCGGCTGATGCTGTCCCTGCGTATCCTGGAACGGATGGACGCCGAACAAGACCAGAGCCCGGGATGACCCGCGGCACAGACAAGGAGGGACCCCTTTGAAAACCAGATTCCATTTACCCCATATCGGACTGAGAACGGCCAAGACCGCCGCGTCGGTGATCCTGGCCATGGTCATTGTGGACGCCTACGGGGCCTCCTCCGCCCGGCTGATCTTCGCCATGCTGGGGGCCATGTCGGCGGTCCAGCCCACCTTCAAGGGTTCGGTCCAGGCCTGCGCGACCCAGATCAGCGGCGTGATCTTCGGGGCTCTGGCGGGGGTGGTCCTGCTGGGCTTAGGGCTGCCGCCGCTGGCTGCCACGGGGGTGGGGATCGTGGCCCTGATCAGCCTGTACAACGGCTTTCAGGTGCAGCTGTCCCCGTCTCTGCCCTGCCTGGTCCTGGTCACCGTCTGCACCACCGGGGACATCCAGCCGATGGACTATGCCCTGAACCGGATCTGGGACACGGCCATCGGCCTGGGAGTGGGCATGGCCATCAACACCCTGGTCTTTCCCTATGACAACAGCCTGCAGATCCGGAACACTGCCCAGAGCTTGGAGCGGGAGGTGATTCGGTTCCTGGAGGATATGTTCGACGGAGACGAGAACCTTCCCAAAGCCGAGTCCATGACCCGGCAGATCGACCTGATGACCCGGCAGCTGAAGGTCTTCTCGGACCAGAGGCTGCTGCTGCACCGCCGGCGTCAGCGGGAGCAGCTGGCGGCCTTCCGGCTGTGCCAGGGCAGAGCCAGGGTGCTGGTGGCCCACATGGAGGTTCTGGGGCGGATGGAGGCCCCGGGAATCCTGAGTCAGGAGAACCGGCAGGCACTGGAGAACTGCGGCGCCCGAATCCTGGACCCCCGGACTCCGGGGGACCCCACGGACACGGACATAGTGACCAACTACCATGTATCCCAGATTCTGCGCCTGCGCGGAGAGCTGATCCGGGCTCTGGGAAAGGATTGATGGGATTTCACGATGAAATCCCCATGCCCAGTACAGACCCGCCGAAAATGAAAGTCATGAAAAATGTTTGTGCTTATCGACTTAACACGGCCTGCGGCCCGCAGGGCCGCCTTGGCTCGCCCCTTGGGGTAAGCGAAGCGCAGTCGCGGTAGTGAATGACGCTCCGGTGGAGCGTCAGAGCCGCGACCGGGCCCGCCCCAGCGGGCAGCTGTCGCAAATCTCCGATTTGCGGCTGAGAGGGGTCGGGGAGCACCCGGTTCTATCTGAGCACCCGAGAAAACGTACTGCGGTATGGACCTCTCAGTCAAAAATCAAAGATTTTTGCCAGCTCTTCTGGAAGGAGAGCCGAGGGGCTGGCTGTAGTCAAAGCACTATGCATAAGGCTGACGCTTTCCGAAACGTTTTGCTGTGTTAAGTCGATACGCATCAAGATTTTAAAAGAGAATTCGTATGAATCGCTCGTTCGCGGCCGGCATTGTTCAGGCTCCATCCTGGGGTCAGAGCCAACTGCCCCGCGCGTGTACGATCTGCCCCTGGCCAGGCAGGGGGCTGCTGTTCGGGAATACCGAATGGGCATGGGCCTCGGCAAAAAGGCGTTTACCAGCGATTATTCCATTCGCTGCTGGGAGGCAGAGACAAAGCAAGTCAGCTGAAGTTCTTGGGAGAGATACTTCAAGGGCAAGATCCATACATAGGCAGAAATATATCCCCATATACCTGACAGAATGGTATATGGGGATATCTGTTTTGAAAAGTTTGTCAAAGCACAAAGAAAAAAGTTTGAAAAGTCATAAATCGGAAGTATATAAATTATTGAAAAGTTGTATTTTGGCTGTTATAATATGATTGAAAAGTAATGCCGGAGGTGAATGCAGTGCTTTACCGCAAAATTGAAGGTCTTATCGAAGAACATTTGCGTTCCAATTCTAAAAAGATTTTGCTGATCGACGGCGCGCGTCAGGTCGGAAAAACTTACATTATCCGCCATGTGGGAAAGAAGCTGTTTGATAACTTTATTGAAGTCAATATGGTAGAGGACGCATTGGGTGACAGGCTCTTTGCGGGAATAAAAACAGTAGAAGATTTCTATCTGCAATTGAGCATGCTGGCCGGCAATCAAATGAAGGAAAGAGAAAATACCCTTGTTTTCATCGATGAAATTCAAGCATATCCTCACTTGCTGACCCTGCTCAAGTTTTTATCCCAAGACGGGAAGTTTACCTATATTGCCAGCGGTTCCTTATTGGGCGTGATCCTGGCCCAGACGACGTCCATCCCTATGGGAAGCATTCGAAAGGTACGAATGTTTCCTCTGGATTTTGAAGAGTTTTTGTATGCCAACGGAATGAATTCCATTGTGATCTCTGCCTTGCGCGCCAAATTTAAGAAGCAGGAATCCTTGGATGAGAATACCCACAACAAGATCATGGACTTGTTTCGCAAATATCTGTTGGTGGGTGGACTGCCCGATGCGGTCAATGCTTTTTTGGAAACAAGAAATATCCAGCGAGTTCGGGAGATTCAGAAAGAGATCCATGACTACTACGCCGCGGACGCCTCCAAGTATGACCAGGAGCGCAAGCTGATGATCCGCCGCGTTTATGATTTGATTCCTTCCAACATGGAGAATAAAAAGAAGCGTGTGGTTGCCCAGAGGATCGAGAACAAGAGGGGCAGGACCTTTGGCGATTATCAGGATGAGTTTGAATACCTCATCAGCGCCGGGATCGCGTTGAATGTTCAGGCGATTTCCAAGCCCCAATTTCCTTTGATCGAATCAGAAGGAAAGAATTTGCTGAAGCTGTATCTGAATGATGTGGGAATTCTTTCCGGCATTCTTTACGGAAATAATATTCGTGCCATTTTGGATGATGTGCGCTCCATCAATTTGGGCTCGGTGTACGAGACCGTGGTGGCAAGCGAGTTGATTGCCCATGGATACAAGCTGTTTTACTATGACAATCGAAGCAAGGGGGAAGTGGACTACCTGATCGACGATTACGAGAGCTTGTCCGCAGTGCCAATCGAGGTGAAGTCCGGCAAGGATTACACCGTGCACAGCGCCCTCAATGCCTTTGTCAGCAACGAGGAATATCATGTTCAAAGGGCCTTTGTCCTCTCCAATCAGCGGCAGATCACCCATAAGGGAAAGATCACCTATCTGCCCATCTATTTTGTGATGTTTTTCCAAAATGGGAGTGCAGGAAAGGACGCTATGTTGATTCCGTAATGGAATCGGCTGAGACAAGTATCACAAACAATAGAACGGCCAAATGGCGAAAAAGATAGAGAGAGGGGGCGGGGAGCACCCGGTTCTATCTGAGCACCCGAGAAAACGTACTGCGGTATGGACCTCTCAGGCAAAAATCAAAGATTTTTGCCAGCTCCCCTTGTGAAGGGGAGCCAAGGGGCGCGCAGGTTTTTGAGTCGGCATGTGTCCTCTGCAATTTCTGCTGTTTAAAGTCGATAAGCATGAAAATGTTTGAATTTTACCGTCGTTTTAGATACTTTCATGGTAAATATTTAATTAAAATCAAGAAAGCATCGCCCTGCGGTGTATGACACCCCTGTAACGAAGGGAAGCAGCGGGAGAATGCGCCAGCGGCGGCACGTCCGGATTTGTCCCGGCGGCGCTGAAAAAGACCGCGTCGGGGCCGGAAGGAAAACGGACGGGCAATGGCGAATACAGTTGGGTAGAGGTGATGTGTATGCTTACCACAGCCTGGCTGATTCTGAGCACCCTGCTGTATTCGCTTCAGCTGAACACGGGCACCTTCCCCAAGCCCCTGAGCGAGGAGGAAGAGCGGCACTATCTGACCCTGGCCAGGCAGGGGGACCTGGAGGCCCGGAACATCCTCATTGAGCGAAATCTGCGTCTGGTGGCCCACATTATGAAAAAGTACTACGCCCAGACCTCCGACCAGGAGGATCTGATCTCCATCGGCACCATCGGCCTGATTAAGGGAATCTCCACCTTCGACCCGGATAAGGGCGCGCGGCTGGCCACCTACGCGGCCCGGTGTGTGGAAAATGCTACCCTCACACCAGCGACTTTAAGAGTTGGCAGCTTGCACCCCAAGGCTTAAAACGGCCCGTTTGGCGCATTTTGGACCGGTTGTCGGTTGATTTGTATGTCCTTTCCCAGACACAGAATTCTATTGTAAGGTATGCACCTCTATACATACATAGTTTCGTACTGTGCGCCCCACGGAAGATTTTGGAGGCTACCCAGTTCAATCAGCGGTATCGCAGATACGAAGAAATTGAAAGTGTCCCGGACAGGCTCCGCTGGTGCAGACACAGTAAGGGCTTGATGCAGGTGGAGGTTGCGGACAAGGTGGGAATGACCCACAGTGTTTACAAGGCCATTGAGGAAGGCTTCACACAACATATTGATCCGGAGAAGGTAGAGCGACTGGCGCAGTTCTATGACGTTCCGGTAACAGATTTCTTGGATGAATTCAACCACTTCCTTTACGATGGACAAGCCAACCGCATCCGGGCATACCGGGAATCTTTTGGCCTGGGCAAGAAACCATTTGCAAGGAAAATGGGCATACCTGTCCGCTGTTTGCAGGAATGGGAGAGTGGCAGAAAGGTTATCAGCATAAAATGCTGGGAGCGACATTTTAAGGGACGAGCATGATCTCTATGAAAAGATGTAGATTTTTCCTTGAAACTGTGCTATAATTAGAACAAATAAACGAATTAACAGTGGGGATTACACAATGGGTGAGAATAATACCGAGCTGATTATTTATCAAACAGAAGACGGTAAAACCAAAATTGATGTCCACATGGAAAATGAGACAGTCTGGCTTTCTTTGGATCAGATGGCAGAGCTGTTTCAAAGGGACAAGTCTACAATCTCAAAGCATATCAAAAATATCTTTGCAGAGGGCGAATTAACAAGAGAAGCAGTTGTTGCAAATTTTGCAACAACTGCAACTGACGGAAAAACCTATCAAGTTGATCATTACAATTTGGATGTAATTATCTCTGTGGGATACCGTGTCAAGTCCCTGCGTGGCACACAGTTCCGTATTTGGGCAAATACGATTCTCAAAGAGTACATGATCAAGGGCTTTGCCATGAATGACGATCTGCTGAAGAAATCCGGCGGTGGCAATTACTTTGATGAATTGCTGGAAAGAATCCGGGATATTCGTTCTTCGGAAAAAGTTTTCTGGCGAAAGGCACTGGACATTTATGCTACCAGTGTAGACTATTCTGCCAGCGCAGAGGAAAGCGTTCTGTTTTTCAAAACCGTGCAGAATAAAATGCTGTATGCGGCAACCGGCATGACGGCGGCAGAACTGGTGAGTGGACGAGCCAATGCACTTCTTCCCATGATGGGTATGACGGTTATCAAGGGTAGGCGGCCTACCTTGGCGGAAGCGAAAACCGCTAAGAACTATCTAAATGAGGATGAACTGGGAACACTGAATCGGTTGGTGTCTGCCTATCTTGATCTGGCTGAGCTGCAAGCCATGCGGAAAAAGCCTATGTATATGAAAGACTGGATTGTACGGTTGGATGATTACTTACGAATGACCGACAGCGAAGTGCTTCAGAATGCCGGTTCTGTTTCCCATGCCCTGGCTGAGCAAAAGGCAAAGCAGGAATATCAAAAGTACAAACAGCTTCATAGCGGTGATTTAACCCCGGTGGAGCAAGCTTTCTTGGAGTCTGTGGAAGCAACGGCGAAGAGATTGGAAGGAAAATAAGAAAGAAGCAGGGAATAGACTTTCCATCAAGTCTGTTCCCTGCTTCTTGTTTTTACGGTTTCGATGACCGCATCCAAAAGCTCCAGTTTCTGGCTTGTGGGGCAGTTCAGCGATTTGATCCGCTGGGTTACTGCTGTGGCGTGGACATCGGACACCCGTTTCGCCAGCTCTAACTGGCCTTCTTCGGTTTTGGGGTAATACACGATCAAGTTGATCGGCGCCATGCTTCGGATAACGGTCACCTCCTTGGGCACTTGCCCGGAATACTGGAAAACCTAAGATGTCGATTGCTGTCGCTTCTTATCGAAAATATGTTTGAAATTTGTTTACACATTTTCTGGAGAAGAATGTATACTGGAGTCATCTAAGGTGTTTTTGTACCCTTATTATAAGGGAAACGCAGGAGGTTTGCATTGAACGCCAATTGAGCGGAAATTGAGCAAAAGGGAGTGAAGAAATGGAACGATTGGATTTTGCATCGGTGATGACGGTGCTACGGCGCAATATCCCCGATGAAAACTTTGGCAATCAGGCTGATTTTTTGGATTCACTGTTTATGGATCTGGGATTCAGTCCCCAGACGGCAATGGAATTTGACCAGGGACAGGTCTGCCGGTGGATCAATGGCTTGGCACGGTTGAGTCCCACGATTATAAGCTTCTACCAGGAGAAAGATAATCAATGGAAGCTGGTTCGGAGAATTAAAGAGCGGTTACTGCCTATCATGCCGGACAGCGCCATGGCAGCTCAGGAACTGTATGACCTTGTGCTACAGGCTCCCAATGTGTCCCCGCAAAAGAAAATGGAACTGACGGACGGCTATACATTCGAGGACGATAACGATGAAGCAATCTTCATCATGGAAATCCTATGCCTTGCTATGCAGCTTCGTTTCGAGAAGCGTGATGTACGGAAGAAGCAGCTTCTGACACCGGGCAATCTGTCCCCAGCAGTGGTGGACTATATTTTCGATACCGACATTTCCCGGCCTTGCCGGTGGTTCCTTGGGCGGGAACAGGAGGTGGAACAGCTCCATGCGCTGATGGTAGATCACAGCAAGGTTTTTCTGCATGGCATTCCCGGTATTGGTAAGAGTGAGCTTGCAAAGGCGTATGCAAAACAGTACGGCAAAGAGTACACCAATGTCATCTATGTCAACTACCTCGGAGATCTGAAGCAGGCGGTGATTGATCTTGACTTTGCGGACGATCTGCCGGACGAAAGTGACGATACCAGGTTCAAGCGGCATAACCGCTTTCTGCGCAGTCTGCGGGAAGATACGCTGCTGATCGTGGATAATTTCAATGTCACCGTATCCCAGGATCAGTTCCTGGATGTGATGCTGAAGTACCGTTGCAGAATTCTATTCACCACCCGCAGCCGATATGAGAATCATATCTCGCTTGAGGTGGGTGAATTGAACCCGGACACCTTGGTGGAACTGATGGGCAAGTTCTTCCCGGAAACGGAGAAAAAGCAGGATGAAATCATCCAGATTATTGATTTGCTCCACGGACATACCTTCGCCGTAGAACTGGCGGCAAGGCTACTGGCAAACGGTTTGCTGAAACCCAAGGCGCTGCTGGATAAACTGGAAAGGGAAACAGCCGCTCTGGATGCAGAAGATAAGATCGGTACCACCAAAGACGGCAGAAACAGGAAAGCTACCTAGCGTGACGCAGATCTGCAATTACGCAGCGCTTCTGACCGACATGGGCGAACCCCAGCGAGCCTATTCTGCACTCTTGAAGCTGGCACGGAAGGTGCAGGAACTCAATTCCGATCAGTGCCTGGATTATGGCTTGATCCAGCAAGTTATGGGAAGCATTTGCGTGGTAAAGGGTGATACGGCCCAGGCGCAGCTCCACCATCGGCGAGCCATGGCAATTTTTGAAATGGTCTTTGAGGATGAACCGGCACTCCTGGAGCAGAAGCGGCAGGAAATCGGGCAGGCAGCACTTGTCAGCAGACAGAAAAATCAAAAACTACTTGTATAACGAATGAGAGCGAGGTTCCGCAAAAAGGAATCTCGCTCATTCTTTTTGTCAATTTGCGCTCAATTGGCGTTCAATGTCAAAACCACCTCTTTTTGATAAGATTTAGGGGCAGGGGGAAACTCCGGCAATGAATCTATCAAAGGAGGTCTTTTTTATGAGATCGGAGGTGAGCACATGACGCATCTCTTACGAAAAAACAGCCAAATCCCGGCATATATGGCATACCCAAGATTTCTGTTGACGATGGACATAAGCGAAACGGCAAAGCTGGTATATGTATTGCTGCTAGACCGGGCGAGGCTGTCAATGAAAAATGACGGCTGGGAAGATGAACAGGGTCATGTGTTCATCTACTACACAATCGAGGCTCTGGCGGAGGCCAGCGGAAAAAGTGAGATGACTGTGAAGAATGCGTTAGCAGCGTTGGAACGGCAGGGACTCATTTCCCGAAAGCGGCAAGGGGCAGGATTGCCCAGCAAAATCTATGTGAAGGTACAGACAGAAAGTTGTCCCACCGAAGGGACAAGTTTTAAGTCGCAGACAGACAAAAAACTGTCCACAAGTAATAAGCAAAGTAAGAGCTTTATCGCCGGGTGCATCGCCAATGCGCTGTTGGACGAGGGTGTGCCGGTGATGATGACCAACTTCGCAAGACTCCTGAACAAGCTGACTGATATGTATTCCGGTGACCGGAATGCTTATATCGATAGCTTCAATTTCTTTCCGCTGCTGATCATCGACGATCTGGGTGTGGAACGGAATTCCGAGTTTGCCAGAGAGCAGGTGTTCAACATCATTGACAGCCGATACCGCAGCCAGCTTCCTATGATTGTGACCACCAATCTAACGGTGGACGAATTGAAAAATCCGGCAGATCTTGCAAGGGAGAGAATCTATGACCGGGTGCTGAAACGGTGCATGGCGATCCGGGTCAATGACCAGAACATCCGAAAATTGAACAAGGCAGAGAGCGTGGACAAGGCCGAACTTCATACCCAGCGACAGACCCTGCGCAAGACCTACACCCAGGATGCAAGAGATAGATTGCAGCAAGCCCATGGGAAGCAGTACAGTGCTATCACTATGATGGAAGCTCAGCAGGATGTGGATCATTTGCTCCGGGAGGACGAGAGAAAGCTGGAACCGCCGGTGCAAAAACCGCCTGCCAGACACCAGCCGGAACCCAGAAAAAAACAGCCCAACCGGGACTACGAAAGATAACGTCAAGACCCGGAAAAAACGCAAAAAATCCGATAGCAGGTTTCCAAACGATGCAGACATCATTTGGAAGCTTCCCATCGGAAAACAGACCTTTTTTCCCGGCTCAAGAGCCGAGGAAAAATAACGAAAAATAGGAGGATTTCTATGAAAACAGGTCTTACGAAAAAACAGAAGACAACCGATCTGTACTACAACGCTAAAGACCCCCTTGCGGAAGTTTACACCCACGATACGAACCTAAAGAAGCGTATGAGGAAGTTCGCAGAAAGATACCCGGAGCTGTGCAAGCAGACCGATGATGATGGGCAAGGTGGTCTGCGATTCGAGATCGACAAGAGCCGGATCAGTATCCGGTTGACAGCACCCTACTCCGATGACCGCCGCAAGGCAGCAAGCGAGCTGGCGAAGAAAAGGGGGATTCACACAAAAGAATAACTACCACAGAAAAGTTAATGCGTCCCAACTTGGGACGCATTAAACATTTAATCATCTTCCAGTAACTTTGCGGGAGGAATCCCAAGAACATCTGCGATTTTGAACAGTGTTTCCAGAGAAACACCCCTCACGGTTCCTGTACCTTCCACCTGCGACATAAAGTTGACACTTTTACCGATCTTTTCTGCAAAGACCTCTTGTGTATAACCAGCCTTCTTGCGGTAGTAGGCAATCTTCAAGCCCAGTGTGATATACTTTTCGGCGTACTCAGTTCGCATAGTTCCACCTCCCAATAATATGCTACCAAGTAACCGAACAAATTATAACTGACACAAAATAGCGAAACCTTTACTTAAAGTAAATAATTATATATAATAAGGAAAGGTGACGGGCGGAACATATTTGATGGGGGACTATGGATGAACACTTATACAGTTAGCTTCTTTGGGCATCGCTGCATCGAGAATGCACTGGAAATTGAGCGCAGACTGGAACAGCTTATACAAACGCTGCTACGGAACAAGGAGTATGTAGAATGTCTTGTGGGCCGAGACGGAGAATTTGACCAGCTTGTTTCGTCCGCCATACGCCGATGTAAGCGGGAGTACCGGAGCGATAACAGCGCCCACATCTGGGTGCAGCCGTATTTGACCGCAGAGTTCCGGGATAATGAAGAATCTTTCCGGGATTATTACGATGAAATTGAAGTGTGCGAAGCCGCTGCCGGGAGCCACTACAAAAATGCCCACCAGACCAGAAACCGGGCCATGGTGGACAGATCTGATTTGGTAGTATTCTGCATCCAGCGGGAAAGCGGTGGTGCATGGCAAACCATGAAATATGCAAAAAAACAGGGTGTCCTTCATATCAACATCGCAAAGGAGGATTTGGAGTGAAAAAGTGTATCTTATCGGCACTCGCGGGTGCGCTTGCTATGCTTATTGTGATTACTATTGTAGCGAGGATCAGTGCTGCCCAGGAGCAGACACCAAAGGAATATGAACACATTGATTATGTGTCTAATATCACGCAAGAAGAATGCTTTGTATGCGGTACGAATAATGGCTACTCATATTGGGGCGAGGATAATGTGGGCATTGTCAATCTGAATACATTTGAACTGCTGTATCTGGAGATCAACCGCTATGACGATTACGGAAATCTGATCGAAGAACCAGCTGACTATATGTCCAGCGTAGGACTGAGCGATAAGGAAGCAGACCGCTATGCCCATGCCTATTGCTTCCCGGACAATGCCTATGCAAGTGTTCAGATAACCGGAGTGCAGTATGACATTGACCGGGAAATGATCCAGAGCAAACTCTGCCAGACCTGCCTCAAGTCCATAAATGACCTGTGGTTTACTGACCAGCCCCCGGCTGAGTATGCTGTTATCAGCTTTGAGGATCGGACAATTCAGCCACTATTAAACGCACACCCATGGTTTGCTGCCGGAAACTATGGTGTAGACTGTGAGTTCAAAACTGACGGAGATATTGATCTTCTGATCCACTATTGTCCCAATCGATATGAGTAGCCAAAAGCGTCCCAGTCACCTGGGACGCATTTTGGGCTGTATGGGTAAATTACTCACCGAGAATAGCCTTCAGATCTTCTTCCGGAGTAGTGATGGGGGCAATATTAAACTTCTCAACTAGGAAGTTCAGCACATTGGGAGAAACGAAAGCAGGTAGTGTGGGGCCAAGACGGATATTCTTGATGCCCAAATGCAGCAGGGTCAGCAGGATACAGACGGCTTTCTGTTCGTACCAGCTAAGTACCATGGACAGAGGCAGATCGTTGACCCCGCAGCCGAAGGCTTCTGCCAGAGCCACAGCAATCTGAATGGCGGAGTAGGCATCGTTGCACTGGCCGATATCCAGCAGACGGGGCAGACCGCCGATGGTTCCCAGATCCAGGTCATTAAAGCGGTACTTGCCGCAGGCCAGGGTCAGCACCACAGTATCCTTGGGGGTCTGTTTGACGAACTCGGTATAGTAATTTCTGCCGGGTCTTGCGCCATCGCAGCCTGCCACCAGGAAGAAGTGCTTGATAGTACCGGACTTGACAGCATTGATCACGGTTCCGGCAACGCTCATAACCGTGTTTCTGGCAAAGCCGGTCATGACGGTCTCGCCGCCGTTGATGCCGGGGAAGGTGGTGTCCTTATCGAAGCCACCCAGCTCCAAAGCCTTTTCGATGATCGGGGTAAAGTCCTTGTCCGGACCGATGTGCTGCATACCGGGATAACCAACTACTTCGGTGGTGAACACCCGGTCAGCATAGCTGGCCTTGGGAGGCATCAGGCAGTTGGTGGTGAACAGAATGGGTGCAGCCAGGACAGCAAACTCCTTCTGCTGATTCTGCCATGCGGTGCCGAAGTTGCCCTTCAGATGGGGATACTTTTTCAGCTCCGGATAGGCATGGGCAGGCAGCATTTCGCCGTGGGTGTAGATATTGATACCCTTGCCCTCCGTCTGCTCCAGCAGCAGCTTCAGATCGTAAAGATCGTGACCGGTGATGACGATAAAGGGGCCTTTTTCTACAGTCAGGCTGACGGAAGTGGGTTCCGGATGACCGAAGGTTTCGGTGTTGGCCTTGTCCAGCATAGCCATGCACTTGAGGTTCACTTCGCCCACTTCCAGAACAATGGGCAGCAGTTCATCCATACCCCAGTCGTCCATGCCGATGGCAAACAGGGCTTTGTACAGGAATCTGTGGATGGAATCATCCTTGTACCCAAGAACGGCTGCATGGTAGGCATAAGCGGCAACGCCACGGATGCCGAACAGGATCAAAGACTTGAGGGAGCGGATATCCTCGTTCGCGTTCCACAGCTTGCTCATATCATAGTCGTTGTTTCTGCCGCAAGCGGAAGCGCACTTGTAGCATTCGGGAACCAGCTTCTGCTTTTCCAGCTCCACCCGGTCCATAATGGCCAGGATGGCGTCATTATCAAAATTCACATTGGTCAGAGTGGCAAACAGGCCCTCCACGACCACGGTGGCGGTGGAATCGCTGACAACATGCTCGTTGCCCTCAGTAGCACGGGCCAAACCGATCAGCGCTCCAGTCAGCTTGTCTTGAAGTTCTGCGGTATCTGCTTTCTTGCCACAGACACCTACATTGCCCGCACAGGCTTTGCAGCCGGCGGTTTGTTCACATTGAAAACAAAACATAGTCAAGTCTCCTTTAGAAAGTTATTTCTGATTTTGAGGTGCGGGAGCTTTCACCACGATCAATTCCAGAGTTTCATCATGAAGATTTCGTACATTCATCCGTGTGTGAAAGGGGATCTTTAACATAGTCCCTGTGGGATACTCGTGAGATTCCTGCTCATCAAGAGCGATGGAAAGGCGACCACGCACAACAGTCATGTAAACACTTTTTGCGTTAGAGAAATGCTCCGGCAGACCTTCGCCTTTGTTCAGGATCATATGCATGTAGTGGATCTCATCATCCATCAGAATCTTTTCGATGGTTTTCGTGTTGCCTTGTGTCAGATGATAAACTTGTTCAATCATAGCATTTCCTCCTTATGTAATGATCCGTCCGTCGGGACTGATGGTAACGATATGCAGGGGGATGTTTTTGCCGCTGTTTTCCAGAGCGGTTTTCACTGCATGGCTCAGGCCGCCGCAGCAGGGAACGGTCATCCGGGTGACGGTAATGGAGCGGATGTTGTTGTACTTGAAAATCTGGGTCAGCTTTTCAGCGTAATCCACCGCATCCAGCTTGGGGCAGCCGATCAGCGTCACCTTATCCTGCATGAAATCGTGGTGAAAATTGCCGTAGGAATAGGCAGTGCAATCCGCAGCGATCAGCAGATCTGCGCCATCGAAATAGGGGGCATTGGGCGGCAGCAGCTTGATCTGCACTGGGAAGTTGGTCAGTTCACTGGGAACATACACATCCCCGGCGGGAGCAGAGTGCTGGATTGTCTGGCAGGCAGAGCCGGGACAACCGCAAGGCAGCGGTGCTTCCTTGGCTTTCTTCGCAGCCAACACAGCCGCTTCGTTGTAGGCAGGGGCTTCCCGTTCCTCAAAGGAAATGGCGTTCATGGGACAAGCGGGCAGGCAATCTCCCAGACCATCACAGTAGTCCTCACGGAGCAGCTTCGCCTTGCCAGCTACAATGCCAATGGCACCTTCGTGGCAGGCATCGGCGCACAGACCGCAGCCGTTGCACTTCTCTTCATCGATGGTAATGATTCTTCGGATCATGGTAATACCTCCGTTCGTAGTTTTCTATCGTAATGATACCAGTCAACAGAGTGAAATGATGTTGCAAAAGTCACATTCGAATAGCCGGCAACAGGATTTCTCCCATTACCGGCCATCATTATTTTCTTGCCTTTTGCTCTGCAGCAATCTTCATCATGACTTCATACATTTCATCGCCCACGCATTTTCTGGCATACTGGCACCACTGCACACAGCTTAAGGTATCGTTGTAGGCAATGAATCCGCATTTTTCACAAGCCATTTGCGTATCAATGGAGAACATCTCAATCTCCGCCCCACATTGTGGGCAGACCTTTTCAATAATCGTCGGTGTCCGGGGTTTTCCCTGGCATCCTTCCAGCATAGCACTTTCTCCTCAGTATTTGATACCCTTCCAGTACAAGGGAGACATGACCTCTGCCTTTTCGGGCAGGTTTACATCTTTCAATGCCCAGCGTTTGAACTCCTCGAAGCCGGTGCGGTCAACGATGTAGCCGATATGTTCCTTGCCGCCGGGAGCATTGGGATTGATGTACTCCTTTACATAGTCGTAGGTGTTCAGAATGATCTTAATGATGCTTTCCTCGTCTGCCCACTTGATGAAGTCCTCGCCCATCCGGGGATTTTTCTTACCGGTTCTGCCCAGGAGCGTGAGCCGGTAATACTTCTGTTCGCTACGAGTCCAGGCCCGGTTGGGGCAGTTGATGACACACTCGCCGCAGCCGATGCACTTTTGAGCATCCCGGATGGGACGGTAGTTCTGCATAGTCAGTGCGCCTACGGACTTTTTTTCACACTTCTTGACGCAGGCACCGCAGCTGACGCAGCGGTTGGGGTCAAGCTGGGGTTCGGTCATACCCATAATGCCAAAGTCGTGCATCCGGACCTTGCCGCAGTCGTTGGGGCAGCCGGTGAGAGCGATCTTGAAATGCAGGTCATTGGGAAACACTGCCTTCTCGATCCGCTTGGCAAGAACCGTGGTATCATAGCAGGCGTAGGGGCAGACCCGGTTGCCGATGCAGGCGGTGATATTTCTGGTACCTGCGGCAGGATAACCCTCGTTTTCCGCCTCCTGGTTGATCTCCAAACCCTCGATGATACTCTGCAAAGCGGCATTGACTTCATCCATTTTATCAAAGGGGATGCCGGGGATCTCAAAACCCTGGCGGCTGGTGATGTGAACGGTGCCGTTGCCATAGGTTTCAGCGATATTTTGCAGTACGCCCAGATATTTTGCTTCCAGGTGTCCACCGGGAACACGGACACGGGATGCGGTAAGTCCTCTTTCCTTGGTGACACGGAAGGCATTTTTCTTTAATTTCGCAGTATTGGTATCCATAGTATCCCTCCTTAGTCGATCAGCGTCTTGCCCTTGGTGTAATTGAACACCGGGCCGTCCAGACAAATATAGGTGTCGTTCACCTTGCAATGTCCGCACTTGCCCAGGCCGCAGCACATCTTCCGCTCATGGGAAATCCAGATGTTTTCCTCCCGGAAGCCACGCTCCAGCAGACCCTTCACGGAGAATCGCATCATAGCAGGGGGACCGACCACGATGGCAACAGCTTTGCTCACGTCCTGGAGCTTCAGATCGGGGATGTACTTGGTGACAAGGCCGATCTTATGTTCAGTAGTTTCCTCGCCGCTGTCCAGGGTGAGGATCACATTCATTTTCTCACGCCAGTAAGGGAAATCGTCTTTGAACAGGAGGTCCTTCACGGACTTGAATCCAGCGATCAAAGTCATGTCCTTGCGCTCATCGGCATGCTCTGCAAAGTAGGAGATCACACCCCGCACTGGAGAAACACCGGTGCCACCTGCGATAATAATCAGTTCCTTGCCCTTGTAGTTCTCCAAATCGAAGCCATTTCCGTAGGGGCCGCGCATCAGGAGGCGGTCGCCCACATAATGCTCGAAAACCTCATTGGTCACCTTTCCCACCCGGCGGATGGTCAGATCTACAAATCCGTCACCGATGCCGCTAACGGAGATAGGAGCCTCGCCGTACTTGGGGATGGACACCTCAAAGAACTGTCCCGGCTTCACATCGCCCCGGAACGCCATGCGGAAGGTGTACTCAATGTCCGTGTGCTTGATGACCTCCAGAATTTCGGAAGAAAAAGGAATATAGTCGTTTCGTACCATCACTTGGTTACCTCCTTCATGGCATCGCCCAGCTTGTTCACGCAGTGGGAGAAAGAAATGTACTCCGGGCAGATATCGTCGCACCGGCCGCAGCCGACGCACATATGGTAGCCGTTGCGCTGCTTGTAATCGAGAACCTTGTGCAGCACCTTGAAGCGCATCCGCTCGCCGTTTTTCTTCCGGTAGCTGCCGCCGCCTGCCACATCGGTGAAGCCATCCACCATACAGGAAGCCCAGACGCGACGCCGTTCACCAACCTTGGCATTCTCCGTGTAGTAAAGATCTTGCATGGTAAAGCAGGTGCAGGTGGGGCAGACAAAATTGCACCGGCCACAGTTGATGCACCGCTTGTTATACTGCTCCCACATAGAGGAACGAGCCACATCTGCGGTGAGATTCACCGGAATCTTCACCACGGTTTTGTTCTCATGCACCTGATCCGGCACCACCAGATGCCGGGATGCGCCCAAATCCAAAAAGAACTGATTCCAGGTAACATCCTTGCAGTTCAGCTCGTAAACACCATCTGCCACATTGATGCTCATATCATAGTTTTCGGAAATGTTGGTGCCCATGCTGACACAGAAGCAGCTTTCAAAGGAATGCTTGCAGCCGATCAGCACGATCTTGATATTGTCCCGGATGCGCTTGTAGTAATAGTCGGCGGGGCCGTTATGCAAATACATATCGTCCAGCCGCTTCAGTGCGTGAAGATCACAGCTGCGCAGGAAAATGATGGCACCCTTCTTCGGGGGATCGGCTTCCTTGCACTGCTCTTCCGTAAAGAAGAACAGGGTCTGGGAAATGGGGGTCAGAACCTCCTTGAAGGAGTATTCCGACTTTTGATCAAAGACGATTTTAGAAATGCTGTTTACCTTTCCGTAGCGGATGCAGTCTACATCGGAGAAGGTGTTGCCTCCAGCAAAGCACTTGGGGGCATAAATGTCATAGGTTTTCTGCTGTTCGGTGAGCCATGCGTCGAATTGCGATTCATTGACATGGAATCCCATAATGATTTCCTCCTGTTTTTTGGTTGGTTTGTATCGGTTGTTCTGTATCGATTATAGGAAACGAAAACCCCGGCTGATGTTGCAACTATCACATCAACCGGGATTTTTCCATATTAAAGGTGTCCTCAAAAAGGTGTTCCATGTGGATATTCAGCACAGCGATTATCGCATTGAATTGAAAAACCCCGCTGCTTATCGCAGCGAGGCTATCATCATAGGATTCGGAAACAGTTCTTGTCGTAGTCGATAAGTCCATCCTCTTTCATTTTTACAAGCTCTCTTGTCAGAGCACTCCGGTCAACGCAGAGGTATTCCGCCAGCTCCACTCTGCCAAGGGGGATCTCAAAGTAGCGGGAATTCTGTGTCTGCGCCTGAATGGAAAGGTATGCCAGCAGCTTTTCCCGGATGGTGCGCTTGGACACCACTTCCACCTTTCGCATCAGATCCCGGTTCTTGTTGGCAATGATTGCAACCATGTTTTCAATGAGCCGATGGTGGAACACGCAGGCCATAGTGCAGCTGTGCATCACCCGGGCGAAGGGCATAAAGAGAATTTGTGCGTCCTCGGAAACCAGGAAAGTCACGACGGATAAGTTGTCACTTCCGCAGGCGAAGGTCTCACCGAACAATTCGTCCTTGCGCATCCGCACTAGCATGGTCTTGTTGCCCCAAAGATCTTCCTTGACCATATCCACGGCACCGGAAATGATAATACCGATATGCTTGATGTTTTCTTCTTCGAAGGCGACAATGTCACCTTTCTTGAAAGTGCCAATGTGATATCCGATGCAGCCCAGCATGGTTTTACGGTCTTCGAGATTCACACCATCGAACAATGGAGAGTTGACCTGCAGCAGAATGTCTTTCATATCCATCGCCTCCTTACGCCTATTGTACACCAAAGAAAGCTATGTTGCAACTATCACATTTATGGAGTGATACCATGAGCAAACCCAAAATCAAGATAACCCTGGTTGACAGGCTCGGCAAGTGTGGATGCCACCGTGGTCATAAGATCGGAGATACCTTCGACTACGATACCGACCGTGGCAAGCTTTGTCCCATGGCCATGCATGTGGCTTTCCCGTACATTGACATCCTCCGTTACGGCGGTACACCGCCCACTTCCAGCAACGGAGAGATCCGCTTCTGCTGCCCGGATGTGGATGTGATCAATGTGTTCTGCTTGGAAGTCATCGAAAAAGCAAATAACCAGTTATGAGTAATAGCAAATCAATAATTGCGTAAGATTGAGATTGTAAATGCGAATCAAGGGTAGAACTTTCCGAAAGCGATAGTAAACATAGCGAACGCAACACGTCCAAAGATATGCAGGAGCAGGCCCTGAGAAGAGCGCACTTTGGAAGCGGCCTGAATATTTGTCAGGTCGCTAAGCCAATTGAAGAAAGATTCGATGGGAGACCGCAGAAAATTCTGTGTAATCGACAAAGCATGACAGTATAAGTTTTCCTGGCAAAGTCAAGAATATCAACAAGATATTTACGACAAAGGAGCCAGTAACTATGCAGTCAGCACCTCAGGAATTATTGAAGCAATATGTTCAGAGCCAGCATT
>CALXFT010000018.1 GCA_944387635.1 uncultured Oscillospiraceae bacterium | reverse complement strand
CAAATAGAAAATAGCTGTATTGTGTTGCTACTGTACAGTTATTGGACTATAAGCTGAGCCTCCGCGAATAATTCAGGGTAAACAAACAAATTGCGGCTTACGCCGCCTTGATTACTACACGGCACAGGAGCGGGTCACTGTCAAGGCCGCCCCGGCGTTCACTTTAGCCTTGACAGTGACCTGCTCCTGTGCTACCGGATGCAGTCAGATTTTTCACTTGGTTTCGTGAAAAGGATTCTTGCCAATTATTACTTGACACATACCCGCCGGGGCGGATTTGGGGAAAAGTGTTGTTTTCTTCGGGCCGCTGTGCTATAATCAGCATAGATCGATTGTTTTCGTGAATCGGGAGGATTGCCCATGGCATCGCCGCAGAATTTTCGGACCGCTTTCCGGGGGTTTCGCCGGGAGGATGTGACCCACTACCTGGAGTATTTCCATAATAAATATCAGACCCAGATCAATCAGCTCACCTCGGAGCTGGAGCAGCTGCGTCAGAGCTGCCAGACGGAAGCGCCGGAAGCTCCGGAAGATCTTCGGGAGGAACTGGCTTCCCTCAGCGCCAAGCTGGAGAGCGCCGAGGCCGAGAAGGCGGCCTTGCAGGCGCGCTGCCATGAGCTGGAGGACCGGTGCGCCCAGCTGGAAAGGCAGCCCGCTATCACCTCCGACCGGGAGGAGCTGGAGGTCTACCGGCGGGCCGAGCAGATTGAGCGGCTTGCCCGGGAGCAGTCGGAGCTGGTCTACTACCGGGCCAGCGGCGTTCTGGCCGACGCCTCCGCCAAGGTCGACCGCAGCGCCTCGGAGCTGACCGAGCTGGCGGACCAGGTGTCCGACCGGCTGACCCAGCTGCAAATGGCCGTCAGCGGCAGCAAGCAGATCCTGCAGGACGCCGCCTCCGTGATGAAGACCATCCGGCCCAATCCCTGAGCCATGGTTTGCCTGAAATTGCCCCCGTTTCGGGGGCTTTTTTTATAGGAAAGAGGATGAAAGTCCATGATTCTGAAAAAACCGTGGTATTTTGACCGCTTCCAATGCCTGGCCGGGGACTTTTTGGAAACGGCCCAGCTGTTTTCCAAGGAGATCGAGAACAGCAGCGACAACCCGGACGCGGCCTGCACTTGTCCGGCCTTCCGGGACCATGGACTGCCGGGAATGCTCCTGACGTGAGAGAGGCTGCCCCTGGCGCTCCTTTCGATGAACTTCACGTTCCGCTCACGGACATCCCGCGAAACTTCCTCTGGGGAGCGCTTCGTTTGCGCATCCTGCATTTTCCGCAAGGAAACGGAAAACCTGTGCTGATATGCTGCGCCAAATTCTGCCGGCATCCGCTTTTGTCAGGGCAATCTGAGCTTTTCCGGCGGGCCGCTTCAGGAAGTGGCGGCGGCAGCTTCTGAATATCCGCAGCCTCCGATACAACATGAACGGTAATGGTGAAATAGACGGCAATTTGAGGAGATGGCGCTGTATGAGAAAAAGTGTTCTATTCCTGTTGACTTTTGTTCCTGTAGCAGTTGGATATTTTGTTAATATGCTGATTGCGGTTCCTGTAATTGGCATGGCGGCTTTCTACCTGCTTCCTCTGTGCACAACAGTTTTTTGGTTTTATCTGGGCAAACGGTACGCGCGCAGATGGAAAACAGTTCCCGTAGTACTGATTGCTCATACAGTGGGTTTTTGTTCCCTGCTGGTATACCTTTGGCAGTTCCGGCTTGAAACAGATGAAACAAGAAGCCTGATATTAGCGGGCTTTTCACAAATGTTTTCCGCTTCAACACCACTGTATTTATTTGGCGGGATTGCGAGACTTGCTGAAAGCCAATTGAATTATGCAGGCAGGGCAGCAATGGACGCCCTGCAAGTGATAGCGCTTGTTTACATGATAATTGTTTTCTGCATTGGATTTTTCTGTGAACGCTCTGCGTTGGCGGAAAATCCGCCGCGGCGCTGACTGCCCGCTTACACTGCCATTCACTTCCGCCACAGCCCTTGGCTTACCCCAATGGGCGAGTCAAGGCGGCCCTGCGGGCCGCGGACGGTGGATTCCGCCCACCCTTCAGTTGGCTGCATACATCTGCCGGTAGGGGTTGCCGCTGTCCGGAGTTATCAGGGTGAAGGGGGCGTCCAGGACCTGATTCCGGTCATAGCCGAACAGGCCGCAGTACCGCTCCAGCTCCGGCAGAATTTCCGCCAGGTCCGCTTCCCCGGCAGGCCGCGGGCATACGCCGCGGGGGAACCGGATGCCGGTGACGTCCCCCCGCAGGAGCATTTTGCCCCCGTGCATGCCGGTGCAGGGAAACTCCCCCACCAGGGGAGCGCCGCCCCGGTTCATGCCCAGAACCAGGATCAAGCCCCCGGCCTGGTATTCGCCCAGGAAGCTGCCTGCCACGCCGCCGATGATCATGACAGGCACCTTGTCCCGATACTGCTTCATGTGGATTCCGGCCCGGTAGCCCGCGCTGCCCTTGACGTAAATCCGCCCGCCCCGCATGGCGTAGCCCGCCGCGTCGCCGATGTTGCCGTGGATGAGGATCTGCCCGTCGTTCATGGTGTCGCCTACGGCGTCCTGGGCGTTGGCCAGGACCTCAATGGAAGCGCCGTTGAGATAGGCTCCCAGGGCGTTGCCGGGGATGCCCTCAATGGTGATGGTCTTGCCGTCCATGCCGGCGGCGATGAACCGCTGGCCGCAGCAGCCCGTAATATGAAAGACGCTGCCGCCTTGGCGCAGCTGCCGGTTCAGCTCCCGGAATTCCAGATTCTTCGCGTTCAGTTCCATAAATCACACCTCGCTTGCGAATTTTTCCTTCCGGGCCTGGGCCGGGAAGGCCATAAAGGTGGGTTCTCGAACCAGCAGGGGCAAATCCACCGTGTCCAGAGGCGTCTGCTCCCGGATCAGGGCGGTGTAGATCCCGCCCCGGTCCACGGCGTCTATGAGAATATAGCCCTTGAGCAGACCGTCCTTGCAGAAGAACTTCTTGGCCTTGCCGCCCTGGGACCAGGCGAAGACCCGGCCGCCGCCGGCTTCCGATACATAGGTCCCGGCGGTCATGATGTGCATGCCGAAGAAGCCGATGGCGTTCATGGGGATGCCCCGGTCAAAGACCTGCCTGCCTCCGGCCATGTTCACCCCGGCGGTGTACCCCTGGATGTAGGCGCTGGGCAGCAGAGCCAGGACCCGATTGGCCCCCAGGGACAGGTCGTAGCCCTCGGCGCAGTCCCCGGCGGCGTAGACCCCGGGCAGGCTGGTGGCCATGGTTTCGTCGATGACGATGCCCCGGTTCACCGCGCCTCCGGCGTCTCTGACCAGGCCGGTGTTGGGCCGGACGCCTACGGCAGTGACCAGCACGTCGAATTCCACGGTCTTGCCGCCGCGCATATGGGCTTTGCCCGGCTCGAACCGGGCCACACTGTCGCCCAGAAGCAGCTCCAGGCCCTTGCTTTCCAGAAGGCCGCTGACCATGGGGGCGGTGTCCGCGTCCAGAATGCTGGAGAGCACCCGGTCCGCCAGGTCGCAGACCGTGATTTTCGCCGCCCGGCCGCAGATCCCCTCGGCGCATTTCAGGCCGATGAGGCCCGCCCCCACGATGAGCACCCGGCTGTCCGGAGTCAGGGCCTGTTCCAGGGCCAGGGCGTCGTCCAGGGTCATGAAGCTGAACTTCTTCTCAACCTTCTCCAGCCCCTCCATGGGTGGCACAAAGGGGGACGAGCCGGCGGCTACACAGAGGGCGTCGTAGGGAAGGACTCTGCCGTCGCTGAGAGTGACGCGGGAGGCTTCCGGGGAGAGTGTGTCCACGGAGGTTCCGTAGAGGACCGTGCAGCCGTTGTCTTCATAGAAGCGCTCCGGCCGGTAGCCCATCCGCTCCGGCTTGGTCTTGCCAGCCAGGTAATAGGAGATCAGAGGGCGGCAGTAGACCGGGTGGTTCTCCCTGGACACCAGGGTGATGGGGCCTTCCGAGTCCACGCTGCGGATGCCCTCCACGCATCCGGCGGCGGCCACGCCGTTGCCCGCGATAACATAGTGTTTCATGCGCTCACCTCTCTTCGTAGACGATGGCCCGGTTGGGGCAGCCCAGGACGCAGGCAGGCTCCCCACAGGCGTTTTCCAGACACAGCTCGCACTTCTGGACCGTACCCCTTTCCGAAAGGGTCAATGCCCCGTAAGGACACACCAGCACGCAGGTCAGACAGCCCACGCACCTGTCCCGGTCCACCCGGACCCGGCCGTCCTTCCGGTACAGGGCTCCGCAGATGCAGCTTTTGACGCACAGGGGGTCCCGGCAGTGGCGGCAGGACACGGCGAAATGGATGTCCCGGTCCCCGTCCACCCGGACCCGGGGGAAGATGGGCTTTCCCTTCAGGGCCTTGACCATGTCCGTCATGCCGGAGTTGGCGAAGGCGCAGTTGTATTCGCACAGGCGGCAGCCCAGGCACCATTCTTCGTTTACATAAACCCGTTTCATTCCATACACCTCTCATTCCCCGGCATGGGCCACGCCCAGAATCCGCAGCTCCGTTTCCGTCAGGCCCACGCCCCGGAGCATCAGCCGGTTGCCCCGGAGGGCCTCGATGGAGTTGATGCCCATGCCGCCCATGAGCTCCTTGATCTCGTGGTTCCAGGCGGTCAGCAGGTTCACCAGCCGCTGGCAGCCCACCTCCGGGTTCAGCCGCTTCACCAGGTCCGGCCGCTGGGTGGCGATACCCCAGTTGCACCGGCCCGTGTGGCAGGTCCGGCACAGGTGGCAGCCCAGGGCCAGCAGGGCGCCGGTGGCGATGTAGCAGGCGTCGGCTCCCAGGGCCACGGCCTTGACCACGTCGGAGGCGCTGCGGATGCTGCCGCCCACCACCAGGGAGACCTGGCTGCGGATGCCCTCCTCCCGCAGCCGCTGGTCCACGGCGGCCAGGGCCAGTTCGATGGGGATGCCCACGTTGTCCCGAATCCGGGTGGGTGCCGCCCCGGTGCCGCCCCGGAAGCCGTCGATGGCGATGATGTCCGCGCCGCTGCGGGCCACGCCGCTGGCAATGGCGGCGATGTTGTGGACGGCGGCTACCTTGACGATGACGGGCTTTTTGTACTCCGTGGCCTCCTTCAGGGAGTAGACCAGCTGGCGCAGGTCCTCAATGGAGTAGATGTCGTGGTGCGGGGCCGGGGAAATGGCGTCGGAGCCCTCGGGGATCATTCGGGTCCGGGACACGTCGCCGACGATCTTGGCGCCCGGCAGGTGGCCGCCGATGCCGGGCTTGGCGCCCTGGCCCATTTTGATCTCCACGGCGGCGCCGGCGTCCAGGTAGTCCTTGTAGACGCCGAAGCGGCCGGAGGCCACCTGGACGATGGTGTTCCCGCCGTAGCAGTAGAAGTCCTCGTGGAGGCCGCCTTCGCCGGTGTTGTAGAAGATGCCCAGCTTCTGGGCGGCCATGGCCAGGGACTTGTGGGCGTTGTAGCTGATGGAGCCGTAGCTCATGGCGGAGAACATGACGGGCATGGACAGCTCCAGCTGGGGCTCCAGGGCGTAGGTCAGATTGCCCTTGTCATCCCGGTCCACCAGCCCCGGCTTCTTGCCCAGGTACACCCGGGTCTCCATAGGCTCCCGCAGGGGGTCGATGGAGGGGTTGGTCACCTGGGAGGCGTTGAGCAGCAGCTTATCCCAGTACACGCTCAGGGGGGCGGGGCTGCCCATGGAGGACAGGAGCACGCCGCCGCTGGAGGCCTGCTTGTAAATTTCTTTGATGGCGCCGGTCTGCCAGTTGGCGTTTTCCCGGAAGGCGCAGTCGTTTTTCACGATCTTCAGGGCGTGGGTGGGACACAGGGACACGCAGCGGTGGCAGCCCACGCACTTGGTCTCGTCGGAGAGCATGCGCCCCAGATCCGGGTCGTAGCGGTGGACTTCGTTGGCGCACTGCCGCTGGCAGACCTGGCAGGTGACGCAGCGGCTTTCGTTCCGGATTACTTCAAATTCCGGATAGATGTAGTCGATACCCATAATCAGTAAGCACCTTCCTTTACTTTTACGATCACCGCCTGGCCGCCGGCGGGGGCGTGGATGTTCTCCGCCTCCGGCTCCATGACCCGGATGGCCGCCTCCTCGCTGGCGATGAATACCAGGTCGTCCTTCTCTCCCGTCACCATGGAGCGCAGCTTCAGCCGGTCGTTCAGGGCCATGAGGCCGCCGTTGAAGCCCAGGACAATGGAGAAGGGGCCGGTGATCAGCAGGCTGGGGAACACGGTCCGCAGGTAGGTCAGCCGCTGACGCTCCTTCGGGTCCGGGTTGTTCTCGATGGTGCTCCAGAAAGGGGCGGCCGCCACGGCGGCGGCGTCCTCCAGAGACAGCTTCTGGACCCGGAGCAGATAGTCCATCATATAGGCGATGACCTCCGTGTCCGTCTGCAGGGAGCAGCGGTAGCCGAACATCTCCAGGAAGCGGCGGTTGGCGTCATAGGAGGAGATCTCGCCGTTGTGGACGATGGAGTAGTCCAGCAGGGTGAAGGGGTGGGCTCCGCCCCACCAGCCGGGGGTGTTGGTGGGATAGCGGCCGTGGGCGGTCCAGGAGTAGCCCTGGTATTCCTCCAGCTTATAGAAGGCCCCCACGTCCTCCGGATAGCCCACGGCCTTGAAGGCGCCCATGTTCTTGCCGCTGGAGAAGACGTAGGCCCCGTCCATGCCCTCGTTGATGGTCATGACCGTCCGGGAGACCAGGTCCTCTTCCCGGATATTCTCCCGGACCAGCACCGAGGCGAAGGGGGACAGGAAGTAGCGCCAGATCATGGGGACGTTGGTGATCTGAGGGAGATTCCGGGTGGGGATCACCTCGGCCTGGACGATCTCGAAGTTCTCCTTCAGGTAGCGTTCGCAGTCCTTCCGGGCGTCCCGGTTGTCGAAAAACAGGTGGAAGGCGTAAAAGTCCCGGTACTGCGGATAGATGCCGTAGGCCGCGAAGCCGCCGCCCAAGCCGTTGGACCGGGCGTGCATGGGCTTCATGGCCTCAACGATTTTTTCGCCGGACATCCGGCGGCCTTCCCTGGAGATCACGGCCGCGATGGCGCAGCCCGAGGGAATCCGGATCTGACCTTCTTTCTTACTCATAGCCACTGCATTCCTTTCAAATAATATGCTTATTGACCTGACTCACCCTGTGGCCCGCGGGGCCGCCTTGGCTCGCTCCTTGGGAGAAGCGAAGCGTGACTGAGAGGGGGGATAGGAGGACCCCGTTCTTATGGAAACCATGAATCAACCGCCTTCAGCTGAACCAAAATCTTCCGGTATCCGTTCCTGCCTGGATAGCTCACGTCTGGGCAGCTGCCAGGATGCTTACGCTTCACACGGTCACTGCACCAATTTGGCGCTTAGGGCAATACCGGCACGAAACGAAGGGCGCGCCGGGAGGGGTCGGGGAGCACTTACCGCTGTCTCAGCATTCTACAAAAACGTACTGCCCAAACCTCTCAGTCACCGCCTCCTGCGTCGGCAGTGCCAGCTCTCCTTCCAGGAGAGCCAAGGGCCTGGCGGTGATCGCAATGTCCTGGGTTTATCTGACGCTTGCGGAAACGCTTTGCCGCGGCGGGATCAGCATGAAAAGAAAAAAGGGTCCATTTCGATGGAAACCGCGTTTCCGTCGAAATGAACCCCTTTGCTCATTTGCGTAAATGATACAGGAAAAATTCCCGTTTGTCAATGCGAGATTGGCAGAAATTCTCGGCGGGAGAAAATTTTGGAAGATGGGGCTTGACAAACCGGGCCAGGAGGTGTAAAATGCCCCGTGTAAAGGCAAAGGCGTCTTTGGAGTAACCAATGGCGGCTTTGCCTCTTTTTTATGGCTTGGGCCGAAAAAAGACCGGTTTCCCAAGGAAACGGGAGAAAATGGAATAACTGGTGAAAAAACAAAGGCAACGGCGTCTTGACTTTCCCGGCGTGTCCGGAAAGGCGGGGCGCCGTTGTCCTTATGAGGAGGATTTTCATGAGCAATGCAGCAGAAATGTTTGGAAGCAAGGTCTTCGACGACAGAATTATGAAGGCAACCCTGCCGGCGCGGGTCTACAACTCCCTGCGCAAGACCATTGACGAGGGTACCGATCTGGACGTGGGCGTGGCCAACGCCGTGGCCGCGGCCATGAAGGACTGGGCCGTGAAGAACGGGGCCACCCACTACACCCACTGGTTCCAGCCTCTGACCGGCATCACCGCCGAGAAGCACGACAGCTTCATTTCCCCCTCTCCCGACGGCGGCGTGATTATGGAATTCTCCGGCAAGGAGCTGATTAAGGGCGAGCCCGACGCCTCCAGCTTCCCCTCCGGCGGCCTGCGGGCCACCTTCGAGGCCAGAGGCTACACCGCCTGGGACCCCACCTCCTACGCCTTCCTGAAGGGCAAAACCCTTTGCATCCCCACCGCCTTCTGCGCCTACGGCGGCGAGGCCCTGGATAAGAAGACCCCCCTGCTGCGGTCCATGGAGGCCCTGAACAAGCAGGCTCTGCGGATCGTAAGGCTCTTCGGCAACGACACGGTCAAGTGCGTCAAGACCTCCGTGGGTCCTGAGCAGGAGTACTTTCTCATTGACCGGGAAATGTACAACAAGCGCCGGGACCTGGTCTACACCGGCCGGACCCTCTTCGGCGCCAAGTCCCCCAAGGGCCAGGAGATGGAGGACCACTACTTCGGCGTCATCAAGCCGCGGGTGGAGGCCTACATGGCGGACCTGAACGAGGAGCTGTGGAAGCTGGGCATCCTGGCCAAAACCGAGCACAACGAGGTGGCTCCGGCCCAGCACGAGCTGGCGCCCATCTACACCAGCACCAACATCGCCACGGACCACAACCAGCTGACCATGGAGGTCATGCAGAAGGTGGCCGCCAAACACGGCCTGGTGTGCCTGCTCCATGAGAAGCCCTTCGAGGGCGTCAACGGCTCCGGCAAGCACAACAACTGGTCCATCGCCACGGACACCGGCGTGAACCTCCTGTCCCCCGGCGAGACCCCCTATGAGAACGCCCAGTTCCTGCTGTTCCTGTGCGCGGTAATCAAGGCCGTGGACGACTACCAGGATCTGCTGCGGCTGTCCGTGGCCACCGCCGGCAACGATCACCGGCTGGGCGCCAACGAGGCCCCGCCCGCCGTGGTCTCCATTTTCCTGGGCGACGAGCTGACCGCCATCCTGGACGCCATTGAGAACGACACCCCCTACAACGGCTCCGGCACCACCTTGATGAAGCTGGGCGTCAGCGTCCTGCCCAAGTTCCCCAGGGACAACACCGACCGGAACCGGACCTCCCCCTTCGCCTTCACGGGCAACAAGTTTGAGTTCCGGATGCTGGGCTCCTCCAACTCCATCGCCTGCGCCAACATGATGCTCAACGCCGCCGTGGCGGAGTCCCTGAAGATCTACGCCGACCGGCTGGAGGCCGCCGAGGACTTCGAGACCGTTCTGCACCAGATGATCAAGAAGACCATCAAGGACCACAAGCGGATTCTGTTCAACGGCAACGGCTACGACGAGGCCTGGATACGGGAGGCCACGGAGGTCCGGGGGCTGTCCAACTACCCCACCACCCCCGACTGCATGCCCCATCTGCTGGACGAGAAGAACGTAAAGATGCTCACCTCCCACGGCGTGTTCACCGAGGCGGAGCTGAAGTCCCGCTGTGAGATCATGCTGGATAACTACAGCAAGACTGTGACCATCGAGGCCAACACCATGGTGGACATGGCCCGCAGGGAGATTCTGCCCGCGGTCCAGAGCTGCACCGCCGAACTGGCGGAGGCCATCGCCGCCAAGAAGGCCGTGTCCCCCGACGTGCCCCGGGGCTATGAGACCGGCCTGCTGACCAAGCTGTCCGGCCTGTGCGACCGGATCGCGGAGAAGGCCGACGGCCTGGAGGCGGCGGTCCGGGCTGTGAAGGACTGCCAGGGGGCGGTGGCGGAGTCCGCCGCCATCCGGGACACGGTCCTGGGCAAAATGGCAGAGCTTCGCGCCGCCGCCGACCAGGCGGAGACCATGACGCCCAAGAAGTACTGGCCCTTCCCCACCTACGGCGAGCTGCTGTTCAGCGTCAGCTGACGCGGCGGCCTGCCATGGGAAGGCCCGGGGAGCGACGATAAATCATAAAGGCGCCTGAGACAGGAAAAGTATTCCGGAACAGCCTCCGTCAGAGAGGGCGGGACGGTGGAAGCCGCCCGGAGGCCCCGGAGGAAGAACACCTGTCGAGCCGCAATCTGAACAAGGGAACCACGGGGCGGGGCCGCGAATTTGTCCTTCCCGGTTTCGGCTCCGTCCCGCCGGAACCAACCCTTCAGTAGGTGCGCCGTGGAGTCATACGTCAGTTGACAAAGCTTCCGCCCGGAAGCGGAGAACAAATATAGGTGGTACCGCGGGGACAGCACTCGCCCTATAGGATGCTGAATCAAAAAATTTCCGGAGGGGAATGGTATGTGTTCTATTATGGGTTACTGCAGCGGCGCCGCTGCCATTGACGCTTTTCAGGCCGGGTTCCGCAGGACCAAGTCCCGTGGCCCGGACGACAGCAAGATCGTGGACACCGGGGATGGGCTGCTGGGCTTCCACCGGCTGTCCATCATGGGGCTGCACCCGGAGGGCATGCAGCCGTTTTACCTGGACGGCAGCTATCTGGTCTGCAACGGCGAGATATACGGCTTTGAGAAAATCAAGGCGGAGCTTTCCGGGAAGTATGCCTTTCACAGCGAATCGGACTGTGAAATCCTGCTGCCCCTTTACAGGGAGTACGGCGTGGATATGTTTGCCATGCTGGACGCCGAGTTCGCCCTGATCCTCTACGACGGTGAGAAAAAACAGTACATCGCCGCCCGGGACCCCATCGGCATCCGGCCTCTGTACTACGGCTATGACGAGGACGGCGCCATTGTCTTCGCCAGCGAGCCAAAGAACCTGGTGGGCCTGGTGGGCAGGATTCTGCCCTTCCCGCCGGGGCATTACTACCGAGACGGAAAATTCATCCCCTACCGGGACGTGACCCGGGTGGAGAAGGTCCTGCCCGACGATCTTCAAACCGTGTGCCGCAGCATCCGGGAGAAGCTGATCCGGGGCGTGCGGAAGCGGCTGGTGGCCGACGTGAAGGTGGGCTTCCTCCTCTCCGGCGGGCTGGACTCCTCCCTGGTCTGCGCCATCGCCGCCAAGGAGAGCCCGGTTCCCATCCGGACCTTTGCCATCGGCATGCGCGAGGACGCCATCGACCTAAAGTACGCCAGGCAGGCGGCGGACTACATCGGCAGCGACCACCGGGAGATCATCATCAGCAAAGACATGGTCCTGGACTCCCTGGAGACCGTGGTGGAGCTTCTGGGTACCTACGACATCACCACCATCCGGGCCAGCGTGGGCATGTACCTGGTCTGCAAGGCCATCCACGAGACCACGGACATCCGGGTCCTGCTCACCGGCGAGATTTCCGACGAGCTGTTCGGCTATAAGTACACGGACTTCGCCCCCAGCCCCGAGGCCTTCCAGGAGGAGGCGCGGAAGCGGGTCCGGGAGCTGCACATGTACGACGTGCTCCGGGCGGACCGGTGCATCAGCGTCAACTCCCTGGAGGCCAGGGTCCCCTTCGGCGATCTGGACTTTGCCGCCTATGTCATGGCCGTAGATCCGAAGCTGAAGGTCAACACCTACGGCAAGGGCAAGTACCTGCTGCGCCACGCCTTCGAGGGCCTGGGCTACCTGCCCGGCGAGATCCTGTGGCGGGAGAAGGCGGCCTTCTCCGACGCCGTGGGCCACTCCATGGTGGATCACCTGAAGGCCTACGCCGAAAGCCGCTATACCGACGGCGAATACCAGGCTCTGCGGAGCAAATACGACTTTGCCCGGCCCTTCACCAAGGAGTCCCTGCTCTACCGGGAGATCTTCGAGAAGTACTATCCCGGCCAGGCGGAAATGGTGGCGGACTTCTGGATGCCCAACAAGTCCTGGGAAGGCTGCGACGTCAACGACCCCTCCGCCCGTGTGCTGTCCAACTACGGCGACAGCGGAAAATAAGCGGATTCCGAAAATCCCAGAGGCAATTTCTGCCCCTGGGGTTTTCGCGAGCAGTTGGATACGCCCACGCACCGGCGGCAGATTCGCTCTTTCTGTGTGGCCGGTAAAGGCGCAGAGAATGAAAGCTGATACTGTTATTGATATTGAATAATCTTGATACTTATCGACTTTGCGCAGTGAAAAATGCGGATATCCGTTCCTTCCATACAGACTTCCGTCTGGGCAGCTGCCGGGATGCTTGCGCTTGCCATGGGCACCGTACCGATTTGGCGCTTAAGGCAATACCGGCACGAAACGAAAAGCGCGCCGGGAGGGGTCCAGGGGAGGGCGGCTTTGAGAGCGGGAGCCAAGGGGCGCCGGGCGCTGCGGGAGTCATACCTTTCCATAGAAAAACAAAATCCGCCGGAATCCGGCGTGAAAATGAGGTTGTGCATATGACAAAGTATATTTTTGTGACCGGCGGCGTGGTCTCCGGTCTGGGCAAGGGCATTACCGCCGCCTCTCTGGGCCGTCTTCTGAAGTCCCGGGGGCTGAAGGTGGCCGCCCAGAAGCTGGACCCCTATATCAATGTGGACCCAGGCACCATGAGCCCATACCAGCACGGCGAGGTCTACGTCACGGAGGACGGGGCGGAGACGGACCTGGATCTGGGCCACTATGAGCGGTTCATTGACGAGAACCTGAACCGCTTCTCCAACCTGACCACGGGCAAGGTCTACTGGAATGTGCTGAACAAGGAGCGCCGGGGGGAGTTCTTAGGCTCCACGGTCCAGGTGATCCCCCACATCACCGACGAGATCAAGGCCTTCGTCTACCGGGTGGGCAAACAGACCGACGCCGACGTGGTCATCACCGAGATCGGCGGCACCATCGGCGACATTGAGTCCCAGCCCTTTCTGGAGGCCGTGCGGCAGATCTCCCTGGAGGTGGGCAGGCAGAACAGCCTGTTCATCCATGTGACCCTGGTACCCTTCCTCAGCGGCTCCGAGGAGCACAAGTCCAAGCCCACCCAGCATTCGGTCAAGGAGCTCCAGGGCATGGGCATCAACCCCAACATTGTGGTCCTGCGCTGCGACCGGCCTCTGGAGGCGTCCATTTTCCGGAAGATCTCCCTGTTCTGCAACGTCAAGCCCGACTGCGTCATTGAGAACCGGACCCTGGAGAACCTGTACGAAGCGCCGCTGATGCTGGAGGCCTCCCGCTTCTCCGAGGTGGTCTGCCGGGAGCTGGAGCTGAAGACCCCGGCGCCGGACCTGAGCGAGTGGGAGGAGATGGTGCACAGAATCCGGGGCCGGGAAGGCTCCGTGGAGATCGGCCTGGTGGGCAAGTACACCTCCCTCCACGACGCCTATCTGTCCGTGGCCGAGGCCCTGCGCCACGGGGGCTACGCCTGGAACACCCATGTGAACATCCACTGGATCGACTCCCAGGGGATCACCGGGGAAAACGCCGCCGAAACCCTCTGCGGCCTGGACGGCGTCATCGTCCCCGGCGGCTTCGGAGACCGGGGCATCGAGGGAATGATCCAGGCCGCCCGGTACGCCCGGGAGACGGGGCTGCCCTACTTCGGCATCTGCCTGGGCATGCAGATCGCCGTCATTGAATTCGCCCGGAACGTGGCCGGAATCCCCGACGCCAACTCCGGCGAGTTCGACGTCACCTGCCCCAACAAGGTCATCGACTTCATGCCCGGCCAGAGCGACGACGTGGACAAGGGCGGTACCTTGCGCCTGGGGGCCTATCCGTGCCGGATTCAGCCGGGCACCGTGCTGGAAAAGTGCTATGGAACCTCCACAATCTACGAACGCCACCGCCACCGCTACGAGTTCAACAACCGCTACCGGGAGCTCTTCCGGAAGGCGGGCATGACCCTGGCAGGCACCTCCCCCGACGGACGGCTGGTGGAGACCATTGAGCTGTCCGACCGGGACTTCTATGTGGGCGTGCAGTACCATCCGGAGTTCAAGAGCCGTCCCAACCGGCCCCATCCGCTGTTCCGGGAATTCATCGGCGCGGCCCTGGCAAGGAAAGGAAAGCTATGAGCATCCATGAAGAATGCGGCGTCTTCGGGGCCATTGCCCCCCGGCCCTGCCAAAACCAAACGCGTAAGGGAGACAGATATGGTAAAGAACTACGACCGCAAGCTGATCTTTGAGGACGGGACGGAGTACCTGGGCTTCTCCTTCGGAGCGGTGGAGGAGCGGATCTGCGAAATCGTCTTCAACACCTCCATGGCCGGATACCAGCAGATCCTGTCCGACCCCTCCTATACATACCAGGCGGTGGTGATGACCTACCCCCTGATCGGCAGCTACGGCATGGCGGAGGACGACTATGAGACGGCGGTCCCCACCATCGGGGCCATGATCGTGGGGGAGTACAACGACCACCCCTCCAACTTCCGCAGCACCCAGACCCTGGGCCAGGTCATGGCCCGGTACGGCATCCCCGGCGTCAGCGGCGTGGACACCCGGTGCCTGACCCGGTCCATCCGGGACCTGGGCAGCCGGAAGGTCCTGATTACCGGCCTGGAGACCTCCGCCCAGGCGGGGGCGGCGAAGCTCCGGGCCGCCCGGCTGCCCAGGGACGCGGTTTCCCGGGTCTCGGTGAAGGCCCGGCGGGAGGCCCCGGCGGAGAACGCCAGATTCCATGTGGCGGCCATTGACTGCGGCATGAAGGAGAACATCGTCCGCTGCCTGAACCAACGGGGCTGCTCCGTGACCGTGCTGCCCTATGACGTGACGGCCCGTCAGATCCAGGCCCTGGCCCCCGACGGCGTCTTCCTGTCCAACGGCCCGGGAGATCCCAGGGACGTGCCCCAGGTCATTGCCGCCGTCAGGCAGCTGCGGGGGAAGTACCCCATTTTCGGCATCTGCCTGGGCCACCAGCTGATCTGCCTGGCCTACGGCGGCAGCGTCTACAAGCTGAAGTTCGGACACCGGGGCGGCAACCATCCGGTCCGGAACCTGGAAACCGGGAAGATCGAGATCACCGCCCAGAACCACTCCTACGCCGTGGACGCCCGCAGCCTGGCGGACACGGACCTGACCGTCACCCATGTCAACCTGCTGGACAACACCGTGGAAGGAGTCCGCTGTGAGAAAGACCGGGTCTTCTCCGTGCAGTACCACCCGGAAAGCGCTCCGGGGCCGGAGGACAGCGAATACCTGTTTGACCGGTTCCTGGAGTGGATGGAGGAGGGAAAGAACCATGCCTAAGAGAACGGATATCCGGAAAGTGCTGGTCATCGGCTCCGGCCCCATCGTCATCGGCCAGGCGGCGGAGTTCGACTACGCAGGCACCCAGGCCTGCCTGGCCCTGAAGGAGGAGGGGTACGAGGTCATTCTGTGCAACTCCAATCCCGCCACCATCATGACCGACACCAGCATCGCCGATAAGGTGTATATGGAGCCTCTGACCCTGGAATACATGGCCAAGATCATCCGCTATGAGCGGCCCGACGCCATCCTGCCCGGCATCGGCGGCCAGACGGGACTGAACCTGGCCATGGAGCTGGAGCGGAAGGGCGTCCTGGCCGAGTGCCGGGTGGAGCTTCTGGGTACCCCGAGCCAGAGCATCCGGCGGGCGGAGGACCGGGAGCTGTTCAAGGAGCTGTGCCAGGAGCTGGGCGAGCCGGTGCTGCCGTCGGACATTGCCACCTCCGAGGAAGAGGGCGCCGCCGCGGCCCGGCGGATCGGTTATCCCGTGGTTCTGCGGCCGGCCTTTACCCTGGGCGGCACCGGCGGCGGCTTCGCCGACAACGAGGCCCAGCTGCTGGCGCTGATGAAGAACGCCCTGGCCCTGTCCCCCGTCCGCCAGGTCCTGATCGAGAAGAGCGTCCGGGGCTTCAAGGAGATCGAGTACGAGGTCATGCGCGACGCCAACGACACGGCCATCACCATCTGCAACATGGAGAATCTGGACCCCGTGGGCATCCACACCGGCGACTCCATTGTGGTCTGCCCCTCCCAGACCTTGACCAACAAGGAGTACCACATGCTGCGGCGCAGCGCCCTGAAGATCATCCGGGCTCTGAAGATCCAGGGGGGCTGCAACGTTCAGTTCGCCCTGGACCCCAGGTCCTTCCAATACTATCTCATTGAGGTCAACCCCCGGGTCTCCCGGTCCTCGGCCCTGGCCTCCAAGGCCAGCGGCTACCCCATCGCCCGGGTCTGCGCCAAGATCGGCGTGGGCATGACCCTGGACGAGATCCCCATTGCCAACACCCCGGCGGCCTTTGAGCCAACCCTGGACTATGTGGTCACAAAGCTGCCCCGGTTCCCCTTCGACAAGTTCACCGACGCCAGCAACACCCTGGGCACCCAGATGAAGGCCACCGGCGAGGTCATGAGCATCGGCCGGTCCTTTGAAGAGAGCCTGCTCAAGGGCGTCCGGTCCCTGGAGATCGGGCTGCACCATCTGCGCAGCCCCAAGTTTGACGAAATGTCCCGGGAGGCGCTGCTGGCCTACGTCCGCACCGGCACCGACGACCGGATCTGGGCCATTGCCCAGCTGCTGCGCCTGGGCTGTCCCATGGCGGACATTGCCGCCGCCACGGCCATCGACCCCTTCTTCCTGGACAAGCTGCGCCGCATTGTGGAAATGGAAAACTGCCTGACCGCCCACCCCGGCGACGAGCAGGTCCTGAGGGAGGCCAAGAAGCTGGGCTTTTCCGACAAGGAGATCGGCCTTCGCTGGGGAAAAACGGAGCTGGAGATCTGCCGGACCCGGGAGGAGAAGGGCATTATGCCCGTGTATAAGATGATCGACACCTGCGCCTCGGAATTTGACAGCTACATTCCCAACTTCTACTCCACCTACGCCCGGGAGAACGAGTCCGTGGTCTCGGAGAAAAAGAAGATCCTGGTCCTGGGCTCCGGCCCCATCCGCATCGGACAGGGCGTGGAGTTCGACTACTCCACGGTCCACGCGGTGCAGACCATCCGGGCCTCGGGCTATGAGGCCATCATCGTCAACAACAACCCCGAGACCGTGTCCACGGACTACACCTGCTCGGACAAGCTCTACTTTGAGCCTCTGTGCGTGGAGGACGTGATGAACATCATCGCCCTGGAGAAGCCCCAGGGGGTCATCGCCACCTTGGGCGGTCAGACCGCCATCAACCTGGCCCAGCCTCTGGCGGAGCGGGGGGTGCCCATCATCGGCACGGACCAGAACGCCATCGACCGGGCAGAGAACCGGGACGCCTTCGAAAAGCTCCTGGCCTCCCTGAACATTCCCCAGCCCCAGGGCCGGGCGGTGACCAACATTCCCGACGGCCTGGCGGCGGCGGAGGAGATCGGCTATCCGGTGCTGGTGCGGCCCAGCTTCGTCCTGGGGGGCCGGGCCATGCGGATCGTGGCCAAGCCCGAGCATCTGAAGCACTATCTGAAGAACGCCGCGGCAATCGACGAGGACCGGCCGGTGCTGGTGGACCACTACATCCGGGGCAAGGAGGTGGAGGTGGACGCGGTCTGCGACGGGCGGCAGGTGTTCGTCCCCGGCATTATGGAGCTGGTGGAGCGCACCGGCGTCCACTCCGGCGACTCCATCTCCGTCTACCCCTCCTACAGCATCAGCCCGAAGGTCAAGGGCAGGATTCTGGAGTACACCCGGAAGCTGGGTCTGGGCATCGGCATCGTGGGCCTTTACAACATCCAGTTCATTGTGGATGAGAAGGACAATGTATACATCATCGAGGTCAACCCCCGGTCCTCCCGGACGGTACCCTTCCTGTCCAAGGCCACAGGCTGCCCCCTGGCGGACATCGCCACACGGGTCATGCTGGGGGTGAGCCTGAAGGACCAGGGCATACTGGACCTGTACCCCCAGGAGAAGAAGCGCTGCTATGTGAAGGTCCCGGCCTTCTCCTTCTCCAAGCTGCGGGGCATGGACGCCTTTCTGTCCCCGGAGATGAAGTCCACCGGCGAGGCCATCGGCTGCGACAGGAAGCTCCACCGGGCCATGTACAAGGCCATGGCGGCCTCGGGCATGAAGCTGCAAAACTACGGTACGGTCATCGTAACTCTGGCCGACGAGGACAAGGCCGAGGCCCTGCCTCTGATCCGCCGGTTCTTCGACCTGGGCTTCAACATTGAGGCCACGGTGGGTACGGCGGTGTTCCTGAAGGAGCACGGCATCCGGACCCGTCTGCGCCGGAAGCTCAGCGAGGGCAGCCAGGAGATCCTGGACGCCGTCCGGGCCGGATACGTCAGCTATGTGATCTGCACCCGGGCCATCCTCTCCGGGGTCCACTATGAGGACGGCGCGGCCATCCGCCGCTGGGCCATTGAGAACAACGTGACCATGCTCACATCCCTGGACACGGTCCGGGTGCTCCTGGACGTGCTGGAGGAGACCACATTGACCGTGGCTCCCATCGACAGGAGAAATTGAGCCCGGCCTTGGCTCCCCCACGGGGTAAGCGAAGCGCAGTCGCGGGAGTGAATGACGCTCCGGTGGAGCGTCAGAGCCGCGACCGGGCCCGCCGCAGCGGGCAGCTGTCAAAAATCTCTGATTTTTGACTGAGAGGGGGCGGGGAGCACTTACTTTTTCCTCAGCATTTCAGGAAAAAGTAAGTGCGGTAAGGACCTCTCAGTCACCGGCTCCTGCGTCGCCGGTGCCAGCTCTCCTTAAAAGGAGAGCCAAGAAGCCCCGGCGGCCAGGTGGCTGAGCAAAAAAACTTGAGGCAGAGACCTGAATTTGGTCTGTGCCTCTTTGTTCGCCGCAAGGAAAGAACCGACGCCCCCGGCCCTTCTCCGGAAGGGGCCTCAGGTCAGGAAGTCTCCCGTCAGGGCGGCCAGGGTGGTCTCGCCCCAGCTGTAGTTGGTCAGATAGCTGCCCTTGAACAGCTGGGCGTATTCGGGTTTGCCGGTGAGGTAGTCGTACAGATCGCAGTGGACCCGTTCCGGGTCGATCCGGCGCTTGCCGTCCACGGATTCCAGAATGTCGGAAATGCCGTACTCCTCCAGAATGTTTTTCAGCCGCAGGGCCACTTTCCGGTATCGGGCCAGGGTTACGGGGCTGGCCGGTTCATCCTCCCACAGAAAGGCGATGGCCTCCTCCGAGGTGACGAAGCCGCCCTGCCGGTCCACCAGCAGGGCCAGCAGCTCCTTGGACTTCTTGTTGCGGAAGGCAATGGGCTTCTGGCCCACGAACACATCGAAATAGCCGAAGGTCCGGATGGTCACCGGGGGATGGTCGGCGGCGGGAGGCGGGGTCTCCTCCGGGGCCATGTTGTAGAGCATGACGTAAAATACCGAGCTGCTGTCCGGGGACTTCCGGGAGCAGATGGCCTTGATCCGCCGCTCCTGCCGGGTGGACAGGTCAAAGTAGGAAAATTCCCGCTCCCCGTCCTCCAGCAGCTCCAGGAAGTCGCCGTAGGAGGCCTCGCTGCGGGCCACGAAGCTGCGCAGAGGCGTGGCACGGCGCATCATGGGCAGCCACTCCTCCTTGGTGAAGCCGAAGAACTGACACACGTTGTCGCTGACGTACAGAGGCGTCACCAACCCGCCGCGGACCTCGAAGGCCGCCAGGCCGTCGGTGAACCGGGTGACCAGCTCCTGGAGGTTCTCCTTCAGGTTGGTGTTCTCGCTGCGCAGCTGATCCACTTCCGCCTGGGCGGAGATCCGGCGGCAGCACAGCCAGAAGGTGGAGGCCTCCATGTTCAGGAGCAGGCAGCTGTACAGCTCCTGGGCGTCGGTGTCCCTGGCCCGGAAGGACAGCTCCAGAGGCCGGGCGTCCGCATCCTGCCCCTGGTCGAACCGGCGGAAGAACTGTCCCAAGGTCTCCCGGACCCGGTCCAAGTCCTCGGGACACACGGTCTCCTCCAGCCATCGCTCGGTGAGCTCCTCAAAGGGCATGGACAGGTTCTCGATCCAGCGCAGGGTGGGATGGTCCCCGGCGTAGAGGCACTTGGCGGCGCCGCCGGTCAGCTCGTATTCAAAGATGTGGTCGTATACATCGGTCAGGGCTTTGAGATACCGCTGGGTCTGGGCGGCCTGACGCTCCTGATAGCGGCCGGTCATGTCGATGCAGACGCTCTGAAATTCCTCGCCGCCCCGGGGGTCCGTGCTCTTGACCACCCAGCCGAAGAGCCGGGCCTTGGTGCCGTCGCAGCGCAGGACGGAGATCTCGCCGGCAATGGGCTTGCCCCGGCGGTAGACCCGGTCCAGGTACTTGGCCATGCGCTGCCGCTCCCCCGGCGGGATCAGCAGGTACAGGTTGTCCCGGTACATCCGCTCCAGAGACGGGCCGGCGGAGGGGTCCGTGGGCAGACGCAGGATCTGACGCATGCGGTCGTTGAGGAAGGTGACCCTGGGCTGGGGCTCGCAGGTGTATTTGAGAAAGCCGCAGGGGATGGTGTCGTTGAGGAAGCGCAGGTCGGTGGTCTGCTCCTGCACGCGGGTGATGTCGCACAGGACGGAGTCGGCCACCAGGGTCCCGTCCTCCAGAAGGCGGCAGGTCAGGGTGTCTTCCACGTGGCACACGGTGCCGTCGCCTTTGACCAGGCGGTAGGTCAGAATCCGGGTTCCGGGTTCGGTGATCCGGCCCAGGGAAGACAGATACTCCTCCCGGTCCTTGGGGTGGACCCGCTGGTCATAGCCGCCGGTCATCAGCTCCTCCCGGGAGACCTGGAGCAGCCGGCACAGATTCCCGCTGACATAGGCCAGCCGGGCCGGAGGGGTGAGGATATACTGATGAAAACCGGGGATGCTCTGCTCCAGCAGCGCGTCCGGGCAACGGTCAAGTATGGTGTTCATAGGCCCTCCTGACACATGGGAAAGTGGTTGATGTTTTTGTAAGTATACCACACTTTCCCGGCCCCGTCAAATCCGCCCCGCTTGTCAGGGAGCCTGGGAGCCCTGCCGGTCCGAAGCTTCCTGTGACACCGGATAAAGGCGCAGCAAACAGGCGCTCCAGGCGCTCCATTGCAGCCGCCGGCAGCTCCAGCGTGTCTTGAAGAAGCTCTGCGGGGAAGGGACGCTCATCAAAGAAGGCCGGGGCCGCTACAGGCTGAAAAAACCGCCCCGCCGGGAGAAATGATTCACGCCGCTTATCCCCTTAACCCACCCCGCGGCCCCGGGGGCCGCCTTGGCTCGCCCCTTCACAAGGAGAGCCAAGGGGCGCGCAGGTTTCTGAGCCGGTACGTGTCCGCTGCAATTTCTGCTGTTTAAAGTCGATAAGCATGTAAAATAAAAAACAACGAGGCAGGGGCTTAAAGCCTCTGCCTCAAATTGATCCCAGGGTTATGTTCGCCTCCGGTCCCGGAGAAAACACTCAGCCGGGCATGTACACGTTCAGATCCACGTTGCCCTGGATGCCGGGAACGGAGCCTGAGTCGGTGTACTGCCACATCTCCACCTTCCAGGGGTAGGTCATCCGGTCCTGGTACAGGGCCAGCCAGAAGGGGGCCTGCTCCAGTTCGCTCAGGTAGTACAGATTCTCCGACTGGTGCCAGTTGAAGTAGACCATGGGCTGGTAGCCCTTCTCATCCATAACCTGGCAGAAGTGCTTCTGAATGTCCGTCAGGGTCCGGGCGTCCATGTTGGCGGTCCGGGCGGAGCTGGCCGGGATCTCCCAGTCCAGAACCACGGGCATTTTCAGATAGGTCTCCCCCAAAATGTCCAGCATGAAGTCGATCTCCTCGTCGGCCTCCTGAATGCTCAGGGCCTGGGAGAAGAAGTAGACGCCTACGTCCAGCCCGGCGTCCACGGCTCCGGCCAGGTTCTGCCGGGCGTAATCGTCCTCCATGAGGCGGCCGCTCTCATAGCCCCGGTAGCCCAGCCGGATCATGGCGAACTCAATGCCGGAAGCGGCCACGGCCTTCCAGTCGATGGACCCCTGATGGGCGGACACGTCCACACCGGCCCGGCTGGGCAGGTTTTGCAGCAGCAGGTAGTTGCGGTCGTTGTACTGGAAGTCGTTGCGGCCGTAGGGATTGGGGTCCGGGGGGATGGTGGGGTTCTCCGGCTCGGTCTCGGAGATGGTGGGTTCCAGAAAGGTCTCCTCGACCGCGCCGTCGGTGGGCACGGAGTCGTAGCGGTGCTTCAAGGTCTCGGGGTCCTCGTCGGCGGTCAGGTAGGGAAAGCACAGGACCAGCGTCACCGCCAATAAAACGGCGGCAAGCCCCGCGATGATGCCCATGACGGCCTCGGGCCGAATCCCCCGGGGCTTCGCGGGAGGGAGCCAGGGATAGGCCTCCTCGGTGTCGAAGCTGACGGAGGCGGACTCCGCCGGGGCGGCGGGGAGAAAATCGGCCAGGTCCTCCAGAGACTGGGCGTCTCCGGCTTCCGGGACCGGGGCATGCTCCCGCGCTTCGTCCGTGGGGGCCTGCTGGGATTCGGGCTGTGTGGTTTCCGGTTCCGCGTTGGGCTTCGTCAGGGTATCCAAGGTTCCGCCTCCTTTGCCTGGGAGAATGGTTTCTAAATAGTATACCATATTTTCCGACGTTCGCCAAGAGGGAACCGCCGGATTTTCGTACTTAAATAAATCTTAAACAATCCGTTAATTTTCAAGCGGGGCGGTTGCATTTGCCGCTTTTTGCAATATAATAGAGTCAAGCAAATCCCTTTGACGCGAACTTGTTCCTTTTGAACCCAAATCCGTTCCTGTCCCGGCCGGGGCAGGCGGCGGTTCCGCGGGGAGAGCTGTATTTTATGGATGCACGCCGCGGCGGCGGGTGAACAGGTGATGAGCTTATGATGAACGGAATCAGCGGCTGGTTCCGGCAGTTCTGCGCGAAACTGTCGGCTGGCCTTCAACATTTTATGGCGGGACGCTACGGCATGGACCGGCTGAATATGACCATTCTCTGCGTGGGACTGGCGGCGAGCCTGCTGTCCATGGTCTTCCAGCAGTCGGGCTGGTATCTGCTGTTCTTCCTGCTGAGCTACGGCATGATGCTCTGGGCCATTTTCCGAAGCCTCTCCCGCAACACCTACAAGCGCTACCAGGAGAACCGGAAATTCCAGCAGATGGTGACCCGGGTTACGGACCGGGAGCACCGCTACTACGACTGCCCCAAATGCCGGCAGGTGGTCCGGGTCCCCCGGGGGAAGGGGAAGATCTCCATCACCTGCCCCCGCTGCGGGGAGAAATTTGTGAAGAAGTCCTGACGGACACAGCGTCCCCCGGGCCATGGCCCGGGGTTTTTTTTACCTATTCACTCTTCACTATTCACTCTTCACTGGCGGAAGCCTAAGGAATAGGTAATCGTGAACAGTGAATAGGTGTGGTATTTTTTTTCGAAAAATGTATTGAAATACAGGGGGGCGTCTCTCTTTATCCCTCCACCCCCGCGCTGACGGCGTTGTCCCGGAAGGGGAGCTGCCGCCGGCGCTTTGCGGGGGCGGCTGAGCGGCTATTTAAGCAGGTTCCCCATAAGAAAATCTTAAGCCTTTCCAGCGAATTGTTTATAAATTCGACTTTTAATCTTCTGGCAAGTGTGCTATAATACGGAAAATCGAGCGTTTTGTGAAATGAAGGAGTATAGCATGGGACTTTTTGAAAAAATGTTCGGCACCCGTTCCCAGCGGGAGATCAAGCGGCTCCAGCCCACCCTGGACAGGATTCTGGCCCTGGAGGAGACTTACAGGGCCATGCCCGAGGAGGAGCTGAAGGGCAAGACCGCCGAATTCAAGGAGCGGCTGGCCCAGGGACAGACCCTGGACGACCTGCTTCCCGAGGCCTTCGCCGCCGTCCGGGAGGCCGCCGACCGGGTCCTGGGCATGCGGCCCTATCCGGTCCAGCTGCTGGGCGGCATTGTGCTGCACCAGGGGCGCATCGCCGAGATGAAGACCGGCGAGGGCAAGACTCTGGTCGCCATTCTGCCCTGTTACTTAAACGCCCTGACCGGCGAAGGTGTCCATGTGGTCACGGTCAACGACTACCTGGCCAAATACCAGTCCGAGTGGATGGGCAAGGTCTACCGCTACATGGGCCTGACCATCGGCCTGGTGATTCCGGGCATGCCCCCGGCCCAGCGGCGCCAGGCTTACGCCGCCGACATCACCTACTGCACCAACAACGAGCTGGGCTTCGACTACCTGCGCGACAACATGGCCATTTACAAGCAGGAGCTGGTCCAGCGGGGCCACGCCTTCGCCATTGTGGACGAGGTGGACTCCATCCTCATTGACGAGGCCCGGACCCCTCTGATTATCTCCGGCAAGGGGGAGGACTCCTCCAAGCTGTATGAAATGGCCGACTACTTCGTCTCCACCCTGCGCTGTCAGGTCTTCGCCAAGACCGACGAGAAGGAGGTCCACGACGACTACGACTGCGACTACTTCGTAGACGAGAAGTCCCGGACCGTCAGCCTCACCGCCAGCGGCATTGCCAAGGCCGAGAAGTACTTCGGCGTGGAGAACCTGGCCGACACGGAGAATACCACCTTGTCCCACCACATCAACCAGGCCATGAAGGCCCGGGGCCTGATGAAGAAGGACATCGACTACGTGGTCAAGGACGGTCAGATCATCATCGTCGATGAGTTCACCGGACGGCTTATGTACGGCCGCCGGTACAACGAGGGCCTGCACCAGGCCATCGAGGCCAAGGAGGGGGTCCGGGTGGCCTCCGAGAGCAAGACCCTGGCCACCATCACCTTCCAGAACTTCTTCCGCCTGTACAGCAAGCTCTCCGGCATGACCGGCACGGCCCTGACCGAGGAGGAGGAGTTCGCCGCCATTTACAATCTGGACGTGGTGGAGATCCCCACCAACCGCCCCGTCATCCGCCGGGATCACACCGACGTGGTCTACAAGACCGAGGCCGGCAAGTTCCGGGCCATCATCGCCCAGGTCAAGGCCTGCCACGACAAGGGCCAGCCCGTGCTGGTTGGCACCGTGTCCATCGAAAAGAGCGAGCTTCTGAGCAAGCTGCTCAAGCGGGAGGGCATTCCCCACAACGTCCTCAACGCCAAGCACCATGAGCAGGAGGCCCAGATCGTGGCCCAGGCCGGCAAGTACGGCGCCGTGACCATTGCCACCAACATGGCAGGCCGGGGTACCGACATCATGCTCGGCGGCAACGCCGACTTCCTGGCCAAAGCGGAGCTGGCCAAAAGCGACCTGCCCGAGGAGCTCCTGCGGGAGGCCGACGCCTTCTCCGAGACCGACGACCCCCAGATCCTGGAGGTCCGGGCGAAGTATGCGGAGCTTCTGAAGAAGTACAAGTCCCAGATTGCCGACGAGGCCGAGAAGGTCCGCCAGGCCGGGGGCCTGTTCATCATCGGCACCGAGCGCCACGAGTCCCGGCGGATCGACAACCAGCTCCGGGGCCGCTCCGGCCGCCAGGGGGACCCCGGCGAGAGCCGGTTCTACCTGAGCCTTCAGGACGACCTGATGCGCCTGTTCTCCACGGACAAGGTCATGGGCATGATGGACACCCTGGGTCTGGACGAGGACACCCCCATCGATGCCAAGATCCTCAGCAACGCCGTGGAAAACGCCCAGAAGAACGTGGAGTCCCGGAACTTCCGGGCCAGAAAGAACGTGCTGGAGTACGACGACGTAATCAACACCCAGCGCAAGGTCATCTACGAGCAGCGCCAGAAGGTGCTGGACGGCGAGGACCTGCGGGAGAATATGATGGCCATGCTCCGCTCCCTGGTGGACAGCCGGGTCAGCGAGGCCTTTGCCGAGACCGGCGGCACCGTGGACCAGGCGGGCCTGAAGCGGCTGGCCGTCATGATGGAGGGCATCTACTTCGCCAAGGGGGTCCTGGAGAGCCGGAAGGAACAGCTTCTGGGACAGCCCTCCGGCCAGGCGGCCCAGACCGTATTCGACATCGCCCGGCAGACCTATGAGGCCAAGGAGGCTGCCTACACCCCCCAGGTCATGCGGGAGCTGGAGCGGGTGGTCATGCTGCGGGTGGTGGACGAATACTGGATGGACAACATCGACGCCATGGACGAGCTGAAGCAGGGCATCGGACTGCAGGCCTACGGCCAGCACGACCCGGTGAAGGCCTACAAGGAAGAGGGCTTCAAGATGTTCGAGGCCATGATCCAGGCCATTCAGGAGCAGACCATCCGCCGGATGTTCCTGGTCCAGCTGCGGCCCAGACAGGAGGTCCGCCGGGAGAAGGTCGCCAAGGAGACCGGTACCGGCGGGGCCGGAAAGCCCCAGACGAAGCCCCAGCCTGTCCGCAGGCAGCGGAAGGTAGGCCCCAACGATCCCTGCCCCTGCGGCAGCGGCAAGAAATACAAGAAGTGCTGCATGCACAAAGACAAGGCCGCGAGCCTGGAGCAGTGATTCCCGGCCCGGCATAACGGAGATTAGCTATGCCTTTGACAACCATTCACCACGGCTCCCTGGAGTACCTGACCGCCGGGACCATTCCGGTCCCCCACGCCTTTACCACCCGGTACGGCGGGGTCAGCCGGGGAGACCAGGCCAGTCTGAACCTGGCCTGCTGCGATTCCGACCCACGGGAGAATGTGGAGCAGAATATCCGCATTCTGGCCGGGGCCTTGGAATTTGACCCGGCGAAGCTGGTGCTGACCCGGCAGACCCATTCGGACATCGTTCGGCCCGTGACCTCCGCGGACGCCCTGGGCCTGTGCCACCGGGACTACCCGGAGTGCGACGGCCTGGTCACCGCCGAGGCCGGGGTGGCCCTGCTGGCCTTCACCGCCGACTGCACCCCGGTGCTGCTGTACGACCCCGTGACCGGAGCCGTAGGCGCGGTCCACGCCGGGTGGCGGGGTACGGCCAAGGCCATTGCCGCCAAGGCGGTGGAGGCCATGGTCCGCAATTACGGCAGCCGGCCCCGGGACATCCGGGCGGCTGTGGGTCCCAACATCGCCCAGTGCCACTTTGAGACCGACGACGATGTACCCCAGGCCATGCTGGCCGCCTTCGGGGACCAGGCGCGAGACTACATTCAGCGGCGGGGGGAGAAGTTCCATCTGGACCTGAAGGGCCTCAACGCTCTGGCCCTGCGCCGGGCGGGGGTGGAGGACATCACCCTGGGCGACGAGTGCACCTACTGCCAGAACGGGCGGTTCTGGTCCCACCGGGTCACCCGGGGCCGCCGGGGCTCCCAGGGAGCCGTCATTGTATGCCGGGGGGGTGGGCAATGAAGCGCGCGATTTCGCTCCTGCTGGTCCTGGCCGCGGTGCTGGGGTGCTTCTCCGGCTGCGGCCGGTCCACCGACAACACCGGCTACGAGCCCACCGGCGACGCCATTCTTAAGGAGGGACAGAACCCCGAGGACATTCTGTCCGAGGAGGAGGACACCCAGGAGCTGACCCTGGCCTACTACCCGGACCGGTCCCTGAACCCCATCTTCGGCAGCGACTACACCAACCGGGTGCTCATGTCCCTGATGTACCAGGGCCTGTTCGCTGTGGACAATCAGAAGAACGTCACGCCCATCCTCTGCGGCAGCTACCAGGTCTCCGCGGACAACCGGACCTGGACCTTCTACTTGGAGAACAACGCCACCTTCTCCGACGGGAGCAGCGTCACCGCCCAGGATGTGGTGGCCACCTACAACCAGGCCATGCAGAACGACTACTATAAGAACCGGTTCTACCACGTGACCAGCGTGGAGGCCACGGAGAACGGCGGCGTGACCTTCTACCTGGACACCAGCTTCGGCAACCTGCCCCTGCTGCTGGACATACCCATTGTCAAGGCCTCCGACGTGGAGGCGGATCTGCCCCTGGGTACCGGCCCCTATGTCTTCGCCGACGGCGCCGGAGGCGCCAGCCTCCAGCGTGTGGCGAACTGGTGGTGCGGCAGCCTGAAGATCCCGGCTACCGACGTCTCCATCGACCTGGTGGAGGTCTCCAGCCCGGCTGATGTCCGGGACGCCTTCCAGTTCGGCAACGTCAGCGTGGTGTGCACCAACCCCATGAGCGCCACCTTCGCCGAGTACCGGTGCGACTATGAGCTGTGGGAGATCGAAAGCGGCTACTTCATGTATTTAGGGTGCAGCGTCTTCTACAGCGACTTCTTCGAGTCCGGAGACCTGCGGACCTTCCTGACCTACGCCGTGGACCGGGAGAAGTACGCCGAGGAGATCTACGGCGGCATGGTGGAACCTGTGACCCTGCCCTGCTCTCCCACGGAGAGCTACTACAGCCAATCCCTGGCCAGCCAGTTCGGCTACGACACCATCCAGTTCGTGGACCATATGCGGACCTTCCAGATCCCCACGGACGAGGACACCGGAGCCCAGAAGGAGCTGCGCATTGTGGTCAACAGCGCGGACTCCGCCCGGGTGCAGATTGCCCGGGAGCTGGCCCAGGAGCTGACGGATCTGGGCCTGCCCGCCGTGTGCGAGGAGTACTCCGGCTCCACCTACAACGATGTGCTGTACTATCAGAACTACGACGTCTACCTTGGCCTGACCCGGCTGTCGCCCAACATGGACCTGACGGAGTTCTTCCGGCCCTACGGCGAGATGAGCCGGGGAAGCCTGAGCCACGAGACCCTGTACAGCATGTGCCTCAACGCCCTGGAGAACAGCGGCAACTACTACAACCTGTACAAGAAGCTGGCCGAGGACGGCCGGATCATACCGGTGCTCTTCGGCTACTACGCGGTCTACGCCCAGCGGGGCCTGATTAAGGACCTGAACCCGTCCAGGGACAACGTGTTCTACTACTCCATGGGCAAGTCCATGGACGACATCCGCCTGGAGACGGAGTATACCGAGTGATTTCGATGGCTGAATCAGCCACCAAAATAAAAACATTTTAAAATAAGGAAAGGACGAGAAAACCATGAAAAGACTTCTTGCGCTGACCCTGGTGCTGACCCTGCTGCTGTGCGGCTGCGGCGGCGGACAGGCGGCCCAGAACACCGAAGCCCCCGCCACCGAAGCCCCCACCCAGCCGGCTGCGGAGACGGCCGCGCCCACGGTCCAGGCCACCACCGCGGCCACCACGGAGCCCGCGCCTGTTGTTTACCGCAACCCCCTGAACGGTGAGATTCTGGACGCCCCCTTCACCGGCCGGATCTACGCCAACACCATCGGCAACACCCAGGATATGCTCCCCCACGTAGGCGTGAACCACGCGGACATCCTCATAGAGTGCTTCGTCAACAACTCCGTGGTCCGCTGCCTGGCTCTGTTCTCCGACATCAGCAGCGCCGAGGCCATCGGCGCCACCCGGTCCACCCGGCTCATGTTCAACCAGATTGCCCAGCACTATGACCTGATCCTCTCCCACGCCGGCGGCTCCTCCTTCTGCCTGGAGGACATCCAGAACCGGGGCGTGGAGAATTTCAACATTGACTCCCTGTACCGCCAGGGCGATCCCCTGATGAAGGCCACGGCCTACCGGGACGAAACCTACGGCCGCACCGGCGACGGCAATCTCTTCGGCGTGGGCGCGGGCATCCAGGCCTATGCCGAGTCCCTGTACCCCGCCACCCTGGAGCGGGACTACGGCTTTACCTTCACCGAGGACGGCATCCCCCAGGCCGGTGAGGACGCCCAGCAGGTCCGCATCCGCTTCACCTATGAGAATGCCAAGAAGGAAACCCTCATGGTCTACGACGCCGAGGCGGACAAGTACACCCTGAACCAGTACGGCGAGTCTATGGTGGAGCAGATCACCGGCGAGCCGGAGCAGTTCACCAACGTGCTGGTGGTGGAGGCCAGCATCACCACCCAATCCTACCATTCCGCCGCCTACCACACCGCGGACTTCAATGCCGGCGGCGCGGGCTACTTTGCCAACGGCGGCAAGATCATCCCCATCACCTGGACCTGTGACGGCGACAAGGAGCCTCTGCGCTTCTTCACCGAGGACGGCACGCCCCTGGATCTGGGCGTGGGCAACACCTACATGGCCATCTGCCCCACGGATTCTCCCGTGACCTGGGGCGACCCCGCTCCCGAGATCACCGACTGATATTCCTGAAGCCCTGCCGGTTCCGGCAGGGCTTTGTAATTGCGTTATTATGTATGTTGACTGTAAACAGCGGAAATCGCGCAGGACACGTACCGGCTCAGAAACCTGCGCGCCCCTTCGCTTACCCCGGAGGCGGGCGAAAGGGCGGTGAAAGAATAAATTCTGGCGAATTGCATAACATATGAATATCATAGTTGTGCACCCTGCTCATTGCTTTTTGGGCAATTGGCAAAACTTTGGGAAAGTTTTCCCTTGCGGGCCTGTGGGCGCGGTGGTATGATATGCTGCGAACGGATATAGAAACACGGCATGACGGTTATTGGGCGGCTCTTTTCGGGGCGTGAAAACAGCCGTTTTTTGCCGGTCTGTCCGGAATTGAGGAAAAAGGAACGCGAAAGAGTTATGCAAACCTATCTGATCTGTCTTGCTGCGGCCTTAATCGGGGGGCTGATGCTGTCCCGGCTGACCAAGAAGCTGAACCTGCCCGCCGTAACCGCCTATCTGGTGGCCGGCATTTTGCTGGGACCCTTCTGCCTGGGCGCCCTGGACATCCCCGGCCTGGGCTTCAACTCTCTGGAGCAGGTGGAGGTCCTGCACATTGTGACCCAGACGGCCCTGGGATTCATCGCCTTTACCATCGGCAATGAGTTCCGCCTGAGCCAGCTGAAGGCCACCGGCGCGGCCGCCATCACCATCGGCATCCTCCAGGCGGTGATCACCACCGTGGTGGTGGATGTGGTGCTCATCGTCCTGCATCTGTGCTTCCCCAGCGTCATCTCCATCCCCTGCGCCATTACCCTGGGCGCCATCGCCGCCGCCACCGCCCCTGCCGCCACCCTCATGGTGGTCCGGCAGTACAAGGCCGAAGGCCCCCTGACCCGGCTGCTGCTGTTGGTGGTGGCCATTGACGACGCCGTGGGCCTGGTGCTCTTCTCCGCCTCCTACGGCATTGCCTCGGCACTGTCCAACGGTCAGGTGAGCATGACCGCCGTGGTGGTGGAGCCCATTCTGGAGATCCTTCTGTCTCTGGCCCTGGGCAGCGCCATGGGCTGGCTGCTGAACTGGGTGGAGCAGTTCTTCCACTCCCGGAGCAAGCGTATGACCATCTCCGTGGCCTTTGTGCTGCTGACCGTGGGACTGTCCATGCTGGAGTTCCAGGCGGGCGGCGTCCACATCGGCTTCTCCCTGCTGCTGGTGTGCATGATGACCGGCACCGTCTTCTGCAACATCTGCCCCACCTCGGAAGAGCTCATGAGCCGTGTGGACGGCTGGGTTATGCCCCTGAACATTCTGTTCTTCGTGATCTCCGGCGCGGAGCTGGATCTGGAGGTCCTGGCAAGCCCCGTGACCCTGCTGGTGGGCGTGGTCTACATTCTGGCCCGGTCCGCCGGTAAGTACTTCGGCGCCTACGCCAGCTGCCGCCTGACCGGACAGAGCAAGGCGATCACCGACCACCTGGGCATCACCCTGCTGCCCCAGGCCGGCGTGGCCCTGGGCATGGCCGTCACCGCCTCCAGCCTCCCCGACGGGGATCTGGCCCGGAACGTGGTGCTGTTCGCGGTGCTGGTCTATGAGCTGGTGGGTCCGTATCTGACCAAACGCTCCCTGCTGGCCGCCGGCGAGATCCGCCCCGAGGGCCGCACCAGCGCCCGCCGGGAGAACCCCGAGAAGGCCTGAACCCAAAAGCGCGGCGCGGCCGCGCTTTCCTTTCGCTTGGCAAAAGAGGCCGAGACCACGCATTGCCGGTCTCGGCCTTAAATCATTTGTTCCGGCAGCGCCGGCTGCCGCCCCCTCGGCTTCCCTGCCTGGGGGTAAGCGAAGCGCAGCCGCGGCAGCAATTTGCCGCCGGCGACGAAGGAGGCTGAGAGGGCATTACCGCAGTGCGTTCTTTTGAAATGCTGAGATGACGGAAAGTGCTCCCCGACCCCTCTCAGTCAAAAATCAAAGATTTTTGCCAGCTCTCCCCAAGGGGCGAGCCAAGGTTTGACCGACTGGCGCATTTGCCCCTCCTTCGGGAGCCGGGACGGGGTTCCCTTTGGAAAAATCGGTTTTTCCTGTTGACAAAGGACGAAAACTTTTTTACAATACAGTTACCCCCATGACTGACGGATAAACGCGGATGTACGCGGTGGAGTGGGGGCGTGGTTGGCCGACCGTCTGGGCAGTTCAGGTTCCTCTGAATTGCCTTTTTTCGTCGGCAGCTCCATATCCAATTTATTACAGGGGTGGTATTATGAAGAAGATCCGCAGCCTGCCGGAGGGCAGCTTCCTGAAGCTGTTCTTCGCCTATCTGAGCCTGGCCTTTCTTATAGGGGCAGTGTGCATGCCGGACAGGAGCACCATGTTCTCCGGCCTCTGGAAGATCCTCAGCTCTCCGGGGAAGATCTCCACCAACTATTTCGCCGTGGGCGGTTACGCCGCCACGTTCCTGAACATGGGCCTGGTCTGCGCCATTGCCCTGGGCCTGTTCCTGGTCTTCCGGGGTACGCCCAACAACGTGTCCACCCTGGCCGTGATCCTGACCACGGGCTTCGGCTCCTGGGGCATCCACATTCTGAACATCTGGCCCACGGTTCTGGGCGTCCTGGTCTATGCCCTGGTGAAGAAGGAAAAGCCCGGCACCCTGGTCAACGCCATGCTCTTTTCCACAGGCATTGCGCCTCTGATCAGCGACCTGATGATCCGCTATCCCCACGCGGAAGTGGTGGGCTTCAACCTGCCCGGAATCCTGCTGGCCCTGGCCGTGGGCTTTGTCATCGGCTTTTTCCTGCCCGCGGGCCTGAGCTTCTCCCCCAAGGTCCACAAGGGCTTCGACCTGTACAGCGCGGCCCTGCCTGTGGGCATGACCGCCTTCTTCCTCAACGCTGTGCTCTATAAAACCCTGGGCGTGGCGCTGCCCGCCGCCCCCGACACCGGGACCCTGACCGTGGCCTCTCAGACCGCGGCCAACCTCTTCTGCGGAATCCTCTTCGGCAGCTGGGTGGTCCTGGCCCTGGTCCTGGGCTGCCGGCCCAAGGACTACCGGCGGCTGCTGACGGACCCGGAGCAGGTGAGCTGCTTTATCTCCGCCTACGGCAATGCCGTGTTCCTCATGAACGCCGGTATCTTCGGAGCGTTCATCCTGCTGTGGTACAACCTGATCGGCGCCACCTTCAACGGCGTCACCTTCGGCATTCTGTTCTGCATGCTGTCCACCTGCAACTCCGGCTCCCATCCCGGCAACGTCTGGCCGATCATGGTGGGCTACTGGCTGACCTCCCTGGTCTTCGGCTGGCTGTCCGGCCTGGTGGGGGGTACCTTCACCCAGGCCATCAACGCCCAGGCCATCTGCGTGGGACTGTGCTACGCCAACGGCCTGAGCCCCATCGCGGATCGCTACGGCTGGCAGTACGGCATTCTGGCCGGGACCATGCACTATCTGCTGGTCACCTCCGTACCCAACCTCCACGGCGGGTTCTGCCTGTACAACGGCGGCTTCACCGCGGCGCTGATCTGCCTGATCCTGGTGCCTCAGCTGGAGCGGTTCACCCATGAAAAGCGGGAACGGAAAGCGGCATTGAAGCAATAAACACTTCCCAGGCGCGGACGGAACATTCGGTCCGCGCCTCTTTTTTTTGCGCTTTCAGGAAGCTGCTTATCCGCAGGGGCATCCATGGGCCTGGGGAGGGGCGGCGGACACAATATCCTGCCAGGTGTCAAAAACGGCCCCCCAAAAATGGCAAAAATCTACTTCCTGCGACGGTTGTCCCCGGGGAAATGGTGTGCTATACTATATAGTGCATTCTTGTCCCCTTGGGAAGCGGAGAGAAAATAGACCATTGCGAGGAACACAGGCCATGCTGACAGATTCTTTGAAAATCACACAAAACGACGCGCGGAAGCTTCTGGGGGCCGCCAGCCCCGACGCCGCGCTGCTGTACCTATACATAAAATGCGGAAACCGCGTCCAGGACGCGGAGGCGGAGCTGCGCATGAACCGGACCCGGCTCAACTGCGCCGGGGCCACCCTGCGGCAGCTGGGGCTTCTGGAGGACGAGAAGTCTGTGCGGATCGCTCCGGGGGAGCGGCCGGCCTACTCGGAGCGTGACGTGCTGGAGGCCATGGAGGGCGACAACTCCTTCCGGGGCCTCTACGGGGAGGTCCAGCGGCTCCTGGGCCGGACCCTGAACACCGAGGAGCTGAAGATCCTGCTGGGATTCGTCCGCTACCTGGGCCTGCCGGGGGACGTGATTACCGTGCTGGTCAGCTACTGCAAGGACCGGGCCAGGCAGCGGGGAAGCCTGCGCAACCCCTCCCTGCGGACCATTGAGAAGGAGGCCTACGCCTGGGCCGAGCGGGGGATTGACTCCGTGGAGGAGGCGGCGGCCTTCATTCAGGCCCAGAACGTCCGGTTCTCCCGGCTTCAGCGGCTGATGAACCTGCTGCAGATCCGGGGCCGGAACCTGACGGCGGCGGAGGAGCGGTATGCCCAGAGCTGGCTGGACATGGGCATGGAGGAGGAGCTGATCTCCATGGCCTACGAACGGACCTGTCTGAACACAGGGGGCCTGAACTGGGCCTATATGAACAAGATTTTGCAGCGGTGGCATGAGCAGGGCCTGCGCACCGCCCAGGACGTCCGCGCCGGGGACCGGAAGCCTTCCGTTCCCAAGGGCGCCTCCGGGGAGCTGGGCCAGGCGGAGCTGGAGGCCATTGCGCAGATGTTTCAGGAGGGATAAGCCATGGCATACAGCGCGGAAGTGGTGCGCCGGGCCAGAGCCCGGCTGGCTCAGGCCAAGGAGGACCGGGCCTCGGAAAACCGGCAGCATCTGGAGCGGGCCTACGCCCAGGTCCCCCGGATCAAGGAGATCGATATGCAGCTGCGCCGGACCATGGCCCAGGCGGCCCAGGCGGCCTTCCAGCAGGGGGGCGGCCAGGAGCTTCTGGACCGGGCCAGGCAGGAGAATCTGGCTCTGCAGCGGGAGCGGGAGCGGCTGGCTGCCAAGTATTTCGAGGAGGGGTACCTGGACGAGACCCCCATCTGCGTCCACTGCGGCGGCAGCGGCTATGTGGGCGCCAATATGTGCGAGTGCCTGCGGGAGCTGTGCCGTCAGGAGCAGAAGAAGGAAGTGACCATTCTCTCCGGCGGCAAGGAGACCTTCTCCCAGTTCCGGCTGGACTACTATTCCGACCGGGTGGACCCCAAGTACGGGCGCAGCCCCCGGCAGATCATGGAGAAGGTCCTCCAAAACTGCCGCCAGTACGCCTTTTCCTTTGCCCCCGAGGCGGGCAATCTGCTCTTTGTGGGCAATACCGGCCTGGGCAAAACCTTCCTGGCCGCCTGCATTGCCCGGGTGGTGGCGGACCGGGGCTACAGCGTGTGCTATGAAACCGCCGCCCACCTCTTCGGCAAGCTGGAGCAGGCCCGGTTCAATCCCAGTGAGGACAGCCGCCGGGAAGCCGCCAAGCTGACGGAATGCGACCTGCTGATCCTGGACGACCTGGGTACGGAGATGCCCGGCCAGTTCGTCACCTCGGCCCTGTACAGCCTCCTGTGCGACCGGCTGCTGGCCGGTAAGCCCATGGTCATCACCACCAACCTGAACGTGGACGAGGTCAGCCGCCGGTACTCGCCCCAGATCGCCTCCCGGCTCTACGGAGGCTTCCAGAGGCTGACCTTTGTAGGCGAGGACATCCGGGTCCTGAAGAACAGGGGGTACTGATATGGCCGTGGGAATTCTGTTTGACCTGGACGGCACCCTCCTGGACACCCTGGAGGACCTGCTGAGCGCCACCAACTACGCCCTGGCCCTCCACGGCTATCCCCGGCGGGACTTGGAGCAGCTGCGCCGGGCCGTGGGCAGCGGGGCCTGGAACCAGATCCGCCGGTCTGTGCCGGAGGACGCTTCCGAGGACGCGGTTCAAAGGGTGCTGGCGGACTACAAGCCCTACTACACCGCCCACTGCCGGACCCGGACCCGGCCTTACGCCGGGATTTGGGAGGCTTTGGAAGAACTGAAGGACCGGTATCCGCTGGCCATTGTGTCCAACAAGCCCGACCCGGCGGTGAAAGCGCTGTGCGGCGCGTACTTCCCTGGGATCTACGCCCAGGGGGAGGCGGCGGACTGCCCCCGGAAGCCGGCCCCGGACATGGTGCTTAAGGCCATGGCGGCCATCGGCGCGGACCGCTGCGTCTATGTGGGCGACAGCGAGGTGGACATTCTCACGGCGAAAAACGCGGGTGTCCCCTGCGTCAGCGTCCTGTGGGGCTTCCGATGCCGGGAGGAGCTGGAGGCGGCGGGGGGAAGCATATTCTGCGCCGCTCCGGCGGACCTTCCGAAGGTCCTGAAGACAGTGGTGGGAGGAACCTATGGCCAATGAATTTTACGCCCTGCTGGGCCGGATGCGCTACATCACCCGCTGGGGGCTGATGCGCAACACCTTTTCCGAGAACATCGCCGAGCACAGCTACCAGGTGGCGGTGCTCTCCCACGCCCTGGCGCTGATCCGCCGGGACATTTTGGGCCTGCCGGCGCCGGACCCGGACAAATGCGCCGCGGCGGCGCTGTACCACGACGCTTCGGAGATCCTGACCGGGGATCTGCCCACCCCCATCAAGTACTACAACCCGGACATCCGGGGGGCCTACAAGCAGGTGGAGCGGGTGGCGGGAAACCGGCTGCTGGACATGCTGCCCGCTGCCCTGCGGGCCAGCTATGAAAGCCATGTGCTGGAGGACGACGAGGAAGTTCTGCCCTTCGTAAAGGCGGCGGACAAGCTCTCGGCCCACATCAAGTGTCTGGAGGAGCAGAAGGCGGGCAACACGGAGTTCGACACTGCCGCCCGTCAGACCTGGGAGGCCATGAAGGCCATGGAACGGCCGGAGCTGGACTGGTTTCTGGACAACTGCCTGGCCGCCTTTACCCTGAACCTGGATCAGCTGTAGGCTTGACGGTGGGCGGAAACTGTGATAAAATACCATAGACCGCATCCATCCGCCGCTGTGGTGGAATCGGTAGACACAGGGGACTTAAAATCCCCCGAGTAACATCGTACGGGTTCGAGTCCCGTCAGCGGCACCAGAAAAAGCCAGCCTTCGGGCTGGCTTTTTCTGGTGCCGCTGACGGGACTCGAAAGGGCGGCGGTGCGCAGCGCCGCAAAAAAGTGTCCGGTGGACACTTTTTTAGCCCGTGGGAGAGTCCCCTGGGACAATGTCGCCCGCCGTCAGGCGGGATGGCCTTGTCCCAGCTTCAGCCACCCTGGATTTT
>CALXFT010000017.1 GCA_944387635.1 uncultured Oscillospiraceae bacterium | reverse complement strand
GATATGCCGCAAATTGTGTTTGGGTCGATGGCTTCAGCGCACTATCTTGGGTGGCGTGAATAATTCAGGTTTAATTTCAGCCGCCTATTGCATTCTAAGGAAATGGTGTTTATAATGTCCATAAAGAGCCCCTCCTTTGGTTTGGATTTGGATTAGGCACCTTAATTCTACCAAAAGTCGGGCTCTTTTTCAACATCACTTAACAGATCAAATAGAAAATAGCTGTATTGTGTTGCTACTGTACAGTTATTGGACTATAAGCTGAGCCTCCGCGAATAATTCAGGTTAAATATTTTTATCAAGAAATAGTATTAAAAATACTGCCGGAATTTGGACAAAGAGCCAAACCCCGGCAGTATTTCAGTATTTTAGATTTTCCATTGCCTTTTCCACACGCATGGACTTAATATTTTCAGAGCGAACTGCAATGTAGGTATACAGAGAGTCGATGATGGTCAATTCTGCAATTCGGGATGAAATTGCCACGATTTGGTACCGGGTTTCATCCGAGGCGGTGAAGAGGCTGATGTCTGACAGCTTGGTCAAGGGAGAACTGCCCAGGTTGGTCAGACTGATGATTTTGGCACCCTGGGACTTTGCGTGTTTGGCATTTGCCACCACATTGCGGGAAGAACCGGAATGGCTGATGGCAAAGACAACATCTCCAGGCTGACAGTTTGCAGCAGCAATTGCTTGCAGGTGAGGATCTGTATAAGCCACCGCATTGAAACCCAAACGCATCATTTTATGCTGCAAGTCCATAGCTACAGAGCCGGAGCCGCCAAGGCCAAAAATGTGGATGCGGTGAGTCTGCATCAGAGCATTTGCTGCATCCTGCATGGATTCCCAACGAAGGGTATCGCGGGTAAACTGCAAGGTATGGGTGGTCTCAGTAAAGACTTTGTTGATGACCTGCTGCATATCATCCTCAGGTAAAACTTCCTCCCTTCTGGACATAAGCGGCGTGGCGATGCTCTGGGCAAGAGTCACCTTCAAGTCTTGGTAGCCAGAAAAGCCAAGGGTTCGACAGGTACGAATTACTGTGGGATCAGATACAGAACAATTTTCTGCCAATGCGGCAACAGATAGATAGATAACTTCATCCGGATGCTGAACAATATAAGTCGCAACACTTTGCTCAGATCTGCTTAGAGTGGGCAATAGTTGTTGGATTTTCAAAATCAATGCAGAGGAAGAAACTTCCTGCGATACCATAAAAAAGCACCCCTTTCAACATATATACTATATAATACAATAATAGTATAACACAGTATATAGGAAAAGTTCAAGGGTTTATTTGGATAATCTAACAATCAATTGAGAAACGATGGATTTCCAGTCCGCAGTAATGGCAAAGTCGGAATAAGAGAAAATTGGCGCCCGGGGATCTGTATTGACACTGATGATGCATTCGGCACCATGCATGCCCGCAATGTGCTGTATGGCTCCGGAAATGCCGAAAGCGAGATAAAGCTTGGGGTGTACCATGTGTCCGGTTTGACCAATCTGATGCTTCCAGGAGGCGAAACCTGCGTCTACAGCAGCCCTTGTGGCACCAACCTGCCCACCCAAAACATCTGCCAGTTCCTGCAGCAGAGCGAAGCCTTCTCTGGAGCCAACGCCAAGACCACCGGCAACAATGATATCGGCATTTTGCAGGTTTTTGGAGGCCGGGAGCATAACAGAGGAGATCAGTTTAATGGGCTCCTGGATTACAGCTTTGGGCAGAAATTCCTCGTATTCCTGTTTTCCTTCAGCCTGGACATATGGTGCAAATACACCGGTGCGGACGGTTGCCATCTGAGGGCGGTGGTGGGGACAAACAATATCGGCTTCCACACCGCCGCCAAAAGCAGGTCGGTGCATGATGAGTTGACCATCCTCGATACGCAAGTCCGTACAGTCGGCACACAGACCGGTTTCCAGTTGAACTGCTGCATGGGCAGCGACCAGAGAACTCTCGCTGGCGGCAGGGAACAATACAATATCAGGGAGATATGTCTTTAACATTTGGGTCAAAATCTCGCCCTTTTTCCAGGCACGGGCAGATTCACCGCACCAAAGAATCATGTCAGCTCCACGCAGAGAATCGGCCAGATCAGGCTTTTTCCCGATGACAACAGCGGTAATGCAGCTGCCAAGTTCCCTTGCCTTAGCAATCAGCATGGCTGAGTCAGGCTCAAGACTGTCGTTTACCATTCCACACCAAACCCAGATATTGATCATAGAGCATCCTCCTTTCGGACATAACTTCGAATCCGTTCAATAGCAGCCTCCATTTGTGAAACGCTCAGTACAACAGCCTGCCGTTTCTTAAATTCCTTTCGGATGGACCGTTTGACGATGGTAGGGGAGCCTGCTTGACCGGTCAGCTCTCGCGGCAAGCCAACCGCATCAAAGTTCAAAGTGCGTACCTGGAACTGATTGGCCCGGCGCAAACCCATGAGACTGGGAAGTCTGGGAGAATTGATTCCATTGCGGAACGTAACTAGTGAAGGTAACATCAAGGTTACTTCTTCGCTGCCGTTATCTGTCAAGCAGTTGCAATATAGCCGATTGCCGTCCAGTCGGAAGCCTGTGCAATTGGCAACATAAGGCATATTTATTCTTACGGCAAGCTCGGGTCCGACCTGACCGGTTTCACCATCCGTAGACTTCCTTCCACAGAAAATCAGGTCAAAGCCTCCCATAAGTTCTACCACTTTTGCCAGTATGCGGGAGGTGGCGCAAGTATCAGAACCGGCAAAGGCCCGGTCTGTAATCAGCACAGCATCGTCTGCACCTCTGGCAATACACTCTCGGAGAAGCTGTTCGCAGCGTTGAATACCCATAGTGGCAACCGTTACCTTTGCCCTGTGGGATGTTTTTAACTGCAAGGCTTCTTCCAGTGCAGCAAGATCCGCAGGGTTTATAATCAACTCTGTGGTTTTCTGATCCCCATCAAGTCCGCCGGATACAGCGGGAACAGCTTTAATCAGGACGAGAATGTTCATTGTTTACTCCAGTCTTTGCTGTAAATAGGAGCAAGGACATCGTGGATGGCCTTGTAACGGGCAAAGTAACCATTGTAAATTTCTACATTTTGGGGATTAGGGAAATAGGTTTTGTCGAAGCGAGCGCACTTGTCTACACTATCCTGGAAAGAGGAGAAAGCGCCGCAAGCCACGCCGGCCAGCATAGCAGAGCCAAGAGAGGAATCGTCAGATTTTGCTTTCCGAAGGGGCAGATTCAGAATGTCAGCAGTCATTTGGCTCCACAAAGGACTCTTTGCACCGCCGCCGATAATATTTGCTGTTTCCGGGGCAACCCCCAGCTCTTTCAACAGGTTAAGGGAATCCCGTAGAGAAAAACATACGCCTTCCATAACAGCCCGGCTGAAATGGCCCTTAGTGTGGAAAGAAGATACGCCGATGAAACTGGCGCGGAGATTGTTGTCCATGTAGGGGGTAGATTCACCCTGCAAATAGGGATGGAATACAAGGCCATCCGCACCGGGAGGAGTCAGAATGGCGGCTTCATTCATTACTTCATAGGGATCCATTCCTCGTTCCCTGGCTTCGTCCATTTCGGGTTTGCACAGAAGATCCCGATACCAGCGGTAGGATGCGGCACAGGTTTTGTTCGCCGTACCGGGATACCACATACCCGGAACCACATGACGGTAGTTTACCAGCATCTCATGGCAAATTCCTTCCGGAGTTACAGGGCAGATCCGTCCGGCGGTTGCTAGTTTAACAGTTGCCTGACCGGGGTGAATGGAGCCAGAGGCGTATACCTCCAGGGCGGTGTCGGTGGTACCCACAATGACCATGGTTTTGGGGCTCAACCCCGTGGCGGCACAGGCATCGGCAGTGGGATATCCGGCAAGGTCAGTGGGATCTTTCAGTTCCGGCATAACGGACACATCCAACCCGGCAAGCTGACACAGTTCACTGTCCCAGCAGCCCTGGTTTTCATCCATCATCATGGCGCCCATAGCCTCAATACGGTCCGTATAGTAGTCGCCGGTCAAGCGATGGCGAAGATAATCCTTCATAAAAAGCAGCTTTCTGGTTTTGGACAGGATCTCTGGCTCATGCTCCTTCAGCCACATCAGCTGAGGAAGGGTCCACAGCGGAGAGGGCTGATTCATGCAGTGTTTGCGAAGGAGATCCAAATAATTGGCATTGAGCCACTGGCTCTCCTTTTCACTGCGGCGGTCAGACCAGTGGATGACATTTCGCAAGGGCTTATCGTCCGTACCCAGCAGTACGGCCATGTGAGTAGCAGCGTCAACCGCCATGGCACGGACTGCCTTGGGATCGACACCAGACTTTATGAAGATGCTCTTGATATTTTCTACCAAAGCTTCGTAGCAATCTTGGGCGGACTGCTCACACCAACCGTCCTTTGGGTAGTACATGGGGTACTCCCGGGAAGCGGTGCAAACGATATCTCCATTCAAATCAATCAGAGTGGCTTTGGAGGAACTTCCGCCAAAATCCACGCCCAGTAAATATTCCATATTGATCTCCTTTATCCGGGAATACCCCGGACGAATAGATCGACCGGGGTATGATGTTTGACTGTGATGACTTAGTTACTGGCCTTATCCAACAAAAGCAGATAGTCAGTGACTTCGTATCCTTCCGGAACTTTGGATGATAGGACGGCATAGCTGCCGGGAGCCTCGGTGACGATACAGTTGGAGTCAATGCGCTCAACGTCATACCAGCGGCCTTCACAGGTCAGAGCTGCCAGAGCAGGATCATACTGCTTCAAAAGAGCACCGCCGCAGCTCATGGAAAGATCATTATGACGGTACATTTCGTGATTGTCAAGACCCAGAGCGGAAACAATGGCACGAATGGGGGCGGTTTCGTCCAGATCGCGGCTCAGAGCGCCGGCATCATGGATGGAAACTATACCTTTCAGCTTGGTGAGCTTCAGGGTACCAGAAGCGACCAGACTTGCGAAGTAGTTTGTAGCAGTCAAAACAGTTGCTTTGGGAGCGCAGTTCCACTCAGCATACTCATGCTTCATGATGCGAGCATCCATGGGGTCCAAGGCAATTACAATTTCAGCACCGCTGGCATCGATGGCTTTGGAAGTGGTCAGAGCCTGTTGACGGACTTCGTCCACAAATCCGATCATGTCGCCCATATAAGCGCCGCTGGTAGGTTCGTTCTTCAGGACGGCAAAGTCAACACCAGCCTTACGCAGAATGCGCATAGCAGCAGCAGCCAGTTCAGGAACCTCATAGGAAGCTACTTCGCCGATGTACAACAGAATCTTGCCGCAAGTCGGAACACCAGACAGATCCAGCTTCTCCTGGAGATTGGCAGCACCGTACATATTACTGGTATCCAGCATCTTATCCACGACGGCCATGACGTTCATGGGAGCAATGCCTTTGACAATCGCCTCGGAGCGAGCTTCTCGGATATAGCTTCGGGGTTCATAGCCGGTGGCACAATTGTTGGTACAGGCGCCGCACAGGCAGCACTCCCACATGACTTTTGCCATAGAAGGATCAAAATCGAAACCACGCTTGACCATGGATACCAGCAGGCCCTTGGCGCGGGCGGAGTTCACCTCATTACCGGTTTTGTTGGAGATAGGACACAGATGACGGCACATCCAACAGAAACGGCAGGCATCTGCATTTTTATAAGCAATTTCAGTAAACATTTTCAATTCCTCCTTACAGACCCATCTTGTAGGGGTTCATGATGCCGTTGGGGTCCAAGCCTTTCTTCATAATCTCCAAAACCTTCATAGCAGGACCATATTGTTCTTTCATCAGGCGAGACAGCTTCAGTCCTACACCATGGTGATCGTTCAGGACACCGCCGTTGGCCAGAGCGGCACGAACGCCAGCATTCCAGATTTGATTATGCAGCCGGAGGGCTTCCTCGGGATCTTCGGGGGGATTGTCCAGGATGAAACGAGAATAATTCATGCAGCCCCAGTCATACCAATGGGAACTGTGGGAGATGAAACGGACATTGGGAAACTTGGAGACTTCCGCCTTCATTGCCCAGTAGATCTTCTCAATGTTTTCGTGAGTGGCGACGGTATCCAGAGTGCCGAACATCTGAGGATTATTCATGATATGGCCAGGATAGAAGAAGGTGATGCGGTTCTCGTACCACTTCTCACCGTACTCAGTACCCAGGTACTGAGCGCCGTACTCCTGAGCCAGCTTTAGAGCAATTTCTTCCTCGGCAGCAACAATGCCCTTGTAACCTTCCAGAGTCAGATTCATGAAAGAACCCTGCTTCTCAAAGCCGATAACCTTCTTGATGATGGAGACGGTCTCAGCCTCGTCAAACAGGCGGATGATGGAGGGCTTCACAGCCTGAACGATTTTGTGACAGGCTTCGTAGCCGGTATGGATGTCGGGGAACAGGAACGCGTGATGCCGGCGAATTTCGGGCTCGTGGATCAGGCGGAACTTCACTTTGGTAATGATGCCCAGGGTACCTTCACTGCCAAGGAACAGAGGGATTAAGTTCGGGCCAGAAGAGTGTTTTGGCACGGGAAGCGTTTCGATGATCTCGCCGGTGGGCAGAACTACTTCCATCCACAGAACCATATCATCGATCTTGCCATACTTGGTGGACAGAATGCCGATTCCGTTATGAGCCAATGCACCGCCGACGGTACAGCAGGTCAGGCAGGAGGGTAGGTGCATCATTGAGTAGCCTTTCTCCTGGCAGTAGTCTTCCAGTGTCTGGAAGATGATACCGGTCTCACAGGTGACGGTGCCTGCGTTGGTGTTCAGATCCAGCATTTTGTTCATGCGCTTGTTGTCCAGCAGAATACCACCAGCCATGGGCAATGCGCCGCCCTGGCTGCCAGAACCACCGCCCCAGGGCTGAACAGGGATCTTATAGTAGTTGGCGATCTTCATGACTTTGGCAACTTCTTCAGTGCTGCCGGGGCGAACCACAAACTCAGGAGCGGGAGGGGTATTGCCCTTGTCAGCCCACATACGGGAAAGCCAGAAGTAGTCCACACCGTAGGTTATTTGCTCCGCATGTGTGCAGGAGACATTCTCAACACCTACAGCATCTTCCAGCTCGCTTTGAACCATGTTTATCATAAAACCTTTGAACTCCATGTTATATTCTCCTTTTGTATAATTCGTAAAATGAGTATAACATGAATGAAACATAATTTCAATATATCGGCGAAAAAAATGTAGTCAAATTACACAATAAAAACTTGTGTAATTTGACTACAAATACAATTGTAATTATGCGGGAATTGCGCTACAATAAGGGTGGAAGTATAGAAACAACCCAAACTGCCCATTTTTATATACGATATATCAGGAGGAAGCGTATGAATTACAAAAAATCCTATGTACCGCAAATTGGCTATTCTCCCATCTGTAAGGTCGGCGAAAGCTCTCTGAAAATGCTGGAATTTGGTATTGTGGAACTGAAAAAAGGTGACCAGGTGGTGATAGAAAGCGGTGAGAATGAACTGGCATTTATTATCCTGTTTGGCCATGCTGACTTTGCCTTCGATGCCATTGCGTGGAAGAATACGGGCGGCCGTACTTCCGTTTTTGGCGGAAATGCTACTTCCGTTTACATCCCCCGGCGCAAGCGTGTTACCATTACCGGATGCGAGCATGTGAAGATCGCTGTCTGCGGTACCAAGACAGACGAGGACACAGAGCCGGAGATTATTACTCCCGACCGTGTCCGCCGAGTCACCCTGGGGGTAAAACCCTGGGAACGAGAAACAACCTTTATTGTGGATGGCAGCACCAACGCCAAGTACCTGACCATCGGTGAAGCCTACACCACCCCCGGTAATTGGGCGGGTTTCCCTCCCCACAAGCACGATGTGGATGACATGCCTCACGAGGGCGTCCTGGAAGAGATCTACTACTTCTTGTTCGAGCCCCGGCAGGGCTTTGGAATTCAGTGCCTGTATACTGCGGACGGTGAAATCGATGAGACCTATCGTGTAAAGAACGACGACTTGGTTGAGTTCCCCTATGGCTACCACACTACCGTCGGCGCTCCTGGCTACAACATGTATTTCCTGTGGCTGATGGCTGGCGAACACCAGGGCTTTTATCGTTCCAACGATCCTGAACACCAGTGGGTGGCAGCGGTGGAAAATATGGTAAAAAAGTATTAAGGAGGAGAATATGGCTTATCAATATTGGTCTTATGAAACTCTGCGCCGCTTCTGCATGGAAGCGTTCCAGAAATTCGGCTTCACCGAAGCCGAGGCAAATATCATCCAGGATGTGCTGCTGACCTCCGATCTGTTCGGCATCGAGTCCCACGGTATGCAGCGGATGGTCCGCTACCACAAGTGTATTGAAAAGGGCATGATCAAAATTGACGCCCAACCTGAGGTGGTGTTTGACACCCCTATTTCTGCCGTCATCGATGCCCACGACGCCATGGGCCAGTTGGTGTCCTACCGGGCCATGGAATTGGCTATCGAAAAGGCAAAGAAGTCCGGCGTTGGCATCGTCTCCGTCCGCAATAGTAACCACTACGGCATCGCCGGTTACTATGCCAAGATGGCCTGCAAGGAAGGGCTGATGGGATTTAGCTGCACCAACAGTGAAGCCATCATGGTGCCTACCTTCGGCCGGATGGCCATGCTGGGCTCCAACCCCATTGCCTGCGCCTTCCCGGCAGAGCCCTATGATTTCCTCTTCGATGCTTCCACCACCGTGGTCACCCGGGGCAAGCTGGAAATGTACAACAAGATGGAAAAGCCCCTGCCTGAGGGTTGGGCCTTGGACAAGGACGGGCATCCTTCCTCCGATGCCCCCGATGTGCTGGCAAATATCGTCGCCAAGAATGGCGGCGGCATCATGCCTCTGGGTGGCTCTACCGAGCAGTTGGGCAGCCACAAGGGCTACGGCTACGGCATGCTGTGTGAGATTTTTGCCTCTATTCTCTCCATGGGCGCCACTTCCAATCACTGTATGGTGGGCGGCAAGGGCAACATCTGCCACGGCTTTATGGCCATCAATCCTGCGTACTTTGGTAATCCTGAGGACATCAAGGCTCACTTCTCCACCTTCCTCCAGGAGCTCCGGGACGCCCCCAAGGCCGACGGTCAGGAGAAGATCTATACCCACGGTGAGAAGGAAATCGCCGCCATCGTCGACCGCCATGCCAATGGTATTCCTGTCAATGACAATACCATGGTGGAAGTTCTGGACCTGTGTGAATACCTGGGGATGGACTTCGGCAGCTACTTTGGCGACTACCGTCCCCCAGTGAAGAAAGAGGTCTTTAAGGGGAACTACTAATCCGTACATCAGTCACATAGGGACAGATGCCCACATCGGTCCAACATAGACCGTTTCCGCAAAACATAACACCTATCGCAGTGGGGCGATGTGGGCATCGATCCACTGCGTGGGTGCGGAGAGCCGTATGAATGAAATTTTGATCCCTTATGGCAAAGGCCACCTTGCCTGTGATATTCCCTGCAATGCTGTACTCACCAGCCGGGTGGATCAGCTGAAAAGCGAGAAATCCGGTCTGGAACTGGTGAAGGACGCCATGGCGAACCCAATTGATACGCCAAAGCTTCGGTGTTTGGCAGAGGGAAAACAGAAATGCACCATCATCATTTCCGATCACACACGTCCTGTCCCCAGCCGGGATATCCTGCCCCCGATGCTGGCAGAGCTCCGGGAAGGGAATCCGGAGATCGAAGTGACGTTGCTGGTTGCCACGGGTTTCCACCGTCCCACCACTACCGCGGAGTTGGAAGCAAAGCTGGGGGCTGAAATCGCTGAAAAAGAGAAGATTATCGTCCACGATGCTTTCGACCCGGATGCCAACGTGAAGATCGGCATCCTGCCCTCCGGGGCGCCTCTGGTCATCGACCGGGTGGCGGTGGAGACAGACCTGCTGATCGCCGAGGGTTTTATCGAACCCCACTTCTTTGCCGGATTCTCCGGAGGACGGAAAAGCGTTTTGCCCGGTGTCTGCGACAAGACCACAGTCCTGGGCAACCACTGCGGTGCGTTCATCGCCTCTCCCTACGCCCGGACGGGCATTTTGGAGGGAAACCCCCTGCACACCGATATGGTGGCGGCGGCGGAAATGGCAAAACTTGCGTATATCGTCAACGTTATCATCGACGAAGATAAGAAGACCGTTGCCGCTTTCGCCGGGGATTTCCGGGCTGCCCACGCGGCAGGCGTTGCGTTCCTGCGGCCTTTCTGCGAAGTCCAGGCCGTTCCAGGAGATATCGTCATCACCTCCAACGGAGGCGCGCCCTTGGATCAGAATATTTACCAGAGCGTCAAGGGCCTGACAGCTGCGGAAGCCAGCGCCAAGAATCATGCAGTGCTGATCATGTGCGCGGAGTCTGCCGATGGCACCGGCGGCGAAGGGTTTTACACGTCCCTTCGGGACTGCGAAAGTCCTGCGGCCCTTTTTGCCCAGTGCGCAGCCATGCCCCAGTCCCAGACCATCCCCGACCAGTGGGAAAGCCAGATCTTGGCAAGAATTTTGATGAAGCACAGGGTGATTTTTGTCTCCCATCCCGAAAGGAGGCAAACTCTGGAAGAGATGAAACTGGAATTTGCTCCCGATCTGCCAACCGCCATCGCCATGGCAGACAAGGGGGAGGACGCCCAAATCACCGTCATCCCCAACGGCATTTCCGTTGTGGTAAAGTGAAGGAGAAGTTTTATGGATTACGCAAAAGAATCCCTGCGCCTGCACAAGGAGTGGGGCGGCAAAATTGAAGTTATTTGCACTGTACCCTGCAAGACCAAGGATGACCTGTCGCTGGCTTACACGCCCGGCGTTGCCCAGCCCTGTCTGGAAATTCAGAAAGATATCAACAAATCCTACGAGTTGACCCGTCGTCACAACCTGTGCGCCGTTATCACCGACGGCACTGCTGTTCTGGGTCTGGGCGACATCGGCCCCGAGGCCGGTATGCCCGTCATGGAGGGCAAGTGCGCCCTGTTCAAGGCTTTTGCCGACGTAGATGCATTCCCCCTGTGCGTCAAGAGCAAGGATGTGGACGAGTTTGTCAACGCCGTTTATCTCATGTCTGGCTCCTTCGGCGGCATCAATTTGGAGGATATTTCCGCTCCCAGATGTTTTGAAATTGAGCGGAAGTTGAAGGAAAAGTGCGACATTCCAATCTTCCATGACGACCAGCATGGCACTGCGGTCATCACCCTGGCCGGTCTGCAAAATGCCCTCAAGGTGGTTGGCAAGAAGAAAGAGGATGTGAAGATCGTCACCTCCGGCGCAGGCGCTGCTGCCATTGCCATTGTCAAACTGCTGCTGAGCGCCGGTTTCAAAAATATCATAATGTGTGATCGAAAGGGTGCCATCTATGCCGGCCGTGAGGGCTTAAACTGGATCAAGGAAGAGATGGCGGAAGTGACCAACCTGAATAAGCAGTACGGCTCCCTGGCTGACGTTCTGGTGGGCGCAGATGTGTTCATCGGTGTATCTGCTCCCGGCATGGTGACGAAAGAAATGGTGGCAACTATGAACCGCGACGCCATCATCTTTGCCTGCGCCAACCCCACCCCGGAGATCTTCCCGGATGAAGCCAAGGCTGGCGGCGCACGGGTCATTTCCACCGGCCGGTCCGACTATCCCAACCAGATCAACAATGTGCTGGCCTTCCCCGGCATTTTCCGGGGTACTTTCGATGTCCGGGCCAGCGATATCAACGAGGAAATGAAGATGGCCGCTGCCCAAGCTCTGGCGGACCTGATTTCCGAGGATGAGCTGAGCGAGGAGTACATCATCCCTGCCGCCTTCGACCCCCGTGTTGGCCCTGCCGTTGCCAAGGCTGTCGCCGAGGCCGCAAGAGCTACCGGTGTGGCAAGACTGTAATATTTTGCTTCAGAAATAAAATCTTTTCCTCTCTTGAAAAGGTAGTTGACCGTCTATGCGATACAGTCTGCCCCATCAGCGCTGAATCAACTCCCAGCATTCATGCGCCGTTGTCACAGTCTGAACGAAGAAGTCTACCACATACCGGGTTTCGACCACAGTCGCGTTTGCCAAACACGTTTCCGGATTAGGGCAGCAGGCGAACCGTTCGGGCAGATGCTTTTCGACCAAGTCCGGGTGGCCAGTGCCCTTGAAGCTGACACCCTTATGTCCCTCCTGCCTGCCAGCCTTTTTTCCGCTGGATTGTTGCTTGAGAAGCAATCGTATGAGCCATATCGTTGATGGTAGATTGCATTTCATCGTTCTTGCACAGCAACTCCTGAATAATCTCAGCATCCATTGACCACCTTGCTACAATTCCTTGAGATGATTATAACAAAAGCACCCAAAAATACAATTATGTATATTCTCTAATTGGTTTTTATGACATGACTCCGATAATTGGCTTCGGAAAATTCCGGATTTTATGCCTCTGGAGCCAATGGAGCGTCATCGATTTCATGAAATTATATTTTCAAAACGCCTGGAGGCAAATTTGACTTTTGTTATCGGGCATTTCAACAAATTTTATGGGTTCCAAATAGATACCATTTATGATATAATAGCCAAAAAAAGGGTGTGGAATTTATGGTAAAGTGGATTGCAAAACATAAAGCTTTGTATAGCGTTATGATCGTATGTGCTGTGATAAGTTTTCTTGCGACGATCTATGTCAGTCGAAATTGGCTGACGGCAGTACCACTTTGGATGAGTCTAGCCTTTGTTCTTCTTTTTTGGAGTCTGATTCTGTCAGTATGCATTGCAGTAAGTATTCGCAAAAATAAATCGTGTTAGTATAAAACATTGGACCTAATCGTCAAATTGCCAACAGGCCATCTTTGCGCAGGAAACTGTGCGTATAGGTTTCGCACGCAAATTACTACGCCCTTCGGTAGATCTGCGATTTCCGGACAGGTCGGACCAAGGCTATGCACCGGAGTACGGGAGACGGGGATCTCCGGATGTACATCCATCTTCGGTGTATACCAGTGTGCGATATTTGAAAGCGGCCGGTGCGGCGCCGCGTTTCTGATCAGGCAGAGGGTCCTGGGTTGCAGAAACCAAGGCAGCTGTATCTCCCGGTTTGTCCATGGCAGCGAGTTTTGAGCAGGGACAATTTCACGTTTTGTGAAATTGTCCCGCTTTCTTTTTTGGAAAAACAGGCTGCGGCGCCGTATTCCGACTGAAAATCCACGGAGGGTTTACTATACTAATACTGCAAATCAAAGCAGGCGACCATTTGTGAAAAACACAGCCAATATGCGGAATGTCCCTTGAGGACATTCCCTTGAGATGAAGGTAGCAAAGTCTGAGGGAGCCGGTGAAAAATGAAGGAGGAGTCCACTATGCATTTCACAAGTTTTTTGGAAGAAGGGCGGTTGACCGTTGCGCTGACGGGAGAAATCGACCACCATTGCGCAAAAGCATACATTCAGGCAATCGCGGCCAAGATCGAGGCCTATACGCCGGCGGTCTGTGTGCTGGATTTTCAGGAGGTTTCCTTTGTGGACTCTTCCGGCATCGCCGTGGTGATCAATGCCCTGCGGAATATGACGCAAATCGAGGGAAGACTTCTCCTGACTGGGATCGCGCCGCAGCCTATGCGGGTTTTCCGGGCGTCGGGCATCGATAAATTGGTGGAAATCAAGGAGGCGGTATCATGAAGTTTGACAACTATATGATTCTGGACTTTCCCAGCAAGTCCGCAAATGAGGCCTTTGCCAGATCGGCCGTGGCATGCTTTGCCGCGCAAATGGATCCTACCCTGGAAGAGCTCGGAGATATCCGCACAGCGGTATCGGAGGCGGTGACCAACTGCATCGTCCACGCCTATCCGGACAAGCTGGGCAATATTACCCTTCGCTGCCGGATCCTGAAAGACAATGTGCTGGACATCGTGGTCAAGGATAAGGGGGTGGGAATCCCGGATGTGGAGCAAGCCAGGCGTCCGGCCTACACCACCGGCGGCAGCGACCGCAGCGGTATGGGATTTACCATCATGGAGAGCTTCATGACCAACCTTGAAATCAGCTCCAAGCCGGGAAAGGGAACCACAGTACATATGCGACGCAAGCTGCTGCGGCGCCAATGAGCAGGCTGGAGGAACTGATCGCCCAGGCGCAGTCCGGAGATTCCGGCGCCATGGAAACCCTGGTGGAGGAGAACGCCGGACTGATATGGGCCGTGGCCAGAAGGTATATGGGACGCGGAACCGAGCCGGAAGACCTCTACCAACTGGGGTGTCTGGGATTTCTGAAGGCTGTGGAAGGGTTTGATCTGAACTACGGGACGCAGTTTTCCACTTATGCGGTTCCCAAGATATCCGGGGAGATACGCCGGTTTCTCCGGGATGACGGAGCCGTAAAGGTTTCACGGACGCTGAAAGAACAGGCCGCGGCCATTCGCACCGCGCGGAACAGCCTGACAGCCGCTCTGGGACGGGAACCCACCGTTCAGGAGATATCCCGGCAGACGGGACTGTCTCCGGAGGAGATCGCAATGGCAGAGACCGCAACCGCGGCGACGGAATCCATTCAGCGGGAGACAGGAGAAGACGGGTTCTCTCTGGAGAACATACTGACGGATACAGAATCCGAAGAGCGGATGGTGGAGAAGATTGCCCTCCGGCAGGCCATTGAGGCGCTTCCCCAGCGGGAAAGAACGGTGATCCAGCTTCGCTACTTTCACGGCCTGACCCAGCAGCGAGTGGCGAAGGTGATGGATGTGAGCCAGGTCCAGGTGTCCAGAATCGAGAAGAAGGCCTTGGAACTGCTTCGCGGGCTCATGGCATGACGGAGAAATTTGCATTTACTTTTTGGCGAGAATGCGCTAAAATAGTTGCATCCTAATATTTAGACAGGTGCAGCTATGAACGAACAATCGGAATCTCGTTTTCTCCGCGCCAGAAGGCGCTACATCGCAAGTCAATATTCACAGTTAAATGACATGCAGCAGGAGGCCGTACTGACAACAGAAGGGCCCCTGCTGCTGCTGGCAGGAGCAGGCAGCGGCAAAACCACGGTCCTGATCAACCGAATTTCCAATCTGATGCGCTACGGACGGGGAAGCGACTGCCAAGAGATCCCGGAGAATATTACGGAAGCGGATATCTCGTTTCTGGAAAATCTTGGCCAGGAGCCCGACGCCCAGGACCGCTGCCGGGCAGATCGGCTTTGCGCTGTGGAGCCGGCGGTTCCCTGGAGTATCTTGGCCATTACTTTTACCAATAAAGCCGCCAATGAAATGAAAGAGCGGCTCAGCGTGCTTTTGGGGGAACAGGCCCAGGACATTTGGGCCATGACCTTTCACGCGGCCTGCTGCCGGATCCTGCGCAGGGATATCCACCGCATGGGATATACCCGCAGCTTTACCATCTATGACGCTTCCGACTCCGAACGGGTCATGAAGGACGTCATTAAGGAAATGGGCTTGGATGACAAGACATTCCCGGCAAAGTACGTTCTTTCCGCCATTGGAAGGGAAAAGGACAAGATGATCGCGCCTGCTCAGATGCTGGAAAGGGCCGAGCAGGACGGGGACCTTCGCGCGCTGCACATCGCAAGGGCCTATGAGACGTACCAGACCAGACTCAAGGAAAACAACGCCCTGGATTTTGACGATGTCATCTATGTTACCGTCAAGCTCCTTCGGGAGCATGAGGATGTAAAGGAATATTACCAGCGAAAGTTCCGCTATGTTATGGTGGATGAGTATCAGGACACCAACCACATGCAGTATCTGCTGACCGCTCTTTTGGCGGGAGGCTATGAGAACATCTGCGTGGTAGGTGACGATGACCAGAGCATTTACCGCTTCCGTGGCGCCACCATTGAGAACATTCTGAATTTTGAGAAGCAATACCGGGGTACGCGGCTGATCCGCCTGGAACAAAACTACCGGTCTACCCAGGCTATACTGGACGCCGCCAACGCGGTGATCTCGAACAATCTGGGGCGAAAGGGAAAGCGGCTTTGGACCGCCAACGGCCAGGGCGCGCCCATTACGGTTTATGAGGCGGCGGATGAGAGAACCGAGGCCAACTATGTGGCCGGCAAGATCCTTGCCGGTTCCAGAGGTAAGAATTTTAAGGATTTCGCCATTTTGTACCGGACCAACGCGCAGTCCAACGCCCTGGAATACGCGCTTAAGCGAAACGACATTCCTTACCGGGTCATCGGCGGCACACGCTTCTTTGACCGCGCTGAAGTAAAGGATATGCTTGCCTACCTTTGCCTGATCAACAACCGCTCGGACGATCTGCGGCTGAGGCGCATCATCAACAATCCGCCCCGGGGCTTGGGGGCAAAAACAGTGGAAACGGCCCAGAGACTGGCCGACGCGGAACAAAAGAGTCTTTACAGCGTTGTTTCGGACCCCTATTCCTATGGTCCTCTGGAGAAATCCGCTATGAAGCTGATGCAGTTTTCGGCCATGGTCGAGGAGCTTGCCCAGCTTTTGGATGACGGCATGAGTCTGCCGGAATTTTACGAGGAACTGATGATCCGGACCGGATATGTGGATATGCTGAACGCCAAGGAGACGGAGGAAAACAAGACCCGGCTGGAAAACGTTCGGGAATTGAAGTCCAGCATCCTGTCCTATGTGGAACAGGCGGAAGAACCGACCTTGGCAGGCTTCCTGGAGGAGATCGCGCTGTATACAGATCTGGAGCAGTACGACGCCGGAGACGACGCCGTGGTCATGATGACCATGCACTCTGCCAAGGGCTTGGAGTTTAACCATGTCTTCCTGGTTGGCTTCGAGGACGGCCTGTTCCCCGGGATGCGCGCCATTGGCGACCAGGAGGAGATGGAGGAGGAGCGGCGGCTTTGCTATGTGGCCATTACCCGAGCCAAGCAGGACCTGACCATCGTTCACGCCAGACAGCGGATGATCTATGGCAGAACGGCTGCCTCTATGGCCTCCCGTTTTTTAAAAGAGATCCCGGAATCGTGCATGGTCCGCAAGGGCGGATACCGGCAAACCATGGAGTACGGTCAGGAAAGCGGGGCGCAGGTCCCAGCCCGGCCAAGAGCGGAGCCCCGGCGTCCGGTGAGGCCCACGGCTGGTCGACATTACCTCCAGCCGGAAAAGACTTCCTTCCTGGAACTGGAGCCGGGAAACATGGTGCAGCATGCCGCCTTTGGAAAAGGTATGGTGCTGTCTGTGGTTAAGGTGGGGGGAGACGCGCTCCTGGAAATTGCCTTTGACGACATCGGTACCAAACGGCTCATGGCAAAGACCGCGTCCGCGCACATGAAAAAACTGTAATTTTTCCGAACGGAGCAGCATAACCTTTCCCGGGAGGGATGGGCATGGGCCGGCGGTTTCGTGGATTTTTGCATGTACTTCTGATCCTGCTGGCAATTGCGCTGGCTGTTTTTCTGATGTTTCGCAGCCGGTACCGGGATGTGATCCGGGAACTGGCGCAGACGCAGGTAAAAAATTCCACCTCAGATCTGACCAATGACGCCATCGCAAAGCAAATCGCCGACGGCGTGATCCAGTACGATCGGATTGTCTACTTTGAGAAGGACCTGAACGGGCGTATCACGGCGTTGAAAACCAATATCGGCGAAGTAAACCGTCTGAAAACGGATATACTAAACATTATCAACGGGCAGATCCTGGCGCTGGACACATCGGATTTGGGGATCCCGCTGGGAAGCCTGTTTCTCCCGGAGCTTTTATCCGGAAAAGGACCTGCCATTCCGGTACACATCCTGTCGATCCGGAATTCTGAGGCTGATTTTTCCAGCGCGTTTTCCCAGGCGGGAATCAATCAGACCCTGCACCAATTGTCCATGCTGATCAGCGTGGATGTAGCCATACTGGTTCTGGGGGAGACACACAGCTTTACCATCACCAGCGAGGTCGTGGTGGCAGAAACCATCATAGTGGGGGAGGTCCCTTCTACTTATTTACAAACCGGAGGAAAATATGAACCCGAAAGAGAGAATTGAGGCTCTGACGATTCAACTGAAAGACGCCAACTACCAATACTACGTGTTGGACGATCCGACCATGGAGGATTTTGAATACGACCGCTTGCTTCGGGAACTGGAGGATTTGGAGAAGGAATACCCGGAGCTGGCGTCAGCGGATTCTCCAACCAAACGGGTAGGCGGAGAAGCGCTGAGCCAATTCGAAAAAGTGAACCATCCGATTCCGCTGATGAGTCTGCAGGACGTATTCAGCATGGAGGAACTGGACGAATTTCTGGAGAAAATTCTGGCCGAATTTGAAAACGCGGCTTTCTCCGTGGAGCCGAAGATCGACGGCCTTTCCGTTGCCCTGGAGTATGAAAACGGCGTCTTTGTACGGGGAGCAACCCGCGGAGACGGAACTGTGGGCGAAGACGTGACGGAAAACCTGAAGACCATACGGGCAATCCCCATGAGGCTTGAGAGCGCTCCGGAACGTCTGATCGTCCGGGGTGAGGTCTTCATGCCAAAAAAGAATTTTGAGAAGCTCAACCAGCGCCAGGAGGCGGAGGGAAAGCCTCCGTTTGCCAATCCCAGAAACGCGGCGGCCGGCTCTCTGCGGCAGCTGGACCCGAAGATTGCCGCGAAACGCGGGCTGGACATCTATATTTTTAACGTCCAGCTTGCCCAGGGGATAACCTTTACCAGTCATGAACAGTCGTTGGAATTTCTGAAGGAACTGAAGTTTAAGGTGATCCCCCACAAAACCCTTCGCTCTGTACAGCAGATCCATGCGGAGGTATCGGCAATCAACGAAAATCGAGACCGGCTGACCTGCGATATTGACGGCGCTGTTATTAAGGTGGAAGACCTTGCCCAACGAGAGCTGCTGGGAGCCACGGCGAAATTCCCCCGGTGGGCAGCCGCTTATAAGTATCCTCCGGAAATCAAGCCCACCGTAGTCGAGGATATCCTGATCCAGGTAGGCCGGACCGGTGTCCTGACGCCGAAGGCTGTGGTGCGGCCGGTACGGCTGGCGGGAACGACGGTGACCAACGCCACGCTGCACAATCAGGATTTTATTGCCCAGCGGGACATTCGGATCGGCGATACGGTTATGATACGGAAAGCCGGTGAGATCATCCCGGAGATCCTGGAAGTGGATCTGTCCAAACGGCCGGATGGTACGGTTCCATACCACATTCCGCGAAACTGTCCTGTCTGCGGCGCTCCCGTGGAAAAGGACGAGGACGGCGCGTTCCTTCGGTGCACAGGGGTGGAATGCCCGGCGCAGTTGAGCCGCAACATTGCCCATTTTGTCAGCCGGGACGCTATGGATATCGAGGGACTTGGCTCTGCCATCGTAGAAAATCTGATCGCGAAAGATCTGATCCACTCGCCTGCGGATATTTACTATCTGACCTTAGAGGACGTCAAAAGCCTTTGGAAGTCCGGCTCCACAGCGGCCCAAAAGCTGATTTCCGCCATTGAAGCCAGCAAAGAGCAGGATCTGAGCCGCCTGATCTATGCCTTGGGAATCCGCCAGGTGGGCGCGAAAACCGGAAAGGTCCTGGCTTCGGCCTTCGGAAGCATGGATGCGTTGATGGAAGCTTCGCAGGAGAAGCTGACCGAAATTCCCGACGTCGGGGCGGTCACGGCAGCAAGTATTTTTGACTGGTTTCATCAGGAGCAGTCCCTGCACATGATCCAGCGGCTGCGCCAGGCAGGCGTCAATTTCCTGAGCAAGCGGACGGTGACCGACGATCGCTTCGCGGGGAAAACCTTTGTTCTCACCGGTGCGCTCAGCAAATTCACCAGGGAGGAAGCCCAGGAGAAAATCGAAGGCTTCGGCGGGAAAGCGTCCGGTTCCGTTTCGAAGAAAACCAGCTTTGTGGTGGTTGGAGAGAATGCCGGCTCCAAAGAGCGAAAAGCCAGAGAATTGGGGATTCCTATCTTGTCGGAGGACGACTTTCTGGAAATGCTGAAATGAAAAAAGACAACGCTGCGAAACGTCCATGCTTCGCAGCGTTGCATTTTGCGTGAATTTGGGTATCGGCGTGTTACAGAGAAAAATCTTCAGATTCATATTTGGAAAGGTCCAGAGCCTTTGGCTTTGGGGGAACGCGCTTACAGGGATCATACCGGAATTTCCGGCATTTGTCCGCCGTGGTGCGCATACCTTTTTTAGAACAAAGGACCAGATCCTCCTCCAGGCGAACGCCGTAAAAACAATAGGCACAGGAGCGTTCGATCTTTTTTCGAAAAAGCATGGCAATTCCTCCGAGACCAAAAACGAATCGTTTCCTGTATTATACACCAGTTTGCGGGGAAAGGCTACTCCTATTTTGTGCCTTTCGCAGAATAAGCGTCAGGACCACGACCCCGGACAGGAGAACCAGCATCTGATAATTCCATAGAGCTGCCGCCAGGCAGAGGCTGAAAACGGTTTGCAGAAGCTTTCCGGCCACGTAATAACGTAAGGACAGACCCTGCGTAACAGAGCGCGTCTGCATGGCAACACACAGTCCGCCCCACGCCAGCATGCCCGAGCAAAGGATAAAGCGTAAGGCTTCGCCGGAAATACCGCGCAGTTCCCAACAGCCATTGGACAGCTCCAGAAAGCCTGTGACTGCCACCTGCGCCTCAAGAGGAAAGAGCCAGAGAATCCAGCGCGTCAAAAAAGCGATCACCACCCGGAACAGCACTACCCAGCCGCAAACCGCCGCCATGGTCCGTATGGACATGGCCAGCCCATCAGACAGCGTAAGCTGTTTCCGGACCGCCAACTGAACCGGCTTCCCGGCCTGGCCCGGTAAGACAGCGGCAGACAGGAGGGCGCTGAACACGTGGATACCCCACAACAGCCAGACCGCCCCCCTTCGCGAAAAAATGCTGCCGATCATGCCGAAAAGAAACGCGGGACCGGCGTTATTGCCAAAGCCCAGCATCCGCTCCGCGTCCTGTTTACTCAGCGACCCGGATCGGAACGCCTGAGCAATGGCCTGGGCTCCCGAAGGGTATCCGCCCAAAAAACCCGGGATCAGCAGAGCTTCCGCGCCGGGAGGAATCCTGAACAGACGGCCCAATGGACGCAGGAATTCAGGGGAAGCTCCCAAGAAGGAGTCGGTCAGAAGAATGGAAAGAAGGAAGAACGGGAATAGGGAAGGAATCACGGTAACCAGGCAAAGTTCCATGCCTGCCCTCGCTCCTTCCAGAGCCGTTTTCCCGTCCAGGATCAAAATCAGCATCCCGGTGAACGCGCCGATACCGGTCCAGGGAAGTTTCTGCTTCACATACCTCACCTCGAAAGAATCTATGCAAATGGAGACAACCGCATTCATATCCTTTCTAAAAAGGGGGTGCCGGAATGGGCAGAGGGCGTAATTTCTTTGAGCGGTTGGCAGAGGAAACGGATCTGTCAGGCCAGCCGCTGCCGGGGCAGCCCATCGTGGAGATCGCCGGCGACCGGAGAGTGCTGATCGAAAATCACTTCGGCGTTAAGGAATACAGCAAAGAACGGATCACCGTTAAGGTTCGCTATGGCTGTGTGAGCATTTGCGGCTGCCAGTTGGAGCTGCTGCGGATGACAAGGGAACAGCTTGTGATTCGCGGAAGGATAGACGGCGTTTCAATTCAACGGAGGGGATAGATATGGATCTATGGAACTCTTTGACAGGTATGATGGAAGTGGAGTTTACCAGCGCGGAGACGGAAAAAGCACTGGAAGCCGTCATCGGGAAGGGAATATCGATCTTTCGCGTACAAAGGACCGGGGATCTGACAGTGAAGTTCATCATCCGCAGATGTGATCACGGGGCTTTGGCTGCGCTTTCCGAGAAACGCGGGGAGACGCTGCGGGTATGTCGGAATATTGGAATGTTTTGGACAGGCCGTCGTCTCATCCACCGCCCAGTTCTGCTTTTGGGTACATTGTTCCTGCTGATTCTTATCCTTTTCCTTCCGAGCAGAGTGCTGTTTGTTCAGGTGGAGGGAAATGACGCCGTTCCCACAAAGCGCATTCTCGCGGCCGCGGAGGCCTGCGGTATCCGCTTTGGCGCCTCCCGCCGGCAGGTACGCAGTGAAAAGGTCAAAAACGCCCTGCTCCTGGAGGTCCCGGAGCTTCAGTGGGCAGGGGTAAACACCTCCGGATGCATCGCCACCATTTCGGTGCGGGAGCGCCCGGAATCTCAGAAGGAGGCGGAGGATCCCGCCGTTGTTTCCAGCATCGTTGCGGCCAGGGACGGACAGATCCTGTCCGGCACAGTTATCCGGGGAAACGGGCTTTTTCAAGTCGGAGACGTGGTAAAGGCTGGGCAGGTATTGATCTCCGGATATACGGACTGCGGGATCTGCATTCAGGCCACCTGCGCCGAAGGCGAGATCTATGCCCAAACCAACCATACGCTGGAGGCGGTTTTGCCCAGCGCGTGGGCCGCTCGAGAAGAGAAACAGGAAACATCTTACGGGTTCAGCCTTTTGCTCGGAAAAAAACGAATAAATTTATGGAAAGATAGTGGAATTTGGGACAGCAGTTGTGGTAGAATGTATGAGGAATACTATGTAAGACTGCCGGGGGGATTTCAGCTGCCCATTGCGCTGTGCGTGGATACCGTTACCACCTGGGATACCAGAACCGTATCACTGCAGCAAAGTGTGGCGCAGGATGCGCTGAAGGAGTTTGCCGAAGCGTATTTAAAAGAGCAGATGATTGCCGGATCCATTCAGGAGCGTTCTGAGGAGGTAGCCGCCCGGGATGGCTGCTACAGGCTGAAGGGAAAATATGTCTGCCATGAGATGATCGGCAGAGTGCGGCAGGAACAGATAGGAGAGACAAATGGGAAAGCAAGTTGAAAGGATTGTCAATGCTGAGCGTGTAGAAGATCTGATTGCGGTATTTGGCTCCTTTGATGAAAATGTCAAGCGCATTGAAGACGCGTTAACTGTTCATGTGGTCAACCGGGGGACAGATCTGCGGATCACCGGTGACGAGGAAATGGCGGATAAGGCCGTGCGGACCCTGGAGGGACTTCTGGCGCTGGCCGCAAAAGGGGAGACCATCGACGAGCAGCGTGTGCGCTACCTCATTACCCTGGTCAATGAGGGGAATGATTCCCAAGTGGCCCAGATGGCAAAGGATGTGGTCTGCATCACCGCCAGAGGCAAGCCAATCAAAGCCAAGACCGTCGGTCAGCAGCAATATATGAAGGCCATGCAGAGCCATACCGTCACCATCGGTGTGGGTCCTGCCGGAACCGGCAAGACTTATCTGGCTGTGGCGGCGGCGGTAGCCGCGTTCCGGGAACGTACCGTCAACCGGATCATTCTGACACGTCCCGCGGTGGAAGCGGGAGAGCGGCTTGGCTTCCTGCCCGGGGATCTGCAGAATAAGGTCGACCCCTATCTGCGGCCCCTGTACGACGCGCTCTACGATATGCTGGGAGCGGAGACCTTCCAGAAATATCAGGAACGGGGATCGATTGAAGTCGCGCCGCTGGCCTATATGCGCGGGCGGACCCTGGATGACAGCTTTATCATTCTGGATGAGGCTCAGAATACCACCCGGGAACAGATGAAAATGTTCCTGACACGTCTGGGGTTTGGGTCGAAAGTGGTGATCACAGGCGATGTGACCCAGATCGATCTTCCCAGCGATAAGGTGTCCGGTCTGAAGGATGCCATCCGTGTGCTGGACGATGTGAAGGACATTGCCATCTGCCGCCTGACGTCGGCGGATGTGGTTCGCCATGCATTGGTGCAGCAGATCATCAACGCTTACGAACGATCCGACAGACAGGCGCAGGAGCGGAAAGCGGCGCAGAGAAAGCAACCCGCTTCCGGGCAGAGCCGCGCGAAAAAACCGGAAAAGAAATCGGGGACGTCTGCCAAAAAGCTTAACCGAAAAAAATAACCATCCAAAGGATCGTCCTTCTGCCTGGTTGCGTATGCAAGCGTCAGGCGGAAATCAGAATGGAGACTTCTATCTATGAGACATAGAATCAAAATTGTCTTTGAGCAACTCAGCCTGCAGAAATATACCATTCAATCGATCATCCGCACCTGCGTTCAAAAAACTCTGGAAGCGGAAGGTGTCCACGCGCCCTGTGAGATCAACGTTCTTGTGACGGATGACGCGGGAATCCGAATTATCAATCGGGAGAGCAGACAGCTGGACGCGGCGACGGATGTGCTCAGTTTCCCTATGTTTCAGCTCACTGCCGGAGAACTGCCGGAGGATTGGGAGCCGTATCAGGATCCGGAAACCGGATTGGTGCCCCTGGGAGATATGTGCATCAGCCTGGAGCGCGCGGTTGCGCAGGCATCGGAGTTTGGACACACCACACGTCGGGAAGTCGGGTATCTGACCATTCATTCCATGCTGCATTTGCTGGGATATGACCATTTGGACGAAGGAGAACAAAAGCGGCAGATGCGTGCCAGGGAAGAGGCCATCGCTGCCGGAATCCCCGGAATGAGCCGCGGGGAAACCAAGTAGTACAGGAGAAAGAGAATGAATACAAAAACCGCAATCATAACCATCGCAGGGCGTCCCAATGTGGGGAAATCCACCCTGATCAATTATTTAGTAGGTGAGAAAATCACCATTGTATCGAATAAGCCGCAGACCACACGGAATCGTATCTGCGGCATCCTCACCCGTGACAATATGCAGTATGTTTTTGTGGATACCCCCGGTTACCACAAAGCCAGGACCAAACTTGGCGATTACATGGTCAACACGGTCCGTGAGTCCATCTCGAACGTAGACGCGGCCATCCTGGTTGTGGAACCGATCCCTTCTGTTGGCGCTCAGGAGGACGCGCTGATCGCGAATATCCTGGGCACCCATTGTCCGGCGGTGCTTGCGATCAACAAGATCGACACAGTAGAGAAGGAAAAGCTTTTGGAGGTCATTGATGTCTACTCGCGAACCGGAGCCTTTGACGCGATCATTCCCATTTCCGCCAAAACCGGCGACGGCGTAGATATACTGCTTTCCGAATGTGAGAAGTATTCGGTTGAGAGCCCCTTCCTCTTTCCTGAGGATGTGACCACTGACCAGCCGGAGCGCCAGGTCATGGCCGAGATTATCCGTGAAAAGCTGCTGTGGTGCCTGGATAAGGAGATCCCCCACGGCACTGCGGTGGAGATCACCAAGTTCACAGAACGGGACAACGGCATTATAGACATCGATGCCACGATCTATTGTGAAAAGGCGAGCCACAAGGGGATCATCATCGGAAAGCATGGAGATATGCTCAAGAAAGTCTCTTCCATGGCCCGGCAGGACTGCGAAAAATTCATGGGTACCAAGGTCTATTTGACCACATGGGTCAAGGTCAAGGAGAATTGGCGGGACAGTGATTTCCTGATCCGGAACTTCGGGTACAGAGAATAATTTCCAGTGGTAAGAAACTGTTTGCTTGGAAATCCTATCCCCGGGAGGGATTTGGATGAACGCGAGAGAGTACTGGCAGCTATTTGTGGAGACCGGTGCGCCGGAAGCGTACCTTCTGTACAGCAAGCAGCGAAAATCGGAGGACAGACATGTATTTGACGGTTCGGGGCATAGTCCTGAGGATCACGGACTACAATGATCGGGACGCGCTGCTTACTATTTTGACCACCCGCCATGGAAAGCTGACAGTGAAGGCCAGGGGATTGCGCCGAAAGAACAGTCCTCTTACCGCCGCCTGTCAGCTGCTGGCGTTCAGCGAGTTCACACTGTTTGAATATCGCGGCCAGCATACCATAAACGAGGCGCAGACCATAGAGCTGTTCATGCCCATTCGCCGGGATTTGACCAAGCTTGCGCTGAGTACATACTTTGCCCAGGTGGCGGAGGTCCTGTCCCAGGAGGATCTGCCGAATTCGGAACTGCAGTCGCTGCTGCTCAACTGTCTTCACGGCCTGGCGGCCATGGAACTTCCGGAACCTCTGGTCAAATCCGTTTACGAGCTGCGAGCCGCCTGTCTGTCCGGATATATGCCGGACTTGTTTGGCTGTCACGTCTGCGGGAATCAGGCACCGGAGTGCTTTGATCTGTCGGCAGGGCATCTGGAGTGCCGGAAATGCCGCAGCCGGGAATCCAATGGCGTACGAATGCCGGTGACGGCGGCGCAGCTGGAGGCGATGCGCTACATATGCCTGTGTGATCCGAAGAAGCTATTCTCCTTTCGTGTCAGCCGGCAGACATTGGCCGGACTCTCAGAGCTGGCAGAAGCATATCTGGCAACCCAGCTTGAGCGGGGGTTTTCCGCTCTGGATTTCTATAAGTCTGTGCTGGTGTAAGAACAATTTATTTCATAGAGAAACAGGTGAGAACCATGTCTGAACTATACGAAAAGTCCCTACTGAAGCTGGAGCTGGACCAGGTCCTGCAGCTTCTTTCCCAGTGCGCCGGAAGTCAGGGGGGCAAGGAGGCGTGTCTGGCGCTGCGGCCAAGCTCTGATCTTGAGGACGTTGAGCAGATGCTCCGGCAGACCACGGTCGCTTCCGATTTGTGCACCCGAAAGGGAAATCCCGTTTTCGGGGATGTGACCGATATGTCCGCTTCTTTGGAGCGGGCGGACCGGGGCGGTACACTGCAGCCTGTTGAGCTGCTGCGCATCGCAGGGATCCTGCGATGCGCGCGCAATGTCAAAGGTTATGTGGCGGAAGACGAAAAAGCGACGGTTCTAGATGAATTTTTCCGGGCGCTGACGCCAAACAAATACTTAGAGGATAAGATTTTTGGCGCGATCTTATCCGAGGAGGAAATCGCGGACAACGCGTCCCAGACCTTGGCGGATATCCGCCGGCATATGCGGATCCAGTCCGCGAAGATTCGCGACAGTCTGCAAAAGGTAATCTCCTCGCCGGCTTACAGCAAGTTCCTCCGTGAGCCGATCATCACCATTCGCCAGGGCCGCTATGTGGTTCCCGTAAAGAGCGAGTGCAAAAACGATGTCCCCGGACTTGTTCATGATGTATCCGCCACGGGATCTACGTACTTTATCGAACCCATGTCCGCGGTCAACGCAAACAACGCTTTGCGGGAACTGGAGCTGAAAGAAAATAAAGAGATTGAGCGGATTCTGGCAGAACTATCCAGCGAGGCGGCCGGATACCGGGAGGCAATCGAACAGGATTACCGAATCCTGGTGCAGCTGGACGTAATTTTCGCGAAAGCGAAGCTGGCTTACCGCATGAAGGCCTGGCCTCCGGTCATGAACGATCAGGGAAAAATCGAGCTGCGCAATGCCAGGCATCCTTTGATTGATCCGCAGAAGGTTGTGCCGATCTCTTTGCGGCTGGGATCGGACTTTGACTCCATGATCATTACGGGGCCGAATACGGGCGGCAAGACGGTGACGCTGAAAACCATTGGCCTGCTGACGCTGATGGCTGAGTGCGGCCTCCACATTCCGGCCGGGGATGGGAGCGTTCTGTCAACTTTTGATGCCATTCTGGCAGATATCGGCGACGAGCAGTCCATTGCCCAAAGCCTTTCCACATTCAGCAGCCATATGCGAACCATTGTGGATGTGGTGGCCCAATGTGATGACCGGACGCTGGTGCTCTTCGATGAGCTGGGCGCGGGCACAGATCCAACGGAGGGGGCCGCTCTGGCCACCGCGATTATAGAATTCTGCCGCAAAATGGGTGCGCGGGTGGTGGCGACCACCCACTATGCTGAGCTTAAGCTCTATGCCATGCGTACAGAAGGCGTGATCAACGCCTCCTGCGAGTTTGATGTGGAGACACTGCGGCCGACCTATAAGCTCCTGATCGGCATTCCGGGAAAATCCAACGCCTTCGCCATATCCCGGAAGCTTGGGCTGTATGAGCAGATTCTGAAGGAAGCCGACAAGATGGTCGACAAAAGTGATAAGGATTTTGAGGATGTTTTGTCACAGCTTGAGCAGCAGCGCCAGCAAATGGAGACGGCCCGCTTGGAAGCGGAGCGCCTGCGGCAGGAGACTGCCAAGATCAAGCAGCAAAGTGAAGAATACAACGAGCAGCTCCGCCGCGAACGGGAGAAGGCTATGGAATCTGCGCGCCGTGAGGCGCAGCAGATCATTGAAGATGCGCGGACTGCCGCCAATGCCGCATCTGAGGAGTTGAAGGCCCTGCGTAAGCAGCTGGTCGAGAGCGCGGACGTGGCGGGCATCAACCAGCGCCAGGCGGAGGCCCGTCGCAATCTGAACGAGGCGGAAGAAAAACTTCGCGCGGGCCAGCCCAAAAAGGAACGCCCCAAGCCGACCAGAGGAGTCCTGGTAGGGGATACTGTAGAACTTCTGAAACTGGGGACCAAGGCAAATGTCATCGCGATCAACAAGGACGGCACCTATCAGCTTCAGGCGGGCATTCTGAAGATGACCGCCAAGGCGGATGAGATCTATCTGCTGGAGCAAGAGAACCCTTACAAGGTAAAGAGCGAGCGGCCCAAGCACTCCGGAAGAGAGATGAAGCTAAGCGCCATGCCCACGGAGGTGGATCTGCGCGGCATGGATTCTGTGGAGGCGATCTCTGTTCTGGAGCGGTATCTGGACGAGGCTTTGCGCAGCAACGTAAACCAGGTGCGCATCATTCACGGAAAGGGAACCGGTACCCTGCGCTCCGCGGTCCAGCAGTGTCTGAAAAAAACCAAGTTTGTGAAAAAGTTCCGCTTGGGCCAGTATGGCGAAGGGGAAGATGGCGTTACCATTGCGGAATTGGGTTAAACGGGCTACTTGTGAAAGAAAATGAAAATCAGTTGACTTTTTCGTCAAAAATGCTATGATATAGGCAGACCTTTCATACCCGAAAGGGCGTGATAAAAAGGAGTGTGGGAAAATGTTCAGTAAAGAAGTGATTGTCCGCTGCGAGTCCGGTTTGCACAACAAACAAGCGACCTATTTTGTGCAGAAAGCCAATGAGTTTGAGAGCACGATCTGGCTGGAATCCGGCAGCCGAAAGATGAATGCCAAGAGCCTTTTGGGCATTATGTCTCTGGGGATCATCACCGGCTCCACAGTTACTCTGAGTGCCGCAGGCCCTGACGCTGAGACTGCTGTGAACGCGCTGGATGCGCTGCTCCAAAGAGACGTTTATTAAAAGCGCTATGCAAAACCGCCTCAATGCCAGGTTTTTCGCATTGAGGCGGTGCTTTTTTGAGGAAGAGTATGACATTTGATGAACTTAAGGAAAAAGCGCTGACCCTTCCGCTTGAACCTGGTGTCTATATCATGCGGGATAAAGTGGACACGGTGATCTACGTTGGCAAGGCAAAAAAGCTGAAAAACCGCGTCAGCCAGTATTTTCAGGACACAGTTTCCCACTCGCCGAAAACCCGGCTCATGGTCAGCAAGATCCATCATTTTGACGTGAGCGTTGCCGCGTCAGAATTTGAAGCCCTGGTTCTGGAATGCTCGCTGATCAAACGGTATATGCCGAAGTACAACATTCTTCTTAAGGATGATAAAGGATACCCCTATCTTCGGCTGGATATGAAAGAACCGTATCCCTCCATTACCCTGGTCAATAAACCGGCCAAGGATGGAGCGGATTACTTTGGCCCCTACGGCGGTCGCGCGGTCACCCATGATGTTATGGAGGCCATTCGGCTGACCTTAAAGCTTCCCGGATGTCGCAAGCAGTTTCCGCGGGATATCGGAAAGGACCGCCCCTGCCTGAACTATCACATGAATCAATGCGCCGGATGGTGCCAGGAAAACAAAAGCTGCGCGGAATACAGAGAAGTGATGCTTCAGGCCCGTCAGCTTTTACAAGGCAATTACAAGGCGGTTGCGGAACAGATCCGAACCCAGATGCTTGCCGCCGCGGACAACCTGGAGTTTGAGCTTGCGGCCAGCCTGCGGGACAGATTGGCCGCGGTGGAAAATCTGGGACAGAAACAGTTGGTGACAGCCGGTACGCTTGCGGATACGGATGTGGTCGGATACGGAGAAACCGAAGCGAAAGCGTGCTTCGCGGTGCTGCACTTCTCCGGTGGAAATCTGCTGGATAAAGAATATGAAGTGTTTCCCCGCCCGGATGATAAGCAGGAAGCGGTTTCCAGCTTGCTCAAACAGTTTTATCTCAGCCGCGGCCTTGCGCCAAAACGTGTTCTGCTGCCCTTCGAGACAGAAGATAGCGAATTGTTCGCTCAGCTTTTGGAGCAGCAGTATGGATATAGACCGAAGCTGCATGTTCCCCAACGAGGGGACAATGTTCGCCTGGTGGAACTGGCTTGCAAAAACGCTTATGAAGAGGCCCAGCGTGTGACAGGAAAAGAGGAACGGGTCAGCGCCACGCTGGTCCTGCTCGGGAAAATGCTTGCCATGGATCCTCCAGGGAGGATCGAGTCCTATGATATCTCGAACATCTCCGGAACGGATATTGTTGCCAGCATGGTGGTGTTTCAGGACGGAGCGCCGAGAAAGCAGGCGTACAAACGTTTCAAGCTGGAGGGCATGACCGGACAGGATGACTATGGAGCCATGCGTCAAGTCCTGCTGAGGCGGTTTGGGCATTATCTGGCAGGCGACCCGGGCTTCGCGTCGCCGCCGGATCTGCTGCTTATCGACGGCGGCGTGACCCACGCCAAGACGGCGCTGGCGGCTCTGGAAACCTTAGAATTGCGTTTCCCTGTGTTCGGCATGGTGAAAGACGACCGGCACCGTACCAGGGCGCTGGTGACGCCGGAAGGAGAGGAGATTCGGATCGACAACAATCAGGCGATCTTCTCCCTGATCGGAAACATCCAGGAGGAGACCCACAGGTTCGCGATCACCTATCACCGCCAGCTCAGGAGCAAGCGCTTGAGATATTCCGAGCTTGACGAGATCCCGGGTATCGGCGCAAAACGAAAACAGGAGCTTCTGCGGCAGTTTAAGTCTCTCGCCGCGATCGGTCAGGCTTCTTTGCCGGAGTTGGAGAGGATCCTTCCCAGGAATGCGGCGGCCGCGGTTTATCAGCACTTTCGGGAAAAGGACAAGACAGTGGCAGACAGCGAAAACTAATTTTTAGAAACGGGAGCAATGATTCTATTATGCGTGTCATTACCGGAAAAGCCCGCGGTGTTCAGCTGAAGACGCCGGATGGGATACAGACCAGGCCCACGGCAGACCGGGTCAAGGAAGCGCTGTTCAGCATCATCAACTTCGAGATACCGAACGCCGCGGTGCTGGACCTGTTCGGCGGAACGGGACAGCTCGGCATCGAAGCCTTGAGCAGAGGAGCGAAAAGCGCTGTATTTGTGGATGCGAGAGAAGAAGCGTGCAAACTGATCCGTGAGAATTTAAAACGGACAAAGCTGGAACAGGCGGGGCGGGTGGTCCAAAGCGACTATCTGCGGTATCTGGACCACTGCCGTGAGCGGTACTCCATTATTTTTCTGGATCCTCCTTACGCGGAAGGCTATCTGGAAAATGCCATAAAAAGAATAACGGAAATTGACATTTTACAATCCGATGGTATAATGGTAACAGAGCGTCCTTTGGGCAAGGAACTCCCGTGGGATCTGGAGGGATACACCCGGTCCCGCGACTACAAATACGGAAAAACCGTCCTTACGATCTATCGCAAGAACGGGGAAATGAGAAATTGATGAAAATTGCAATCTATCCGGGCAGCTTCGATCCGGTCACCAGCGGTCATTTGAATATTATCCGTCGGGCTGCTCACATTTTTGATAAATTGATCGTGTGCGTTATGGTTAACGCGGTGAAAAACCCGATGTTTTCCCAGCGTGAACGGGTGGAATTGATTCGGCGCGTCACTGCGGATCTGCCCAATGTGGAAGTGGATAGTTCCAATGAGCTTTTGGCAGAGTATGCCAGGCGCCGGGGAGGCTGCGTGATCCTCAAGGGCCTCCGGGCGGTATCCGACTTTGAAAGCGAATTTCAGATGGCGCTGATCAATCGTAAAATCAATCCGGGGCTGGACACCATGTTTTTGACCGCGGAAAGCGAGTATATGTATCTGAGCTCCAGCATTGTAAAGGAATTGGGGTCCTACGGGGTAGAGCTTTCGGAATTTTTACCCAGTGAAATTATTCCGGACTTTCAGGAAAGAATAGAGAAAAAGAAAAAATTTCAAGGAGGAACATGAAAATGAGCGACCGTACTACCGAAGACATTATTGGCGCGCTGTACGACATGGTTCAGGATGCCCGCTCCATGCCTTTGGCGGCGGATAAATGCATTCTTGAGCGTGATAAAGTTCTGGATATGCTCGATGAGATCCTGGCTCAGCTCCCCGGCGAACTGAAGCAGTCCAGAACCATTGTGGAATCCCGTAATGAACTGATCAGCCAGGCCCGGCGTGAGGCTGAGGGAATTCTCCGGGAGGCCCAGGAGAAGGCGAAGCAGATGGTCACCAGAGAGGCGATCTATGCCGAAGCGAAAAAGCGCAGTGACGAACTGGTTGGGCAAACACAGAATCGCATCAACCAGCTTCGAAAAGCCGGCAATGAATATATGGATGAATCACTGCGTCAAACGGAAGAGGCGATCTCCAAGGCACTGGCTGAGGTCCGGGATACTCGCATGAAGTTCAGGACGGTTACAGAGGCTCAGGAGAAGAGAAAAGTCGCGAATGTGGACGTAGAAGTATAACCGCGTCGAGGCGGCGTTCTTTCTGAAAAATGAATCACCCACCCGGTCTTCGTTGGCGAGGACCGGGATTTGGCTTTCTTACAACATACGATCCCGGGGACAGCGCCCATGCTGTCCCCGGTTCTATTTTGTGATGATCTGGAATAGGCTGGAGTGAAAGGGGAGGGGAGACATGGTTATGGATCGTAAACCAACCGGAAGAACGTCTTCGATGGCGGGAGGGCTGACAGCGGGCGGCTGCGTAAGTCTGACAACAACCTTGGCCGCGGTGGCGCTTCTGGCAAAACTGGTGGATATGGAACGCGTTGCTTGGGAGAATGTCGGATACGGAATAGCCGCGGCGCTATTGCTGTCTTCCTACCTGGGAGCAATCACGGCTTATGGAAAAATCAGGCGTCAGCGGCTGATGGTGTGCACCGCGGCAGGCGCGGTATATTTTGGAATACTGCTGTCGGTCACAGCCCTGTTTTTTGGAGGACAGTATGAAGCGGTTGGCGTAACGGCGGCCCTGGTATTTGGAGGAAGTACCACCGCTGGATTGATCGGATTGCGGGAGCAGAAAGGAAGAATCAAAAAAATCCGTTTTTCAAATCGTTAAGTTGTACAAAACAGACGCCGGGGTAAATGATACTTACCTGCATTTACCTATCTGAAGGAAAAATTGCAAAATCAATATTTAGTGAGAAAACGAGGGAAATGTCCCAATATATTGATGAAAAGTCGAAAATGATAAAGGCAAAAAAGATTTAAGTCGACTTAGTTAACATAAAAAAGTAGACATAAATATCGTCATAATTAACAAAAAACCTTTGTTTTGGCTAAAACACCTTGAATTTTTGTAAAAATTGGAGTATAGTATGGGTGTATTCGATTCGGAGTATTTTCACGCTCGTGCCGTGTACGCCCTCAAGTTTTTTCGTAAGCAAGCGAGAGCTTGTATCATCTCAAACGAGGGAGGGGTTTCGTGGCACGGTTTTTCTTCTACGATTCGCCGCAACGTCGGCGCAAGGTGTGCCGATTCCTTCTTGCATGCATGTGGCTGTCCGGGCTATTATGTGGTACGTTGGTTTACCTGTCGGCAGAGGACAGTCTTATTTCTCAGATGCGCAGCTGCGTTTATGCACCTGTGTCGATCATTGGTCTTCTGTGCGGCATCCTATTACCCTTCCTTTTCTCCGCTTTTGCGGTATACTTTTCAATGCCCGTACTACTGTTTCCGATATGTTTCGGCAAGGCATTTTTGTTTTCGTATATTTCCGCGGGCATTTTATTCGCCTTTGGCTCTGCCGGTTGGCTGATCCGATATCTGGTCCTTTTTGGAGACTGCGTGTCCACTCCAGTTCTATATTGGTTTTGGCTGCGCAATCTTCCGGGAAGCCATACACGGCATACAGGGGAGAGTGTATTCATCGTATCTCTTCTGATACTGGCCGGGAGTATTCAATACAGCGTCATTTCGCCGTTTTTGGCGAGGTTGATAGAATAGTGGAAAGGGTAATTGGGTAAACGGATTCATGTTGGATTTGATTCATGCCTACGAAAACTACCTTACCAAGGTAAAACAGGCGTCGAATAATACGGTTTCTTCTTATATTCGGGACATTCGCCAATTTTTAGAATGGCTGCGGCAGGAAGAGGAGCTGGAAGTTTTGAACGCCTCCCAACAGAATATCGGCGATTATCTGACTTACCTTCAAAAGCAGGGGAAATCTGGCGCGACGGTATCCCGTGCGCTGGCAAGTCTGAAGAATTTTTATTCTTACCTGGTATCGACAGGTTTTCTGGAATCTTCTCCGGTTGCCGAGAACATTCATGTGGATCGGGGAGAAAAAAAGCTCCCCCAGATCCTTACAGGTAAGGAAGTAGAGCTGCTTTTGGCACAGCCTTCGTGCGTCGATCCGAAGGGATATCGGGATAAGGCTATGCTTGAGGTTATGTATGCCACCGGCATTCGGGTGACAGAGCTGATTGACCTGAATGTGGAAGATGTTAATCTGGAGTTGGGCGTGCTGAAATGCGGAAGCGCGAAGAAATCCCGCGTGATTCCGCTCTATCCCGCCGCACTTCGTGCGCTTTCGGTATACATAAAGGAAGTGCGCCTTCTGCTGGTCGCGGATCCCCAGGAGAGCGCGTTGTTTGTCAATGTCGGCGGCGCCAGGATGAGCCGTCAGGGATTCTGGAAAATCTTGAAGTTCTATCAGGCAAAGGCCGGTATTGAAAAGGAAATTACGCCTCATACCTTGCGGCACAGTTTCGCGGTGCATCTGCTGGAAAATGGCGCGGATCTCGGTTCCTTGCAAGAGCTCATGGGACACAGCGATATTTCTTCCACGCAGATGTATACGCATCTGATCAACCAAAAACTTAAGTCCGTATATGACAAATGTCATCCGAAAGCATAAAAGGTCCGCTGGATCTATCCGGCGGACCTTTGCCTATCAAAACTCAATATCCCAAAAAATACAGACGGTCAGCCGACGTGGCTGACCGCCTGTATTTAAATCTGGCAGCGAAGAAAAAGCGGAATCCATTCCTGCGAAGGGGCAATCAGATGCCGGTCATAGCGGCCAAAACATCGACCTCCATTTTTTGGATGCCTTTTTTCATAGCCAGGCCTTCGCTGATATCTACATCGATGTAATCACCCTCGTGGGTGCAGACGATGCGATTGGTCTTGCCCTGGAGCAGGAGCTCCACAGCCAAATATCCCATCTTTGTGGCATTGACACGGTCACGGCCGGTAGGGGAGCCGCCGCGCTGAATATGACCAAGAACCGTCACCCGCGGGTCCAGGTCGATGGCTTCCTTGATTTGCGCCGCGATGTCCGATGCGGAGCCGGCACCCTCGGCAACAACGATCATATAATGCGTAAATCCATTGAGCCGAGCCTGACGGATCTTCTCGATGACGTCTCGTTCAAAATCAAAGGGCTCTTCTGGAACAAGCACCGCCGTGGCGCCTACAGCAAGGCCGACATACATAGCCAGATAACCGGCATTGCGCCCCATAACCTCCACGACAGAGCAACGCTCATGAGACTGCATCGTATCCCGCAGCTTGTCAATGCATTCAATGGCCGTATTGGCAGCCGTGTCAAAACCGATGCAGTAATTGGTACAGCTGATGTCGTTGTCAATGGTTCCGGGGATGCCGATCACATTGATGCCGTATTTGCTCAAGGCCAGGGCGCCCCGGAAAGTGCCGTCACCGCCAATGGCAATGATGCCGTCCAGCCCGAGGAACTTACAGGTGGAGACTGCTTTGCGCTGGCCTTCCTCGGTCATAAATTCTTTACTGCGGGCGGTATAGAGGATTGTTCCGCCGCGATTTATGGTATGGGAAACGCTTTTTTCATCCAGTTTGACGATATCGCCGTTGATCAGACCATTCCAGCCGCGGCGAATGCCATAGCATTCCACGCCGTGGTACATAGCAGTCCGAACAACAGCGCGGACACAGGGATTCATTCCGGGAGCATCTCCGCCGCTGGTAAGTACGCCGATTCGTTTAATGCCCATAAAGATAATCCTCCTATCAGGCCATTTGGCTTCGTGTTTTGACGAATCTATTTTAGCGGGAAAGCAGGAAAAAGTAAAGACGAATTTCAAAAAACTCGGAGGAATTAACAAGATTCCTGCAGCCAAATGCCGGCAGGGCAGGGATGATATAATGATATTACAAACGGGGGAGAAGCGCTGGCGCATGGGGGGGCTTCGTTTGCTTTTTCTCATCAATCTAACGAACGCAACAAAATAAAAATTTTGTTGCGTTGACAAGCCAAAAATTAAAAAAGCGAAAGTATCGCCTTGTCCCCGCAACAAAATATAGCTTGTTGTAGCGTTCGCTATCTGACCCCTCCTTCCTTGTGTAATCGGTGCTGTATCAGCATATCACAAGCCGCCCTAAGTTGTCAACTCTTTTTTCCGCCGGAGCGTGTTCTCCGGCGGCTGTATTTTGCCTCCAACTGCCGATCCGCCAGCGCATAAATCACAGTGATTGTCTCGCTGGAATGATTCAAGGCGCGGCGCACCTTGGCTATATCTCCGTACTTGCGCATCAGATCCACGGCATAGACCTTTCGAAACGAGTGCGGCCCCACATTCTGCGGCAAACGGAACGCCTCCGCTGCCCGCTTGACATCTTTCCAAACCGCCTGCCGCGTCCGGTGCTTGCGCGGGTCCCGGCCCGGGAATACCCAGTCAGTACCGGCAGCAGAACGCAGGTCAGACAACAGCGGCCCAGGTAAACCCACCTGCCGCGCCTTCCCGGTTTTCATTTCGCGGACCCAGAAATGCGGCTTGAGTTGGTCCGGACGCAGTGCCAGCACGTCCCCGATCCGCAACCCCGTGACCAAGGCTGTCCGGATCACAAGCCTGTTTTCCGGCGTCAGCGCAGCAAGGACCAGATCAACCTCCCGATCCAACAAATACTCCGTTTTCATGCATCACCTCACTTGGCATAATGTTCAAGCTCGGGGCTCATGACCACCTCGAGTACCCTTGTATCCGCATCATTGCCGCGCTTGACCAGCAAATCCAACCTGGCTTGCCGGGTTGCCCGGTCGATCTCCAGGTCAATCTCCGTCATGGCCCGCAGATCCCGCAGCGTCCCGGCCAACTGCCTGAGCCGCGCCGTGTCCCCGGCCTCCACGGCGATCACCGTATCATGGACCTTCGAGAGCAGCAGCGCGGCCAGCTGGCAAACGGTCAGGGCCTGGGCCACTCCGGCCCGCTGGATCTCGATCCCAAGATCTCCATCAGAGTCCTGGGCCCCCTCCCGATATGCTGCGCGCCGATCCGGCCAATGGCCGTCCCGTCCCGCCTTGGCTACCTGGGCCACGGGAAGGCCGTGGGCCTGAGCAAGCGCCCGATACCCCATGTCGCCCTGGACATACTCCTGCGCAATCCGATCCCAATCAATCATGACAATCTGCCTCCTTTCGCCGCCCCAGGCGGGCGGCTGCAACATCCGGATTCCAGCCGCAGGATCCGCACCCGTGCTGACCAAGACATACAACGCCGTCATTATGCTTGCATGACTCCCCGCCCCAGTAGGTCATAGCCAACCGATATACCGGACAATCTCCGTAATCCTTACAGCAAAAAGAATCCATGTGTTTCTTCCAGGCCGCTTTGTCAACCGTCCGCAATGATATGCCGGAGATGCCACCACCAACAGAGCAGCGGATTATATTGCGTCCGTTATCATTGGAATAAAACGGACATTTCACATAGACCTGAACATAACTTCCGGATGCCATCAACCCACCTCCTCATCCAGTCCCAGCAACCAGCCGGGAGACACATGCAGCAGCTGCGCCATATCAACCAGCGTCGATACCGACGGCTCCCGCCGCCCGCAGCGGTACGTGGATACCGCCGATGGACTGATCCCCAGCAGCCGCCCGAATGCCTCATTGGTATACCCCCGTTCCCGGAGCTGGTCCGCCAAGCGATCCCCCGCAAAAACCCGTCTGCCTACTCGTTTACGCATAATCAACCATCCTTTCATTCATCGGCTGGCCGTGTATGCACGACCAGCAATTTACTTCCGGGGATGGCAAACTCTACCGCATCCCCGGCAAAATCCTCTGCCGTCTGCCGATAATCCAACGTGGCAATCATCTTGTCAGGCTTCGCCAGCTGCCCGCCGGAGTAATACCAGCGGCCCAGAGGCCGCTCACCATTCTGCTTCCCGATGTACTTGCAGACATAAGCAACTGCATGGCTGTACTCACCGTGCAACTCAATCGCCGTGCTGAACCCATACCGCCATTGAGGCAGATTGTAGACCACATGCCCGCCCTGCGCCAGCCATTCGGCCCGCTGGGCCTCGCAGGCTGGCCGCCTGGGCTTCTTGATTCCGGGACGCTTAATCGTCCCGGAATCGACGTACTCAACCACATCCGAAAATAACCCGTGGAAATGGTAAGCCCGTTCTGCCTTCCCTTCCTCGAGTCGGTGCAACTCCGGCACAAGGATGTAAGTCAAACCGCGCCGCTGCACCATATTGCTGCACCAGGCAGACAAAGCCCGCTGCACAACATCTGGATCATACCGATCAATGCGCTCCCGATCCAAGGTTAATGTCACGAACCAGCGGAAACGGTTGGACAAGGCCAGCCGCCGCAGCTTGCTACGGGCGCGCCGCGCGCTGCGCTGCATATCCTCACCGGAGCTCTTAACACCGGCCTCCCGTGGAGTCGGCGCGGGATGCTTCGAGTCCTTGACAAACTTCCCGTCTGCCAGCTCATAGCCGTCAGCCAGGAACTGTCTATCAGAGGCGCACAAAATGTCCATATCGCCCGTAGGGTAGGTGTAAATGATTGCATTTCCCTGTATTTCCGAGGAGGACATTCTTCCTGAAATGTTCATATCGCACGGTCAGCGATGGAATAATGTCCTAGTATCAAGTAGGCCCCTCGGAGCCGCGCCAGATCTGAGTTGACATCGGCAGGTCTCCAGACTGCGGACAACGGGGGCTATCGCCCCCCCCGCTTTGCGGGTCCCCCCCGTGTGGGGGCGGGCTCGCGCCCTCCCCCGCCGCCGGAGGCGGCCCCCCCGCCCCTCACGGGACGCAGCCTCTGCGCCGGGCCGACCTGCCCCCGCCCCTGCGCCCGCCGCCGCTCGCCCTTGGCGGCTGCGGCGACCTTGTGTCGGGGGTGCGGACGGCCCGGGATCTGACTGCGCGGTTGTCCGGGCAAG